>CAKZXZ010000249.1 GCA_937883775.1 uncultured Paracoccaceae bacterium
ATAATCGTCGGCCCCGCCTGCATCGGCTCCAACACGCCGCCAATGCCGACGCCGCCCGACAGATGCACGTTCTTGCCAATCTGCGCGCAAGAGCCGACCGTCGCCCATGTGTCGACCATCGTGCCTTCATCAACATAAGCGCCGAGGTTCACGAAAGACGGCATCAGCACCACGCCCGGCGCGATGAAGGCCGACTTGCGCACCACGCAATTCGGAACAGCGCGGAAGCCCGCAGCCTTCCACTGGTTGTCGCCCCAGCCCTTGAACTTGCTGTCGACCTTGTCCCACCAGCCGCTGCCCTGCGGGCCGCCGTCCTGCTGTTCCATATCCTTGATACGGAAGCCCAACAGCACGGCCTTCTTAGCCCATTGGTTCACAAACCAGCTGCCATCTTCCTGCTTTTCAGCGACGCGCAGCGTGCCGCCGTCCAAAGCGTTTAGCGTGTCTTCAATCGCCTCGCGGGTTTCGCCTGTGGTCGCGGGCGTGATCGTGTCGCGCGCCTCCCAGGCGGCTTCGATAGCTGTTTCCAGTTGCGCGTTCGACATGGTCGGCCCCTTATTTTTCATAGCGTTGGTCTGCGGCAGCCTATAAACGCAAGGCAACAGGCACGCAATCCATTGAGGCATCCGATGAAAGACGACACCCGCCGCCATCCTTTGCGGCACAGCAACGAAGATATCGAAGCAGCAACCCACATCCCAGACACCCCCCAAACCCGCGCCCCCGCCTACCGGCTGGCCTTCGCGGATGAGGATTTCCTCTGTCGGCCCGACCTGCGCCCGGTGCGCTTGCAGCTTGAGCTGCTCAAGCCCGAACTGGCGCTGGATGAGGCCGGCGTGAACTCCACCATCGTGCTTTTCGGCGGTGCGCGCATTCCCGCGCCTGCCAACAAAGACAAGGCCCGCACCCAAACGCTGGCAGACCTCTCCGCCTTTTACGAAGAAGCCCGCACCTTTGCCCGCCTGATGACCGAACGCTCGGACGGGTCCGAAAACGTGATCGTCACCGGCGGCGGTCCCGGCGTGATGGAGGCCGGCAATCGCGGCGCGCAGGACGCGGGCGGAAAATCCATCGGCCTCAACATCGTGCTGCCGCACGAACAGGCACCCAACGAATACGTCACGCCCGAGCTCTGCTTCAACTTCCACTATTTCGCGATCCGCAAGATGCATTTCCTGATGCGCGCCAAGGCGATCTGCGTCTTCCCCGGCGGCTTCGGTACGCTGGACGAAATGTTTGAAAGCCTGACCCTGATCCAGACCGGACGCATGGCCCGCGTGCCTTTCCTGCTCTTCGGCGAAAAGTTCTGGCGCGACATCATCAACTGGGATGCTTTGTCTGAGGCAGGAACCATCTCGGCCGAAGATCTTGAGCTCTTTCAGTTTGTCGAAAGCGCCGAAGACGCGATCAAGGCGATTGATGGCTGGGAAGGCGTCGGCGAAAAGCGCGGCGTTATTCCGGGCCGGTAGCTTTTCGAAAGGCTGCAGTTTACCGCGCGACGCGGGCCTGTCACCCTGAGTGCATGGATCAACTCTACCAAAACAAAGCGCTGGTTGAGGTCTATGATGCGCTGAATACTGCGCGTGATGATTTCGATTTCTATCGGGCGCAGCTACCTGATCCACCTTGCAGGGTCCTGGATATCGGCTGCGGCACCGGGCGCTTTGCGATTGAGCTTGCGGCGGCGGGCTATCAGGT
>CAKZXZ010000250.1 GCA_937883775.1 uncultured Paracoccaceae bacterium
GAGCGGTTCAGGCTGCGCACCATGATAAGCGCGAAGGCGGTCAGAACGGCGGCAAGAAATCCCATCACGAACCCGATCAGCCGCCCCGCATCCGCATCGCTGCCGCCCAGTTCAGGCCAGACAAGAACGACAACGCCCGCGAAGCCCAGCGCGAGGCCGCCCACACGCCACAGCGTCAAACGCTCGGACAGCAAGACAACGGCGGCCACGGCCATCAGGATTGGGGAAAGCTGTGCAATCAGGATCGCTTCGGCGACATTCAACCGGGCGATGGCCGCGAAGGAGGCAAACATGGCCAGCGCACCAAAGCTGGCTCTCAGCAAGTGGCCCAGCGGGCGTTTTGTTGCCAGACCGCCGGGAAATTCATGCCGGATCCACAGGAAGATGACCAACGGGATCAAGGCGAATGCAGACCGAAAGAAGACGATTTCCCCCAAAGGCACCGCACCGCTGAGCGCTTTGACGCAAATCAGCATTGCTGCAAAAAGGGCGCCTGACAGGATGCGCAGGCCGATCGCCAGGCCGGGATTGTCGGATGTGGTCATTCGGGCAGGCCTTGCTCGGCAAGGGTGTCGCGCAAGGCGTCGCCTGCAAGGTTGATCGCCAGAACGCACATGACCACGGCCAGCCCCGGCCAGATCATCTGCAACGGCGTCGAGCGCATGTGAATGCGCGCGTCCAGCAGCATCGTGCCCCATTCCGGCGTTGGGGGCTGCACCCCAAATCCAAGGAACCCCAAGGCCGAGATGCCAAGGATCGCGCGGGCAAACATGCCCGTCCAGACAACGGTCAATGACGGCAAGAGCGACGGCAGATAATGCCAGCGCGCGATACTCAGGGGCGACAGGCCGGCAAGCCGTGCCTGCACCACGTAGCCACGGGTTTGCAGCGACAATCCGATGCCGCGCGCAACGCGGGCGTAGCGCATCCAGCCGGTGATCGTCAGCGCAAAGATCAGGCTGCCTGTGCCTGCGCCCAACACGCCAACGATCACGACGGCGGCCACCAGATCGGGAAAGGCAAGAAACGTGTCGGTGGTGCGCATGACCGTCCAGTCGGCCAGCTTGCCCCCTTGGGCTGCCAGAAGACCCGCCATAGTCCCAAGGGCCAGACCCATCAGGGACACGAGGAATGCCAGCCCCAGCGACCAGCGCGCCCCGTATAAGAGCCGCGACAGGATATCTCGGCCCAGCGCATCAGTTCCCAAAAGCCGGTCAGGGCTTGGCGGGCTGAGGCGGTTGGCGATGTCGATGGCCGTGGGATCATGAGGCGCAAGGATCGGCCCCAAAAGGACAAGCGCGCCAAACACCGAAACCAAGGCCAGAACGCTACGCATCGCGGGACCCGATACGCGGATCAAGCGCGCGGTAGATCAGGTCAATGACCAGGTTGACGGTGACGAAAAGAAGCGCGGCCAGGATCACCACCGCCTGCACTTTCGGAAAATCGCGGGTTTCGATTGCGGTGACCAGAAACGTGCCAAGACCGGGGCGCGCAAAGATCACCTCGATGATGACGGCGCCCTCCAGAAGGAAGGCAAGTTCCAGACCAAAGACCGTCACAACGGGGATCGCGGCGTGGGGGGCGACATGCGCGCGCTCGATAGCGCGGGAGGCGACGCCGCGGCGTCGGATCGCAGGCAGGAACGGCTGGCCGCGCGCCTCGAGAATGCCGGAACGCAGGATTCGCGTCAGGGAGGCTGCCACGCCAAGACCCAGCGTGAGTGCGGGCAAGATGATGTGCACGGGCGTGCGCGCGCCCATCGCGGGCAACCACCCCAGTTGCACCGCAAAAAGCAGGATCAGCAACAGCCCCAGCCAATAGGTCGGGATCGCCGCCCCGAGCGAGGCAACTGCCACCGCTGATCTATCAAGCCATCCGCCGGGCCGCCGCGCCGCGAGAATGGCAAGGGGCACGGACACGGCGACGCCGATCAAAAGCCCGCTGAGCGCCAGAGGCGCAGTGTAGGACATAGCCGTCACAAGATCAGGCCAGACCGCACGGCCAGTCACCGACGAGCTGCCAAAATCGCCGCCCAAAAGCGGGAGGATCCACGCTTTGAAGGCCGTCCAAAACCCGGCATCCAGCCCGGCTTCGACGCGAATCTGATCGACCACCTCTGTGGACACGACCGCGTTGAAGCGGGCCAGCGCGATGGCCAAGGCAGGATCACCGGGCGCATGCCAAAGCAGGGAAAACGTCGCCAGCGCCGTGCCGGTCAGCACCACAACGGCGCGCAGAACAAGGCCGAGAAACAGCTGGATCATGCGACGCGCTCCAGTGCGCCAAGCGCAAAAGCGGCGTCGCGCAATTCGCGACCATACGCCGTTTGGGGCGCGTCAATGAAGGCTTGCGCTGTCGTCAGCTCTTCGATCCGCCCTGCGCGCAACACCGCGATATGATCGGCATAGGCCGCAGCGTAGCCAAGATCATGGGTTACAATCAAAGCCGCGAACCCTTCCTTGGCCTGCAAATCTGCAATCATGCGGGCTGTGTGTTTTTGCGTCACCGCGTCAAGCGCCGAGAGCGGTTCGTCAAAGAGGACAAGCGGCGGAGCCGCGATCAGCGCGCGCAAAATGCCGATCCGCTGCGCCTGTCCGATGGACACTGCTGACGGGCGACGCTCAAGCAGGTCGGTCGGAATATCGAGGCTGCGACACAGCGCGGCCATCTGGTTTTCGTCGACGGGTCGGCGCTCTGCGATCAGCGGTTCGGTCACGGATCGCCGCAAGGATACGCGTGGATTAAACGCGCTTCGGGGTTCTTGCATGACAAGCGCGGGTCGGCATCTGCGCACGGGGGCCTTGTTCCACGTGACCTGCCCTGCGCTGCATCGAACCAACCCAAGGATCGTGCCGATCAGGGTTGATTTACCGGCCCCGCTTTCGCCCACAACAGCCAGCGTCCGCCCAGCTGCGAGCGTCAGGGATATGTCCTGCAGGACCGTAACACCGCGATATCGCACAGCAATGTTTTCGACACTCAACATGGCAAGGCCAACCAGTTTCGATGCAAGCAAAGCGCCTTTGCCGCCGCGGTGCCTGGCGCGGCCAAAAGAGCGGCGGTTGGGGCGTCTTCGACAATCCGGCCTTCGTGCATCACCATCAGACGCGACATGCGCCGCGCGGCAAGACCCAGATCGTGAGTAATCAGCAAAAGCGCCGTCTGCCGGTCGGCCAGATAGCGATCCAGCAAATCCATGCTTCGCGCAGCCACGACCGGGTCAAGCGCCGAGGTCGGTTCGTCCATGACCAAAAGGTCCGGCGTGCCGATCAGGCCCATCGCAATGACGAACCGTTGCTGCATGCCGCGGCTCCAGCCCCAGGGGCGTTTGCGCAGATCGCCCCCGTCGATGCGCAACGCCTCAAACAGCGCCTTTTGTCTGGCGACATCGGGCGCAAGATCCAATGCGCTTTCTGCTTCGGCCCAATGAAACCCCATAGAGCGCAGCGGATCGAGCGCTTCGTCCGGGCTTTGCGGCACATGCGCCACGCTGTGGCCCTGCCTGCGCAAAGCATCAACCAGCGCATGGCCCAGCGTCGACTTTCCAGACCCCGATGCACCAACAAGACCAACGCGTTCGCCGGGCTCGATGTTGACCGTGGTGGGATGTAGAAGGGTGCGGCCCGAGCGGGAGACGCTCAGGCCAGAGATGGAAATTGTCATTCCGTCAATGCGGTCTCGTGGGTCAGCCAATAGGTTTCTGTCGGATGAACGGCATAACCTGTCAGCCCCGGTTTTGAAACATTCGCCTGACTGACATGAAAGACCGGGATCATGGCTGCATCGGCCGCGATGATCTGCTGGACCTCGTCATAAATCACTTTGCGTTCCGCTTGATCGAACGTCACCCGTCCGGCGTCCAGCAGCGCATCCAGATCCGGGTTTGAATACCGACCCGCGTTTGATCCACCGTCTGTTTTCAGCAGAAATTCAAGGATCGAGCCGGGATCGCCTTGCGGCAGCATCACCCAAGCCTGCAGGAACATGTCACCCTCTCCGGCGGCCATAGCGTCATTACTGGCGCCGTATTCCCCGACCCGGATCGAGGACGTGATCCCGATCTGCTGCAAAAACGCCTGTGTCAGTTCCGCTGTTGGCGGCAACGCCGCGCGGGATGAATATGTCAGGATGTCGATCTCAAGCGGGGCGCCATCAAGCATCCATTGACCGCCTTCCTTCACCGCCCCTGCCTCGGCCAAGAGCTCTTCAGCCTGTGCGGGATCATAAACCGGATCGATATCGGCAGCCCAGTTTTTGCCTGCCGGTACAACCGTGCCCGCCGGGACACCACCAACACCAGAGAGAACGGCATCCACAATTCCCTCGCGGTCAATCGCCAATGACACGGCACGGCGGATCAGCGGGTTTGCCATCGGGCCGGAGGTGGCATTGACCGAGTAGAAATACAGCCGCGCCGTCGGTGCCGTAAAGCCAAGCGCGCCGGTTTCCTGTATGCGCTCAAAATCGGTTTCGGGGTAATTGATAACCAGATCAACCTCACCTGCCTCAAAGGCCAGCGCCGCGGTCGCGGGATCAGGAGACACGACGACCTGAACTTCTTCGAAGCCTGGCGCACCAAGGCGGTAATCTGGATTGGCCTCGACCCGGTAAAGCTGCTCAGGGATCGCTTCGCGGAAGATATAGGGGCCTGTCGCATTGATCGGAAACGCCTCGGACGCAGGACCAAGCACGGCGATACCCGGCTCGGACAAGCCCCAGGGGAAGGCCGCATTCGGGCTGTTCGTCTCAAAAACGATGACGGCGTCGCCATCGGTGGACATGCCTGCCAGATCGAGGACCGACGCAATGCGCGCATTGTGGCCAGGCTGCCCCTCTTGCGAGATCGGTGTGATCGCATCGACCACGGCCTGCGCCGTCACCGGCGTGCCATCGTGAAACTGCAGCCCGTCGCGCAGGGTAACACGCCATGTGGTCGGCGAGGTCTGTTCAATGCCACTGGCAAGGCGTGGATAGAGGTTCAGATCGTAATCAATGCCCATCAGGGTTTCGGTGACACCCGTCTGATTGGACATCCAGCCGTTATAGCCAGCCCGTGGATCCGGCACTTCGGCACTCGGCCCGAAGGTGACCGAAATGGTGAAACTGCCCTCTTGGGCGACAGACGGCAGCGCAGCGGTGATCGCCATGAAAGCCGCCGCGACAATGCGTTTGACCAGTAACATACGTATTCCTCTAGATTTGTTTGCTAACGATTGATGAGGGGCGCCATCAGTGGCCATAAAAAGGCTGCCTGACGCGGCGGCTGCCGCGATGGTCAAGGCACCTTAACACCGCCATATGCCGGATGGATTGATCGCGGATTGCGACACATGGCTGCAACCCGGTGGTGCCGATCATGCGGGTTCGTCGGGATCAAAAATGGGATCAAGAACCAGCACCAGCCGCACTTCGCCCGTGCCTTCGATGGGCGGCGAGCGATGCAAAAGACCCGACGCCGGGATTTCGGGCCAAAGCGTGCCGCGCAACAGGATCGGTGCGCCCGTTGGTACTGTGACGATGTGAGCAGGATCTGATTCGCCGTCCGACTGACCGTATTGCGTACCAGTTCCGCGATAGGTGCACACCAACCGCGAAGTGACGGCGTCCTTATGAAATCTGCGGCATGCGTTTGTCGTGATCGCGTCCAGCCGCAGCCGGAGAACCATCGCTTGGGTGAGATCGGCAAACGTATTCGCCAACAAGACGATATCCTGATGCAGCCAGTTTCGTTGGGGGGCCGCTGGCAGCCCCGACATGTCACAAAGATGTTCGACAGCCTCTGACACCGATTGTCTTGGCAAAGTGACCCGACCACGGGGCAAAACGTCGGGCGGCAGGTCGTCCAACCAGGTTTGAACATCCGATGGCATCTGGCGCCGCCAGACAGCAGCGGCACATCCCGGTTGTCTCAACGCACCAAGCGATGCGGGATCGCTGCCAATGGCAACGCCTTGGACAAGGTCTTTTTCAGCCGTTCTTATAAAGTTCATGCCGCGGCCTCTGTCCGGCGCCAGCCCGGAAACGGATCGGGCAGATCAAGGGGCAACACGTCTGGCCCGTCCGCCGCCGTCAGCGGCAAAAGGCAGCCATCCAGCTTGGCTTTTAACGCAGGCCAATCAATACCCGCACCGATGAACACAAGCTCTTGTCGGCGATCCCCCCAGGGTTCTGACCAGTGATCGAGCAGATACTCGCGGAGCGAAGCATGGTCGGGCCAGTTTTCCTGAGGAACCGACGCCCACCACGTGCCCATCGGTTTGACGCTGGACAAAGCACCCGCCAACGAGAACTCGGCCACCCATTCAGGCCGCGTAGCGATCCAGAAATGACCTTTCGCACGGATCACGCCGGGCATCTCGCCGTTCAAAACCGCCAGGATCTGCTCGGGGATGAAAGGCTGACGCGCGCGATAAACATAGCTGGCGACGCCGTATTCCTCGGTTTCGGGCACGTGATCGTTAAAGCCGTAAAGCTCCTTCACCCACATCGGATGCTCATGCGCTTTTTCAAAGTCAAAAAGCCCCGTATCGAGAATTGCATCAGCGGGCACATCGGAATGATTGGTTTCAATGATCCGCGCATCCGCATTCAAACTGCGAATGATCTTGCGGGCTGCATCGACGCGCTCGGGCCCTGCATCCGCAATTTTGTTGAGGACCACAACATCGGCAAATTCAATCTGATCGGTCAGCAGATGCACAAGCGTGCGGTCGTCTTCTTCGCCGAGGGTTTCACCGCGATCCCGCAGGAAATCCTGGCTGGAATAGTCATTCATAAGATTAGCCGCATCAACGACTGTCACCATCGTATCGAGCCGCGAGACATCTGACAGGCTCTCGCCAGCCTCATCGCGAAAATCAAAGGTCGCCGCAACCGGCAAGGGTTCCGAGATACCGGTGGATTCGATCAACAGATAATCAAACCGCTTTTCAGCTGCGAGGTGACGGACCTCCTCAAGCAGATCATCGCGCAACGTGCAGCATATGCAGCCGTTCGACATCTCGACCAAAGTTTCATCGGTTCGGCTCAGTTCGGTGTCGGCGCGGACAAGATCCGCATCAATGTTCACCTCGGACATATCGTTCACAATGACGGCGACACGTCGCCCCTCGCGGTTGTTCAGAACACGGTTGAGAAGTGTGGTCTTTCCTGCGCCCAGAAAGCCGGAAAGGACCGTGACGGGAAGGCGGTCTTCTGACATGATTCACTCCGATGGTTGTTTATCGGATCAAGTAACTGCCTTAGTTACTAGATTAATGCAACACTCATGGTTACATTTGTGATCCGTTTGGAGAAAACGCGCCCATGAAACGCAACTCGCGCCTGTCACTTGCATTGCACACGCTTGGTCACATGGCCGGTGACCCCGAACGCATGCAAACATCGTCGGATATTGCGGATCACGCTGGCACCAACCCCGTTGTCGTGCGGCGGGTTCTGGGAAAGCTCCGAAATGCGGGGCTTTTGGCTTCAGAGAAAGGACACGCAGGCGGCTGGCGGCTGGCAAGATCGCCACATGACATCACGCTGGCGGACGTTTACTTAGCGCTCGATGAAAGCTTGATCGCGACGTCGGGCGACGACACTGTATCTGACTGCTCGGTCGAACATATTCTGCAAAGAAAGGTCGCATCTGTCATGCAAGACGTTGAGCGCAACTTAATCGAACAGCTCGCACGCACGACGATCGCAGAGGTGAGCGGCACAAAGGATCCGGCGCATTAGGATTGGAGGCGGCCGGTTCAGCTTATGGCCGTTAGAGAGCGGTTCACCGGCCAATCATCGACGTGATGTTAGATGGTGCCCGGGGGCG
>CAKZXZ010000251.1 GCA_937883775.1 uncultured Paracoccaceae bacterium
GAGATGACTTGCTCGAAACTTGGGAAGAAGACCAGTTGTATGATGCACCGGATGTTGTTTTGGAAGCGATGGGCAGGAAAGTCTAAGCTTTTGATCGCGAACTTCGCGGTAGACTAATGTCCGCCGCGTATTCAAAGTCCTGTGTCGACTTTCAACGTGAGCGTTGTCAGATGCCCATCTGAGAAGTCCGTTGTCTGATGTTGCTGGAACCCATGACAGCCAAGAATTAGAGGATACTTCAGCGGAGCAGGTCACAATCCCCGAACCAAACGCGGGTTAGCCTACGGATTTTGGCTTAGTCGCCATTTTGGCTGATCGGTTGCGACAGCTCCGGGTTGCAGGGCAAAAGCGCTTCCAGAGAAAACCGCATGTCGTGCCGTACTTCTCGAACGGGTTCTCTCGAGTGCTAACCGAAGTGTAGCATCGAGGTTCTGAGATGCATCGTCGTTCGCACTTTCTGCAAAGCTACCCGAGCTACTTTTCGAATGAATAACAAATGCCTAGGCAGTAGAATTATTCAGATGACCATCTTACGGCCAACACTAGACTTTTAAATCGCACGGCCAACATATTCATCGGATTAACGGCCGCTGTTGTTAAACGAGCTCCGCACGTTTGGGAAAATCTAATGAATTGAAGCTCAAGTCATTTGCCTGTGCTATTGCGTAAGATCTTTGTCGCGACACCATTTTATTTCACCTTCAACAATAGTCGCCGCTGGCTCCAACTCCCTGGAAAAAACAGAAAAACTTGCAGCAAAGCCCACTCTGATGTCGCCAATTGAGTTTTCTAGGCCGAGAACAGATGCTGGCGCTTTTGTGACTGCATTGACAGCCTTGTCCACACGAGCACCAGTTGTAGCTATAAGCCTTTTCAGCATTTTCATTTGGCTTACTGCTGTTCCAGATAAAGCGCCATTCTGATCAAGAAGGGACCCATCTGGCCGTGTCTGTATATAAATGTCTCGATAGGAAAAATCTGGGAGCGAACCTTCCAGTGGTGGCATTCCTTCTGATATTAGACAAACACGATCTGATCTCTTCATCGCCCAAACTAAGTTTATTGTTTCGTTTGCCAAATGATGGCCATCTAGGATCAGTGAAACGGTAACTTTATCAGATGACAGACATACACCGGTAAGGCCGGGATTGCGCCCTGAGACCGGTGGCATGCCATTGAACAGATGGGTGCAGTACCGAACGCCGACGTCTACAAAATTCCGGCATTCTTCAGCGCTCGACTCAGTGTGCCCAAACGACAGAATAACTCCGTCCTTGATCATCTGTAGGGCGTCTGGGAACGAGAGTGCTTCGGGAGCAATGGTCATGAGCACTTTCATGTCCTCGGGAAGGTCGTAGTACACATCTCTGCTCTGGACGGCGCCATCGCCCACGCAGTCTTGCCTTCCAAACCCGACCTTTCCTTCGTTGATGAAAGGACCTTCAAAGTGGAGCCCCAGCATTTGCCTTTGTGAACGCACATAGGGTCTGGCAAAATTTCGTATCGCGCGATACTCCTCGATATCCGTCGCACTTATCACTGGAACGGCGTACGCGGTCCCCGCCTTCGCCAACGCTGCGAATATCGCATCAGCATCCTCTGATCGTTTGCAAAACTGAAAAATCCTGTCGCCCGCTCCGTTGACGTGTAGGTCAATGAATCCAGCCGAGATGTACGCGTCGCCGAAGTCCATAGTGTTGAAATCGGACGAGTCCTCTTCGGTTACGTCTCTGATATTTACAATCTTTCCGGATTCAAATGAAATCAGCTTACGGCCAACGTTTGACCCAGATGCAATGACGTTTCCGATGATATTGTTGATCATGCTACTATTATCTCCTTAACATGCGCCTAGCGCAACACCCATCAAATCGAGGTAAGAGCATTGGTTGAACGCGACAAAATTGACGATCGTTATGGCTGCATCGAGCGAACAGCATCGGATGAGACCGGAGTTCGCGTCTACAAACAAGGGAAAGTCGAAGACGGGCTGATCTTGTTCCATAGCATCGTCGACAACAAAGCAGTTGTGATCGACCATGATGGAAGAAAAGTTGAAGAGTTCACACGGACACCGCCTGGTTTCGACTTGTACCGCCCTATTCGGGTGGGTTCCCGAGCCACCATACTAGGAATCCTCACAAGTACGACGAACCGGAACAATCGAGTGATTGCTGAGATAAATAGAGAGGGCAACTTCATTCGGCGTACGTCACAGCGCTGGTTCACACACGACTTTCACGAGCTTCCAAACGGAAATTGGTTGAGTGTCGTTAGGGAGAACCGTGAATTTGCTGGGAGAAGATTCTCTGACACTACTATCGTTCAGTTAAATGCGACGGGAGACATCCACTGGCAATGGTCTTTAGGCGACCATATCGACGAACTTCGCGATGGCGCTCAGGTTCGGAGAAACATCGAAGAAGGATTAACTGATAATCCGTTCCACATAAACTCAATAGCCTATACTTCATGGTCAAGTGTTTCGGAACGTTTTGGGGAACCTGTCATTGTCGTTAGTGCAAGAAACATCAATTCTGTTTTCCTTCTTGGGAGGAAATCAGAGAAGATCTTGTATGAGATGCCACCAATCACGCTTGGCCAGCACCACGCTAGACTGCTGCCTGATATTTACCCTGGAAAAGGAAATATTATTGTATTCGACAACGGTATCTCTTTCGCACCGGGGGATCAGCGCCGCAGAAACAGCCGCGTACTAGAATTTAGCGTGGACCGAGAGGAAATTGTTTGGGAATACACTGCCGATGACTTCTTCAGCCCTATTGTGGGAGCCCAACAGCGCTTCACAAACGGAAACACATTCATAACAGAGGGTTATTATGGACGATTGTTTGAAGTCGACTACGGCGGCAACATTGTCTGGGACTATGTGTACCCCGAAGCAAATTCCTTGGATATCCACCCCAAACCCTTGTGGGAAGCAGGCCTAAGACAAATATATCGAGCGTATAAAGTGCCTAGAAGCCACTTTGAGGATTTCGAAGTGTACTAGAGGAGTAAGCGTGGAACAAGAAACGGACATTGATGAATCCCGCATTTCAGTGAGCGAAGCCAATGGCTTATCGGCTACCGAATTGAATTCTGAGGAGCCGATTGACGCGCATTCCGCTGCAGTAGCGATGGACTATTACATCCTTCAAGACTCGTCTTATAATAATCGCTTTAACATTTTTGTTGCCCTCCAGGGTGCGTTGCTTGTTTTTGCTTCACTTGACGCACCAATGTTGGTCGAGGGCTCCTTCAGCGTCATCGCTGGGGTAAGTGTTGATACACTCATCAGGCTCTTTGGTTTAACAATCAGTGGCGTATGGCTTTATACGCAATCGAAACAAACAGTTATTCTTACCCACATGAGGGAAGCGCTTCCGCGTTTCTACCCAAGTCTCAGCAAGATCGTGTTTGACAATGCGAAAAGGTCTTTCTTTCCACTCTCAAATTTTTCGGTCTTAAATTTGTTGCCTTGGCTCTTTCTTTCAATATGGGTTTTTGCGGTAGCGGAAAGCTTGAACACAACGTCGGAGGCACCTGACGCCGTGCGCGGTACTGGTGCTGATGAAACCCTCAAGACGAATGGAGCAGAGGCGGTCACTGCGCTTGAAGAGACCCTTTTGCCTAGCGGTGAGGTGGCAGCCGAAGCCGAATTAGACGACGAAGCTTCTGACGATCAATAACCTTAATAATATAGGACGTGGCAAATGCTGAACTATGGTGTTCTGTAACCATTCGAGAGAAGCACATCTATTTTACTCGTTCTAAGAACAGCAAACCTTGGGTCGTTATTGCGGACAGTAGCCTCGAGTTTGCGAGTGCGTTTATAGTCAATTACGTGAGCGTATCCTTTCACAACTCGTTTGTACGAAGCCAAATTGGACGTACATAATGTGCCAAGGCGTGAAAGCCGGAGCTTTTGCGAAGCTAACATTATAGGGGTTCCACTAAGTGGTTGGCTTGAAGGGTGCCTTGAGCGTTATCAAACCACCGACACGTGGATTTTCAAGTCACATTTCGGTTCGCCTTTTGGTTCTCATATCGGCTTCGCTCGACGATCCGTCGATTGCAGTAGCCGTTGATTGTGTTCCTAGGCGTATGAATTGGAATTGAGTTTCATGAGACTAAAAAGAGACTAAGATCCCCTGAAGGCCCAAAATAAAGCGTAAGTATCTGATTTTATTGGAGGCGAGTACCGGAATCGAACCGGTGTACACGGATTTGCAATCCGCTGCGTCACCACTCCGCCAACTCGCCGCAATGGTCGGCTTCACCTAACGCAAGGCAAAGAGTGGTGCAAGATGGTTATCGGTGCTTCGACGTTGCTTGAGCAGGCGAGGTGTGGCAAAGGCTTATCCAGCCGATTTTGTCCGTATGGAACGCCACATGTCCGACAACGCCACGCGCCGCACCATGATGGTCGATACTCAGGTTCGACCCTCTGATGTTACCAAATTCCCGATCATCGACGCGATGTTGACAGTCCCGCGCGAGGCATATGTGCCACGAAACCTTCGGGATATGGCGTATGTCGGCGAAAACCTGCCGCTCATCTCGGGGCGGGTCGTGCTTGAGCCGCGGACGCTCGCCAAGATGCTGGATGCGCTGGATATCGCCAACGATGATCTGGTGCTCGATATCGGCTGTGGGCTTGGGTATTCGACGGCGGTTATGGCGCGGATGGCAGAAGCCGTGGTCGGTCTGGAAAGCGATGCCAGCATCGCACAGGATGCCCAAGCGACGCTCAGCGATCACGATGTCGATAATGCGACGATTGAGGTTGGTGCGCTAAGAGACGGCGCTTCAGAGCACGGGCCATATGATGTCATCATCCTGCAAGGTGCCGTGGAAACAGTGCCCCAGGCGTTAAGTGACCAGCTGAAAGAGAATGGTCGCATTTGCGCGCTTTTTGCCCAAGCGGCGCTGGGCGTAGTGCGGATAGGCTATAAAATCGATGGCGATATCAGTTGGCGCGATGTTTTCAACGCTGGTGCGCCTGTTCTGGAGGGTTTTGAAGCGGCGAAAACCTTCTCACTGTGACCTAGTCAAATCAATTGATTGTAAAGACAGCCCTTTGGACGGATCATTCTAGTAAATCTGTCTGGATATTCTATGCTATGCCTACGGTCGAAAGGTCTGGCCATTGAGATCAGACCTCGCCGGAACGCTTAGCCGCGAGAGCGGATCACAGAACGAGGATTGAGCATGCTGCGCAACGTAATCAGATCAACCGCCATGAGCGCGGCTGTGATCGCCGCACTTGGTGCCGGCGTCGCCGCAAAAGCTGAAACGCTCGCAGATGCTCTTGTCGGCGCTTACGAGACAAGCGGTCTTCTGGATCAGCAGCGCGCGCTTTTGCGGGTCGCCGACGAAGATGTTGCACAATCGGTGGCAGCTCTGCGGCCGATCCTGAGCTGGGCCTATTCGGCGCAATACACAAACCCGCAAGGATTTCAGCAAGACAGCATCAATAGCAATCTGCAGTTGACCGCCGATCTGGTGCTTTGGAATGCCGGACGGCGTCTTTTGACGATCGAATCTCAGAAAGAGCTGGTACTCGCAACACGCCAAGGCCTTGTGTCGGCCGAACAGAGCATTCTGCTACGCGCGGTTGAGGCATTCATGTCGGTCCGGCGGGATGTGGAAATCCTGTCATTGCGGCAAAACAACGTCCGGCTGATTACACAAGAACTCAGGGCCGCACGAGACCGGTTCGAAGTTGGCGAAGTGACCCGCACTGACGTGGCCCAAGCCGAAGCGCGATTGGCCTCGGCGCGGGCTGAACTGGCGCTGGCCAGTGGGAACGTCGATATCGCCCGCGAAGAATACTTGGCTGTCATCGGCCGTCTGCCCGGCCAGCTTGTCGCGCCCCGGGGCCTGCCGCAAACCGCCAGTTCCGAAGAAGAGGCCAAGCAGGTCGCGCAACGCGGCCATCCGGATTTGCAACAAGCCCAGCTTGAGGTGCGCGTTGCCGATCTAAATGTCCGCGTGGCCCGCGCTGCTATGCAGCCCACGCTCAGCGCACAGGGCACTGCGACATGGGATGACGAGACATTCAACGGCACCGAAACGCTGTCGCTGAATTTTGGTGGCCCGATCTACCGCGGTGGTGAACTGACGTCGCTTGTCCGACAGGCACAACAGCGTGCTGTTGCATCGCGGGCTAATGTTCACATCGTGAGCGAACAGATCATTCAAGGGGTTGGCAACGCATTTGCACAGCTGCGTTCCGCCAGTGCAAACCGTCAAGCCGTGGCGCGCCAGATCAGCGCGGCACAGGTTGCTTTTGAAGGCGTCCGTGAAGAGGCGACACTTGGTGCGCGTACCACACTTGACGTGCTTAACGCCGAACAGGAGCTGCTGGACGCCCGTGCCAGTGCTGTCAGCGCTGCAACGCAGGAAACTGTGGCGGCTTATACGGTCTTGTCATCGATGGGTCTGTTGACAGCCGATCATCTCAACCTGAACGTGCAAGCCTATGATCCTGCGGCCTATTATAATGCCGTCAAGAATGCGCCGACATTTACCAGCCGTCAGGGGCGTCAGCTTGATAAGGTGCTTCGAGCCTTGAATAAGGACTAATCGGGCCACTGCAAAATCTCTGCGCAATTTTCATGACCTGTTGTCTGTGCTTGCCGCTACGGCTAAACTTGGGCCGAGGCTAAAGCAGGATAAACAATGTCCGATCCGGTTACGAATGTCGAAATCGAAGATGTGCTGTCGTCGATCAGGAAACTGGTCTCGGATGATCCGGGCCCTTCTGAAAAAGGCCTTTCCGCAACTGCGCCTGCCCCGGATCGTTTGGTTTTGACGCCGGATTTTCGGGTGCAGGATGACCCCGCTTCGGACGCTAAGGCCGAGTCGGACGAGGGCGATTTGTATGTCGAGCCAGTGCCTGAAGATACTGTGCAACTCGCTAAGGAGGACGCGGTAGAAGATGATGCGGTCGCTCTTTTTGATGAGGCTGATGACGCGCTTGATTTCGATGCTGAGCTCTCGGAAGAGTTTGTGCAGAACCCATCCTCTGAGCCTGAGGTGGACGACGACGAAGCTCCGATGATCGAAGACGCGCCGTCTGAACAGCCGGAAAGCGATATCGTCGGGATTATGGCAGCTAACGACCCGCTGGCATCCCGGATCGCTGAACTTGAGACAGCCGTCGCCCAACAATCCGAAAGCTGGGATCCCGACGGCATCGACGAAAGCGATGAAAATACGCCTGCGGCCTTGGAAAGCAACGTCTCGGACCTGTGGGAAACCGTCTCACCTGAGGATATTCCAGCGTCGGTTCCATCCGAAGATCCGCTCCTTGAGGCCGAAGAAGATCCCGAGGATGAAGACCGCCCTGAGGATGCAGCGCCGGACGCAAAAAACGACACGTTTGAGGCGTTTGTGACCGAAGATGATGCGATGCTGGACGAAGATGCCTTGCGGGATATGGTATCAGAATTGGTCCGGCAAGAGCTACAAGGCGCGCTGGGCGCGCGGATCACCCGCAACGTCCGCAAGTTGGTCCGCCGGGAAATCCATCGGATCATGGACAGTAAAGACTTCGAATAAAAAAACCGGCCCCCGCGTTTGCGAACGGGAACCGGCTTTCCACAACGCACCTGTGTCGGGTCCTTTTGGACCGATCCGTGAAGCGGGGAAGCAGGTCGGGTCGGTGCGGTATGTGTGGCCAGCCTTCGGGACGCAAAGGCTGGCCGCGTGTCGTGCCGCTGCGGGGTCTGCTGCGGCGCGTGTTGTGTTATCGCGCTGCGCGCTCGGCGGGGGATGTGACGCCGAGATTGACCAGATCG
>CAKZXZ010000252.1 GCA_937883775.1 uncultured Paracoccaceae bacterium
CAGGTTGGTCGTAGAGGGTTTGGGAGAGGCGATGCCGTCTCCCATTTCGATGCGCGCCGCATCGAACGGGTCTGCCATCGGCTGGGGCCCCGCCTCAAGGAGATCGCACGCAAAGCTCGGAGCCGCAGGTGGAGAGTTTGCATAAGTGCGCCCTTCACTGATCCTCAGTTCAGGGTTCGCGCTGCCGTCAGACTATTCAAGAACAGGTGGTGCCACCCGCCCTTTCTCGCGGACATCTGCCGATCCGCGCCTTGTTATCCGCCATGTTCCGCCGAAAGGCAGGCATGGTTTTGGATGACCCTTGTTATCTTAGGTGGATGCCAGAGTCTCTCAACTATGACGTGAACATTTGAGCGAGCGGGTTGAGATGGCCGAGACGGAGCTGGAACGTGCCGAGAAGCGATATGTCCAGGCCAAAGCCCGGCTTCAGGCCCTGCGCAACCGGGAAGCCACCAAACAGCGTAAGCTGGATACCAGGCGCAAGGTCATCCTCGGCGGCGCACTCCTCGATCTCGCGGAACGGGACAGCGGCGCGGCCGCCATGGTGGACCGGCTTGTCCGCAACCTCTCCCGCGACCACGACCGGAAAGCCTTCGCGGATTGGGGAGGTGCGACCTCCAGCGATGACGGCTCCCCTGCCCTGCCCTCTGATCCTGACGGGTCCGGGTGATGCGCTCCGTCATGCTCTTCATGGGGGGCCTCGCGCGGTTCTTCTATCGGATGATCGCCACCCCCATCATGTTCGGGTGGATGATCGGGGCGATGGCCTTCGGCGCGATGCTCGGCTCTCTGTTTGCCGTCTCGTTCATCTTCGCTTTCTTCGATCAGGAGCCGGGCCAGAGCGCCTGGCAGTGGATCGTCTTCGGTCCCTTCATTTTCATCGGCGCAGTATTCGGATTCCAGTATTGGCGGATGCAATCCGACGCGGATGTCTTCTTCGGGCTGACCGGCGACAGTCACGGCTCCGCCCGCTTCGCCAGCCGCAAGGAGCTGAAGAAACATCAGGGCGGGGATGGTCTGTTGATCGGCCGCAATCCTGGCACGGGTCAGCTTCTGCGCTATGACGGTCCCGCCCATTTGATCACCCTCGCTCCGACACGGGCCGGGAAAGGCGTCGGGACAGTCATTCCGAACCTGCTGGCCGTGGACCGCTCGGTCCTGGTCATCGACCCCAAGGGCGAGAACGCGCGGATCGCGGGCGAGGCCCGACAGCGCTTCGGGACAACACACGTCCTCGATCCGTTCGAGGTCAGCGGCCATCCTTCAGCTTGCTACAATCCGCTCGACCGGCTGAAGCCTGACAGCCTCGATCTCGGCGAGGATGCCGCCTCCCTGACGGAAGCCCTGGTCATGGACCCGGCCGGTCAGGTGCAGGAGGCGCACTGGAATGAGGAGGCCAAGGCCATCCTCGGCGGGCTGATCATGTTCTGCGTCTGTCACGAGGATCGCGACCGCCGGTCCCTCGCCACCGTCCGGGAATATCTCACCCTGCCCCCGGACCGGCTGAAGGCGCTTTTGGAGCTGATGCAGGACAGCGACGAAGCGGGCGGGCTGATCGCGCGCGCCGCCAACCGCTTCCTCGGCAAGGCGGATCGGGAAGCGGCTTCCGTCCTGTCGAATGCGCAGCGGCACACACATTTCCTGGACAGTCCACGGATTGCCCGATGCCTCGCGCGGTCGGACTTCGCCTTCTCCGATCTGCGCCACCGGATCACCTCCGTGTTCCTGGTCCTGCCGCCCAACCGGTTGGATGCCTACAGTCGCTGGCTACGTCTACTCGTCTCTCAGGCGCTTCAGGACATTGCACGGGACGCTGAGGCCCTGACGGCCACCACAGGCGCTCAGAGCGTGTCTCAGCGGCTTTCCTCCCCCACCCTCTTCCTCCTCGATGAATTCGCCGCTCTCGGCCGCCTGGAGGCCGTGGAGCGCGCCATGGGGCTGATGGCGGGCTATGGGTTGCAGCTCTGGCCGATCCTTCAGGACATGAGCCAGCTCCGCGATCTCTACGGCGACCGGGCGAACACCTTCATCGCCAATGCCGGGGTGCAACAGGTCTTCGGGGTGAACGACTTCGAGACGGCGAAATGGCTGAGCCAGATGATCGGCCAGGAAACCTCCCGGTTCCAGACCGACAGTTTCAAGCCCGGCGACGGCCCCAGCTTCTCGAACCACCTCACCGGCCGCGATCTGCTCACCCCAGATGAAATCATGCAGATGCCGCCGAACGTCCAGCTCCTGCGCGTCCAGGGCCAGCCCTCGGCGCTTACCCAGAAGTTGCGCTACTACGCCGATCCCGAGTTCCGGGGGCTCTTCGTCCCGCAGGACGCCGCTTGAGCCCCGGAAAGGAGCCGCCATGTCTGACGATAAGCCTTCCCCTACCCCGCCCCTCGATGACGAGCTGCGCGAAACCGTCGAGCTGATGTCAAAGGTCGTGGCGCGCACATCGGATCGCGTCGATGCGCAGACCAAGGTTCTGAAAGACCTGGATGGAACACTCGCCGAAGTCCGGTCCGCCACGTTCCTTGCCGCCGAACAAACCGATCCCAAACGATATGGCGAGCTGGTCGGTGCAACAATTGACGGAAGGATCAACGATAACCTCGTGCGCATGGGCCAGATGTGTGTCGATCTGCTCCAAGCGTCCAACAGGGCGCGCGAGGTTCTGGTGAAAGCTGAAGAGGACAAGTCGACTGCTCTTCGTCAACTCTGGGAACGGGAACAGCGGCTGAAACAGTGGAAATCGCGGTGGCCCCTATTTGGTTTGGCTGCGCTCGTCCTGGCTTTGGCGATGACATTCGCACTACCTCGCTTCTTGGCCAACTACGGTCCCACCTGCGCTGTCCTCGGCGGTGTGTGGACAACCACATCCACCAACACCGATGTCTGCGCCTTCTACCGCGAGTGATCAAATGCGCTCGATCTGCCGCTTTGTCCTTTTCTCAGCAGCTCGGCCGCCGCAGGCGGCCAGGAGGCTCTGCCTCCTCTGCCCCGAAGGGGCATTCACCACCGGGATATTTATGGAACAAAGATATCATGGTAGGATGCCCTTGCGGTACAGGCGGGGACGCCGATGGCCGTGAACGGAGATGTCTCCGAGCGCCCTTCCCCTGCAAAGGTGAGGGGCGTTTTTTCGGTGGGTGGCATGGGCCAAGGGACCATTGCCTCGGCTCAGGCCACGAAGCTGGGTGTTATATATGTGTTATAGAAGGTGTTACGAGAATCGGCCCGCTCGTAAGCATTTGAAATTACGTTGTGATTCACTCTGTTTTCGTGCCTTTGGTGTGTAGAGTATCGAAAAATGGTGGGTAGACTAGCGAAGATGGGTGTGTAGAGTATCGAACAATGCCCCTCGTTGGTGGGCAGACTGTCGAATAACAGTGGGTAGAGTATCGAAGAATGGCACGGCCTCGTAAACGGACAGCTCTGCTCCCGCAACGGCACACTGAGCCGGACCTGTTCGTATGTGACATCCTCGATGCGACCCCCAAGAGCGACCGTGCCTCGATGGAGCATCCGTTGTTTTCGCTCTCGGTGAAGAAAGACCTCGCGGCGTTCGAGTATCAGCAGGGCAATGTGAAGGTGAAGATCACACCAGCAGCTGAAGAAGGCCGCGCCAATGTCTTCGACCGTGACATTCTGATTTACGTGCTGAGCCAGCTTATGGCTGCGAAGAACGAAGGTCAGGAAATCAGCCGCCGTGTCAGAATCTCTGCGCACGATCTTCTGAAAGCCACGAACCGACATACCACCGGGCAGGCCTACGCAACCCTTCGGCGCGCCCTCACCCGCCTTCAGTTCACTCAGATCGAAACCAACATCCACGATCATGGTATCGGCGAATGGCGGTCAATCTCGTTCATCACTGATGCCCGGATCGTCAAGGAAGATTCCACCGGCCGCCTTCTCAGTGTGGAGCTGGAGATGGGCGACTGGCTTGTCAAAGCCATTGAAAACAAGAATGTTCTGACGCTCAACAAGGCGTATTTTCAGCTTCGGAAGCCCTTGGAGCGGCGTCTGTATGAGCTGGCCAGAAAACACTGCGGAAAGCAGGATGTCTGGCGGATCGGCCTCGACAAGCTGCAACACAAGACAGGCTCGACTTCCACACCCAAAGAGTTCAAACGCTTGGTGAAGGCGATCTGCAAGGCTGACGCAGACCAGTCTCACATGCCGGATTACAGCTTTAGGCTGCTGCATGATGTGCTTGAGGTTTCACCCAAGCCCGAATTTCTCGACATCTACGGGGACGCACAGCCGATCACTTCGGAGATATCGGTTCGACTGTCGCCAGAAGCGTATGAAAAGGCGCGAGAGGCCGCTCCGTCATGGGACATCTACTTCCTTGAACAGGAATGGCGCATGTGGATGAGCGAACCGCCGCGCCATCCTGACGGCGCTTTTGTTGGGTTCTGTCGTAAATGGTATGAGCGCAAGGGCAGAGCCCCATAACTGATAACAGATAATAAATAATAGTTATGACATAACTGTTATCGGTTGACTGTTAAGTGTTATCTGTTAAGGCTTCCTAAAATGACACGAGGGCAGAAGATGGCGCAGGTTATCAGCGTAGTTCAGGAGAAAGGTGGCGCAGGGAAAACCACCCTGCTGACAGCTCTGGCGAGCCTCATGGTCGAAGATGGCGCTAGGATCGCGGTGATAGACACAGACCCGCAACGGCATCTGGAATCGTGGGCCAAGAAAGATGAGACGGCCCTGGACTGGCTTTACGAAGAGAACGACGAAAAGCTGATCCCGACAGTCAAAGCGATGAAGAAGGCTGAACCCGCCTATGACGCGATCTTCGTAGATACGGCCGGTTTCAAATCGGCCATGGCAATGCACGCAATCGCGGCAGCCAACCTTATCCTAATCCCCTCCAAGGCGAATGAGGCGGACGCGAAGGGAGCCAAGCGCACCTATTCCCATGTTCAAAGCGTTGCCGAGACAATGGAAAAAGAAATCCCGGCTCTCGTGGTGATGATGGACGTCGATACGAACACTAACATCACGCAAGCCATCACAGATGCGCTCGATGCACAGAACGTGCCACGCCTCAATGCCATGTGCGCGCATCGCACTGGTTTCAAGGAAATGACCTCAACGGGCCAATCGCCACAGGGATCGGCGCGCCGATCAGCGAAGTCTGTGTTGGCCGACTTGCAGGGTAGGGGCCTGCTCAGCTTCTACAGGAGTGGTTCATGGCCAAAGTCAGCGTAAATCTCGATGATGATCTGGATGATGATACTGGCTCTCAGAAGCTCAAAGAGCTGGCCGCGCCGCTGCCAAGCGTGAGCAAAGCGAAGTCGTCGGCCCTAAAAGACGCCCCGCGCGTCCAGTTTTCCTTCACGAACGTGCCCGAACCGATCAAGGAGGCTTTTGCGCTTGAGGCCCAGAAGCGCGGCTTGACAAAAAAAGAGCTGCTCTATGCATGTCTTCGGGCTGGAGGGATTTCCATACCAGCTTCTGCCGAGATCGACGGTCGAAGACGATAACTGTTATCTGTTACTAATTGCACAGCGCTTGGAGTTTTCTCTGGCTACATCCCGGACTTCAACGCATGACATTCCAGCCGTCCTTGCTCCGGAACAACAAGTACATTCGGCGTCTTCTGCTCCAACCGGAGGGCTTTCAGGATGACTGCGCCTGTTTTGTCGTCTTCAATGTATCCTCGAAACAGCGGCTCTTCATATTGCTCCGTGAAGTCGAACGTCGGGTCATGGTCAAAACCAAGACTGATCTCTGTCATGTGAGCATCGAGCAACCCGTACCAGACCGTGACGAAATCGCCATCTTGTGAGAGATAGCAGTTAAGCCGCAAAGTGTCGTGCGCCCCTTGATCTATGCCCACAAGATCAAGCTCATAGACTGTCACTCCACCAGGAAAGGTAAAATCCAGCTTGAAGAACCCATGGTGTGTTGGACTGAATGCCATAGCTCGATACCGGTCATGCAAGATTGCGCTCAAGCTGTAGGGTAGGGGAAGCCGAGAGCTCTTTGAAGCAACTCTCTTGCATAACTACGGATTTGTAGTTACATATCGGGCATGACGCTGATCCGGTTTACGTGGGATGAGGACAAGAACCTCTCCAATCAACGAAAACACTCTGGAATCTCCTTCGAACTGGCGGCGCACGTATTCGATGATCCCTTCTGTCTGACCCGACAGGATCGGATCGAAGACTTCGAGTTGCGCTGGCAGACCATAGGCATCGTTCACGGCGTCACGCTGCTCTTGGTCGCTCATACGGTTATCGAAGAGGACAGCGACGGCCAGGTTGTCGAAACGATAAGGATCATCTCCGCCCGAAAGGCCGATAGATCGGAAAGGAAGCGATATGAAGAAGAAAGAGGTTAGCTATACCCCTGACACACTACCACCTTTGACCGATGCGCAGCGGGCGCATCTAGCCGAGCTGGCGAACGCACCGGACGATCAGATCAACTACGACGATATTCCGGAACTGACTGATGCGCAGCTTGCTGAGTTCAAGCGACCGGAACACTACCGCCCAATCAAGAAGCAGATCACTGCGCGCTTGGACGCTGATGTCCTCGCCTGGCTGAAAGCGGGTGGAAAAGGCTACCAATCTCGTATGAATGCGATCCTGCGGCAGGCGATGTTGAACGCGAAGTAGGGGCCAGCTTGGCAGCAGGTAGGCACGATAGCGGACCTTCTCTTTGAAGGTCAGGGCCTACGAGATGCGGACCAAGCCGTCCTTGGAAACTCAAACTCAAATGACTGCTTTGCCCATCCGCTCTCGGGATTTGACCAAGGCTGCATCACCGACACGAGGATTATCAAGGCGCGTCACAATGGATTAAGCCGTTGTTCTAATTCGGTCGAAACCAAACTGTACTAGACTTCAGCAACGACGCGCGGAATGCCTCGGAGCTCAAATTATCAAGCTGACTGGCGCCTTCTCCCGACAGAGCCCTCAGCTCCCGTAGTGCCACAGTTTCTTTTACGATTAGTCAATGGACTGTCAAAGGGCCCGGGCCACGCCGGTCAAGTCAACATTCTTTGCCACAACTCTCTGACACAGCGCAGATCAAAGACTAGGCATTCGTTGACTTTTGCCTATTTCGATCCATCTTATCCCAAAACACAGATGGTTGGTTGGTATGCATACACTCTTTTTCGGTTCGATTGGTAGTTTGGCAGAGACGTCACGTCTCCAACTGGAAGCCTATAACGAAGCGTTTGCCCAGTCAGGGTTGGGCTGGCATTGGTCGGAAACCGCGTATCAAACGATGCTCCTATGTGCTGGCGGTTACGATCGCGTGGTATCCTACGCTCAGACTAGGGAAGATGTGGTCAATGCGGCCGAGCTCCACCGGATGAAGTCTGAAATCTACCGCAACCTGCTCCGTTCTAGGGTGGTAAAGCCTCGACCTGGTGTCATTGAAGCAATCGAGTATGTAAGGTCCAACAGCGGCAAGCTGGCTCTTGTCACTTCGACGAGCCTAGACAACGTGAGACAGTTGCTAGAGAAGCTTGCAATTCCAGAGGACGTTTTCGACTTGATCGTCCACAACGGCGTTATCGCCCGCCCCAAGCCCCACCCTGACGCCTATCTGTACGCTCTTGATCAGCTGAATGTCTCAGCTCGGGATGTGCTGTCCGTAGAAGACAATCCGGATGGGGCGCTAGCGGCCACCAGGAGCGGAACCAACTGCTTAGCGGTACCAGGAAGCTTCCACTGCGCGTCCAACTTCGTAGACGTCATGGCTGTTCAGTCTGCCTTAGACGTGGGTGCCTTTCTCACATTTCCAAGCCGAGCAGCGGCGTAGGATCCAGCGATGGTGTTCGTACAGCTCAAGAACCCTGAAAAAGAGGCCATTGGATAATGGCTACCGACCTACTTGATCAAAGCACCTTAAGTCAGGCAGAACTTCGCGCCCTGCTCGAAGCCGACGAGAGAGAAATGAGTGTTGTGTTCTCGGATCCATTTCAGCCTGACAACCCGATGATCTATGTCAGCGACGAGTTCGAGACGCAGACTGGTTACTCGCCAGAAGAAGCAATCGGACAGAATTGTCGCTTCCTGCAGGGGCCTGGAACCAACCCACATGCCATTGAAGCCATCCGTCAAGGGTTGAAGGCAGAGACGCGTTTCACGATCGATATTCTGAACTACCGCAAAGACGGCACGGCTTTTGTGAACAGACTACGCATCCGGCCGATCTACGACCCATCGGGTTTGCTTATGTTCTTTGCCGGGGCACAGAACCCGGTTTAGGTATGCGCCAAACGAACGATGACCGAGCCAGCTGCACTGATGTGAGCCAGTGTGATAAGCACAGAAAGACCGTGGAGGGCTTTGAAGCGACCTTTTATCTTTGTGTCAGTAGCCGCGTTTATTGCTGGCATAAGGACTCGCCTTGCAAACACAGTGGTTGGCGCAATGACTGCGAGCAGGCTCGCGGAGATCCAATCATCTGAAAAAACGACTACTGGAAGCTGCCGTTGCTGAGGTGCCCAACACAAACAAGTAGAAATGCGGGAAGGCCCTTCGAATGAGGGGGCCGGCTGTTTCGGCAGGCACCGCGTTGAACACAAATACTGCGAACCCTAAAGAGTATAGGACCATGCCCCCTAACAGGTGGGCTGTGGTTAGAAGCGCAACCTCAGTCATTTCGCACCTTCCGGTTTTATCGCCATCCCCATGTAGATGATAGACTTGAGGGGCAGCGGCCCAAACACAAAGTCACCTCTTCGATTGATGCCACGCGGGCCGAGGCCGGTCTGAGGCCCAGCACCAAGACCGGCGTTCGTGAGTTCGCGCACCAACTCCTTTGGCTTGATGAAAAGCTTGGGATCGTGTGTCCCCTTTGGCAGAAGACCAAGGATGTCTTCAGCGACCGTGATCGTTGCCAACCGGGACAAAAGGTTTCTGTTGATCGTGTCGTAGAGAAACATCCCGCCCGGCCGCAAGACGCGAGCGACCTCCGAAGCAACCTTTGCTAGATCAGCGACATGCTCCAAGACGTCGACGCAGACGACCGCATCGAAGGCCGCTTCTGCATAGGGAAGTGCCTCACCAACGCCAACGTCGTATTGAATGTCCTGGCCGACAAGGGTTGCCCTGCTTCTGGCAGCCGCGACAGTATCCGCAGCAGGATCGATGCCTGTCACCCGCGCTCCCTTCGTGGCCAATGCTTCAGCCATGAACCCGCCAGCGCATCCCAGATCGAGAACGCTCTTGTCCCTCCAATCAATGTGGCGATCGAACCAAGCAAGCCGACCTGGTACAAGATTTTTGAGAGTACGGACCCAGCGCACCTCATCTGACCACCATTGATCGGCGACGCGGTCATAGATTGAAAGATCATTACGAGGAATGCTGGTCACGGTTTCTTGTTCCTTTCAGATACGGCACGGCGTAAGGGACTTGGCTCTGATACGCGCGGAACCTCGCTCCATATCTTTTTTCGAAGCGGTTTTCTTTGAGCTTTGGCGCGAGCAGGCAATAGCCCGTCAGTGTAGCAGCCAACGCCAACTGATCAGGCGTCCATACGGGGACGGTCCAGAGTGTAAGCGCAAAGGAGACGTAGATCGGTTGCCGAATGATCCGGAATAGGCCCGTTGTAGGCATTCCGGGGAAGACAGGCTTCTTGTCTTGGGCCAGCGACATCCAGCCAAGTGCACCTGATTGAACCTCTGCCCCCGCGTCGTAGCTCGCCTTTATCAAAAGGAGCCATGACACTGCGTAGAGCGCACAAATGACATAGAACACTGTCCCTTCGGCGCGCCACCAAACCACACCGCTTGGGGTCCACAACGCAAACAACATCAAGAGCTGGAGAGAGGCAATCATCGCGTAGGTCGTAGTGCTCAGGGTTCGTGCGTAGTCTGCGGGTGCCAACCAATTCAGTAGTTGGCCGCCACGTTCGCTGAGCAAAAGCGAGTGCATCAACGGGAACTGGAGGATCAATAATCCGTTCGCCAGAAAAGCCCAATGTTCCGAGACGCGCCCCAGGCTTTCGCTCATCCCGTAAAACATAGCTAAAATCATCGCTCCAACGGCCAACGCGAATACGACGTGGCACACCAGGCCATACGCAAAGGCGATGCTGATGCGCCTAAGCCCAGGCGGCATTCTGAGAAGCCCAAAGACCAGCGACAGCAGCCTGTCGATAGGGGTGTTTTGACGATCAACCATAGGAAATGATCTAGAGCGAAAGCCCGAAATTCGAGGGCCACCGACAAAGGGTCGCAGCAGGTGCGGCATTCACGTTGTCGAATGGCGTAGGCTAGCCGGGTATCATTGAACGAACTTCTGCAAGCCCTTCGGTCTCAACATAGAGACGGACACCGAGTTCTCCGCTGTCCCGCAATACCGGGCGCTTGCTCAGACAGAGTTCGACGGCCTCTATTGCTTCATACGCCGCGCAGGCCGTAACGATCCGCGTCATCAACCGCTCTTGCGTGTGATAGTGCCCGTCAATTGCCAGGCGATTGATCTCTGCAATCAGCGGATCGTAATCAAAGACGCGGTCCATTCCATCGGTATCAATGAAAACCAGCTTCGGATCGATTGTAAGCTTGAGATCAAGGAGGTGAACGTCAGGAACCACATCATTCGGACCGTAGGTTCCCAGAGACGGCTCAAGCTCCAGATTCTTGAGTTCGATTGTGCTCTTCATGTTTTTGCAGTCACCCTTCCGCACTATTCGTCAGATTCATCAGCGCCGTCTTGAGCCAGCCGCGCAATCTCATCGGTCATGCGTTTTGTGTACCGACGCTGGCGGCGGCGGGCTTTTGCAGCCGTAGCACGCCAGCCTTCTCGCTTGTCCTGAACCACGTCAACCAGATCGTCTGCAGTCTCAACCCACCTTGCATCCTGCAGCGACGTTCGCTTAGGCATCTCAACCACTCCTCAACCGCTGTTCACACCTTCGCGCCGTTTGCCGCGCCAGATCAGTGATTGGTTATTTAACTGGCGGAGGTCAGCACGCCCTGCAGCAATCTCGCGACAAAGAGCAACCGCGCGTTGCGCTTGGTCGTGCGTCAGATTCTTGTAAGCAGGACGGTCAAGGTGCGCGTACCAAACGCCACCGCA
This sequence comes from uncultured Paracoccaceae bacterium, assembly GCA_937883775.1. Lineage (GTDB taxonomy): Bacteria > Pseudomonadota > Alphaproteobacteria > Rhodobacterales > Rhodobacteraceae > JAHTBL01. The sequence goes on from CAKZXZ010000252.1 coordinate 11,064, forward strand.
AATGGTATCCAACACGATCCGCTGAAAGCAATGGTCCTCGCGCACCGGCCAAGCCTTTCCGCCACTCTGCGCCAACGAAGGAAGCACCTCCTTCGTGAGGTGCAGGTAGTCGTCGACCAAATTGCGCGCGTTTCCGGTTTCCGGTTTCAAGCCAGCACCTTCCCATCAGTTGTCCGCTGCGTTCATCTGCCAGCAAATAGGACACGCTTTTGGAAGCTCAATCCTTTAAACAGAATATTGTGAACCCCTGCACCACGCGCAATCCACCGCTCTTAAATTCGACAGTTCGTCATTTCAGCTTACTTCGACGCGTACATGAGGAGGTATGAAGCTATGCCGCTTGATCATTCAGACCAAAAACTGATCGCACCAACACGAGAAGCAGCTGAGGCTGCACTTCGGGCATTCGCGCCACGGATGGGCAAAAGGTACACCAACGGCCGCAATTATGATCGCGGTCCGGGCCTACACGGGGATGTATCAATGCTCTCTCCATACCTACGACGGCGTCTTCTGCTCGAACAAGACGCCATCGAAATCGCGGTGCGGGAGCATGGAGCGGAGGCCGCAGAGAAATTCATTCAAGAGGTAATCTGGCGGGGGTATTTCAAGGGGTGGATGGAACGTCGCCCAATTGTATGGGACCAGTACCGAGAGGGCTTGATCAGGGACCTAGCCGCCGTGGATCGTGATCGTGGCCTTCGACGCCGTGTGGCGGCCGCTGAGGCCGGGCAAACCGGGCTCGACTGTTTTGACAGCTGGGCCGAAGAATTGGTCGATACCGGCTACCTTCATAACTATGCCCGAATGTGGTTTGCCTCAATCTGGATCTTCACGCTCGAATTGCCCTGGCGGTTGGGCGCGGACTTCTTTTTCCGGCATCTCCTCGACGGCGATCCTGCGTCAAACACACTGGGATGGAGGTGGGTGGCTGGCCTTCACACACGCGGAAAGCCTTATCATGCACAAGCCTGGAATATCGCGAAGTTCACGGAAAATCGGTTTAATCCGCGTCCAGCGGAGCTCGCAGAAGTCGTCGAAGGCCTTGAAAGTGAAGAACCAGAAGGACTGCCAAACGTCACACCACTCCGTACTTTGCCGGTCCCCAACCCCGATCGTCCCACGGCTTTCCTGATGACTGAAGAGGACTGCCGCCTTGAAGATTTTGACCTCTCCGCTCTGAACTTCGTCGGATATGCGACACTTTCCGCGAGCCATCTACGCTCGCCTCTGCCAGTGTCATCCTTAGTCGAGGAATTTGAAGACGGCGCGTTAAGGGACACCGCATCGCGGATCGCCCCAGACGCCACAGGGTTGCGAGCGGGCGTGCCCACTGATCTATCACGCTGGGCCTCGCGCCTGGGCGCTACGCAGATAGCGACCCCCTACATTCCCACCGGGCCGCTGCGGGATTGGATGATCGAAGCCAAGCGCGATTTGGAGGAAGCGGGAATAGACCTGGTCGAGTGGCGAAGGGACTGGGACAGCGCAATCTGGCCATATGCCACGGCCGGGTTCTTTAAGGTTAAGAAACAAATCCCCGCCATTCTCCAAAAGACAGGGCTGTTGTGACCGACGTCCTCGTCACAGGGGCAGGAATGTCCGGTATCGCCTGCGCGAGAGCGCTGCAAACCGCGGGCGTATCCGTTCGTTTGATCGACAAAGGGCGTGGCATCGGCGGACGCGTTGCAACGAGACGCGCGGATGTCGCTGGCGAGAGCATTACGTTCGATCACGGTACGCAATACCTCGATCAAAGTGAGGACGCCGAGAGCATCGCAAAGCTTGGGCGAGGCGCTGTAGATGTGTGGCAGATCGGAGATCGGACACATCGCGTCGTTGGTGTGCCTGGCATGGCGGCGTTACCCAAAGCCTTGGCTCATGGTCTCGACGTTGCATTGAACACACGGGTAACGACAGTGGTGGAGCGCGGTGCCCACTGGCAGATTGAGACAGACGCGGGGAAAATGACGGCCTCGCACGTGGTCGTCACGGTCCCGGCACCGCAACTTGCACCCATTTTGGGTGAAACACACACGATCGTTCAGCAGTCCGCCAGTGCCGTCATGCGTCCTTGCTTGACCTTGATGGCAGCATTCGATCGCGACACGCCTGCACCTTTTGTAACGCGGCGTGATGCGAACGCGGTGCTGACTTGGATCGCGCAGAATAATACGAAACCAGGTCGATCTAACGCGTATTCAACATGGGTGGCTCAGGCGCATCCGGACTGGAGCGAAGCGCATATTGATGCTGATCGGTCAGAAATCAAAATGCGCATGGTGGATCTGCTCTGTTCCGCACTCAGCGTCGCTCCTTCCAAGCTTCGCCATGCGGGCTTGCAAGGGTGGCGCTACGGATTGGTTGAGACACACCTAGGTAAACCATTCCTATCAGAAGGAACACTTTGGGCAGGAGGCGACTGGTGTTGTGGTCCGAAAATCCAAGATGCTTGGCGATCGGGCTCGGCCATCGCGGCCAGTATCTTGCACAGCTTCCGAACTTCAGCGTACCCAAGATCGGCGACTGCCAACTAAAGCGTATCGACCAGTCGGAGGGCCCAACCCTAAAATATTCCCTTCTGAGCATTGTTGGACTGAGCAGCTAGATACGCGATGCGTGGACCAGCAGTGGCAGCTTTTCCTGGCGGAAGTTGTTCGCAGAACTTTCCTGAAGAAAGTTTTTGGCAGTTTTTGTGCGGCGCTATGCTCGAAGCGAAACTTGATTCAACCAAGTCCTGGACTCTGTATCTTTCTAGCTCAGGCGTGGACCAGTGAACGATTTCCGCGTGTCCGACAAGAAGTTGTGAGCGGCAAAAAAACCATACAAATCAGGGCTGAAACACTGGAATTTTCAGTGCGCGTCACGGCGGGTTAAGCCATTGAGATCATTAGATTGAAACCGAACTACCCTAAGCCTGTACTAGATTTGACCGTAGATACTTGGCTGGAAGCCTCACTTGAAGGCTCAAGGGAGGAGGGGGCCCGTAAGTATTCGAAACATACTATAGCGGTTGTTTTAGAAGGCCCTGATCGAGAACGTGTGGAAAAGGGCTTAGGCCTTCCAAATACCCGATCCAGAACCAAACGAGTTTTGGTGGATTTTGGATCGCCGTCCTTAGATCTGACATTCGCCGCTCTGCAACGACTTGGTAGGTTTGGGCTCATTCACGACCTTCGCCGCGCTCAGCGCGAACGACCGCTCTGGCGGGGCAGGGGGCTCGCCGTCCGACCCTGTTTCATCCGGCGAGCTGATACCCGCGCTTCTGCTTGGCTCGATAAAGCGCGACCATCGCGTCGGCCGCGCGGCCTGCATCTTCGAACAGCTCGATACGGTGCAGCCCCTGGGTGCCGATGCGGCCCCATTCGCGCAAGAGCGACACGCCACCGAACAGGTCCGGCATGAGGCGCAACCGATAGAAGCGATACATATTGGCCTCTGGGTCCACACGCTCGATGCGGATGTCCTCGGGAAACATCTCAAGCTGCTGCATCGGATGCCTCCCGCATGAGGCGGCTGATCGTAGAGCGATGGACCTTGAAAAGACGCGCGGCCTCGGCCTCCGTGCGCTTGCCTGAAAGCACCAGGTCGCGGATTTCCTGGCGCTGGTCGTCCGACAGCTTCGGCTTGCGCCCTGGGTGGCGTCCCTTCTTGCGGGCGCGCTCTAGACCGGCACGGGTCCGCTCTCGTATCATCTCGCGCTCAAACTCGGCAAAGACGCCCACCATCTGCATCATCATTCGCCCGGCGGGGGTAGTCGTGTCGATGGCTTCTGTCAGCGAACGGAATCCAGCCCCGGCCGCGTCGATTTTCTCCATGATGGACAGAAGGTCTTTCAGGGACCGGGACAGCCGGTCGAGCTTCCAGACAATCAACACGTCACCTTCGCGGAGCTGATCGAGCATCCGGTGCAGCTCCGGCCGATCCCATCGACCGCCAGAGGCGTGTTCTTCAAAGAAACGCTCACATCCGGCCGCGCGCAGCGCGTCGAGCTGCGCGGCGGTCGCCTGGTCGTCGGTGGATACGCGGGCATAGCCAAGGTTCATGCAAACAGTGTTGCGCTTTCTTGTTGCTCAATCAAGTGATTTCGCAACATATATTTGCAACAATGCTGGATAGGGCAGGGAGCACCACTTTTCACGATAAGTGGCACTGTTCCTGTTGGGGTTGCAGGCAGGCAGCGGTCTTCGCCGCGTCAGTGGGGCAGGGGAGTGTTGCACAACTGGACGTTTGTGCGCATCAGACTTGGCGGTTTTGTCGAACAAGGCTGTGGACTCATT
>CAKZXZ010000253.1 GCA_937883775.1 uncultured Paracoccaceae bacterium
GATTATTCGCAGGCAGCATCCAGATGTCGATATCCAGACCAATCTGGTGCGAGCGGTGCCCCGTCAGCATCGGCCCACCCCGCGGCTGCGAAATGTCGCCGATATAAAGCCCGTTCCAACCCGGTTGCCGGGCCGCCTTCGCGCTCAGGTCCTTGATGAAATCAATCGTTTCCGGATGCCCCCAATTGCGGTTCCGCGAGAGCCGCATCGCCTGCCATGTCGGCCCTGTCTCGGCCAATTGCACGCCGCCCGCCATACAGCCTTTCGCATAGCCGCCAAAGGGCGCTGCCTTATGCGGCGAGGCGACTTTCTCGCGTCCGAAATATTGCTTGGCTTCGGTCTGTGCGGTGGCTGGAAGCGCCAGACCAAGCGCGATCAGGAGGGCTGCAGCGATGCGAACCATGTCTTGCGATCTCCTTCGGGTTCAACCCAGCGTAACAGAAAGAGACCAATGAGAAAGAGCAGAATGATCGGCGACACTCCGATGCGCGGAGAGTTGGTCAAATAGCTGACAATCCCGATCAACGCCGGCGCCAGAAACGCCGTCGCCTTGCCCGACAGTGCGAAAAGCCCAAAGGCTTCGGTCGGGCGATCCGGATTGGCATGCCGCACCATCATCGACCGCGACGCCGCATAAAGCGCGCCCCCTGCGCCGCCAATGGCCGCGCCGCAGACGTAGAAAATGATATCCGGCAGCGATGAGCCTTCGGCCAGCGGCATCCCGAACAACATCTCGCGGCTCATCCCGACGATCACAACGCAGACCGTAATCAGGATGAGGATGGTGAAGATAATCACCGGTTTCGGCCCGAGTCTCCGATCAAAGAGCCCCCCCACATAGGCGCTGACCGCCGCCGTGATTGCGCCCACAATCCCGAAGACACCGATCATGATGATCGACCAATCCAGCACCAGCGTCGCATAGACGCCACCGAACCCATAAAGCGCATTCAGCGCATCACGATAGAACATTGACGACAGCAGATAGGCCGCGAAGCTCCGCCGCTTGAGGATATTGCGCAGCGTCTTGCCCAACTGCCGCAGCGCATCGCGTATCTTGTCGCCTTCAACGCGGGGCTTCGGGGCCTCCCGCACCCACAGGAAAAACGGGATCATAAAGATCAGATACCATATCGCCACAAACGGCCCGACAAACCGCGTGCCCTCCCGCTCTGCTGCATCAAAGCCCAGCAGCGGGTCCATCCCGATCAGGGTCTTGCCCGTGTCGTTTTCCGCAAAAAGGGTGAGCATTATAATCAGGCTCAAAACCCCGCCCCAATAGCCGATCGACGCCCCTTTGCCCGACAAATGCCCCACCTCGGCATCATCGCCCAACGAGGGCAGGATCGCATTTGTAAAGATCAGCGCAAACTCTGCGCCCACAAAGGCAATACCAAACGCGATCAGCGCAAACCACAGGCCACCGCCATCAGGCGTCAGGCTCCACAACGCCCAAGCGCCGCCCACATACATGACCGAGAACGCGATGATCCAAGGCATCTTCTTGCCCGCACTATCCGCAACAGCTCCCAACAATGGCGCCGAAAACGCGATGAACAAACCGCTCACCGTCTGCCCAAGCGACCACATGCTTTGTGCGCGCGCATCCGCGACCTGTTCGGTCAGCCCGCCATCCATCAGCGCTTGTGTGGCAATCGCAGCAAAGTAAGGCCCGAAGATAAACGTCAGAAGCAGCGTGTAGAAAGGCTGCGTCGCCCAGTCGAAGGCAATCCACCCCCAAATGCGCTTTTGCGCGGAAATTTCGGCCATGCACCCCTCCGTTTGAGCGGATTAAGACAGGCCGATCCCCGTCGCGCAACGCTTCATTGCATCGGGGGCCAGGGCCGTTCTGCATCAGCCGCGATCCAAGCAGCAATCCACGCAGGCACGGCAGGGCTGGGCGCAGGCTTGCCCAATGCTGCCAAAGCCGTCTCAGGGGCCACGATCCCGTTGCGATCTGTGATGGCCGACCGGTAAAGCGCGTGGTTCGCACACTCCCCGTTCGTCTTCCACATCGACTGTTCCAGATAGACGAACTTGTCGTCCCAGCAGACCGCGCGGCTGCGCATCTCGACCCGCTCGAACATGCGGACCCGCCGCCTATAGCGCACCGAGACACCGGCCATCGTCAGGCTCCACTTCTTCTCGCGCAACAGCCGGATCAACCCGACCCGCCGCGCCAAAGGCAGCCGCCCCATATCGTAAAGCGTCAGCGTGCGCCCGTTGTTCAGCTCCATCCACAAGTCAATGTCCCATGGCCAGCAAATATGCTGTGAGACATGGGTGCCCGTCAGATCAAGCGGAGCATCCTTGCGGTGCACGAAGAACTGGTAGGCAAGGCGAATGAAGGGATACATGCGCGAGACGGTATGTAAGTTGACGTTCACGTCAACCATGACCTCGCGGTATGCTTGCGCTTTGGCGGCCTGCGCCCTACCTAGAACGCAGACAAAAAGGGGTGCCCATGCAATCGCTTTACCAAATCATCATGCTGATCCTTGATGTGGCGTGGTTCATCATGATCGCGCATATCATCATGAGCTGGCTCATCAGCTTTCAGGTGCTCAACCTCTATCAGCCGATCGTGAACAACATCTGGAACGGTCTGAACCGCCTTTTAGAGCCGATCTACGGTCCGATCCGCCGTATCCTTCCCGATACTGGCGGGCTGGACCTCGCACCGTTGGTCGCCTTCATCGGTCTCATCGCGATCCGCATCATCCTGCAAAACAACGTCGCACTTTTCCTTTAACTTCGGACTTGTTCACCGAATCTTAGTGTGGGAGTCTCACACCCAAAGAGCGGTAAACAACGAACAGGTCCTATGCCCCAAGCGCAACAGCTTCTGGCGGAAGTCTTCGGATTCGACGGCTTTCGCCCCGGTCAGGAAGAGATCGTGGAAGCTGTCACAGCCGGTCAAAACACCCTTGCGATCATGCCCACGGGCGGCGGGAAATCCTTGTGTTTCCAACTGCCTGCTTTGTGCCGCGACGGCGTGACCGTCGTCATCTCCCCCCTCATCGCCCTCATGCGCGATCAGGTCCATGGGCTGCAACAGGCGGGCGTCGCTGCAGGCGCTTTGACCTCTGGAAACACGCCCGAAGAAACCGATGCCGTCTGGGATGCGCTTGAGCGCGAGGAACTCAAACTCCTTTATATGGCTCCCGAACGCCTTGCCGCGGCCAGCGCGTTTACCATGCTCAAGCGGATCAACGTCAGCCTCATCGCCGTGGACGAGGCGCATTGCGTCAGCCAATGGGGCCACGATTTCCGCCCCGACTACCTGCGGATTGGTGAGCTGCGCCGCGCTCTCGACGTGCCGCTTGCCGCCTTCACCGCCACGGCCGATCCCGAAACCCGCGATGAAATCGTCACGCGTCTGTTCGATGGTCATTCGCCGCAAACCTTCCTGCACGGGTTCGACCGTCCGAATATCCATCTCGCCTTTGCCAACAAAGACAGCCCGCGTCGCCAGATCCTCGACTTTGCCGACGCCCGGAAAGCCCAATCCGGCATCGTCTATTGCGGCACCCGCGCCAAAACCGAAACGCTGGCGCAAGCGCTCCGCGAAACGGGTCACTCTGCCTGCCACTATCACGGCGGGATGGAGGCAGAAGATCGCCGCATCGTCGAGCGCCGCTTCCAGCAGGAAGACGGCCTGATCGTTGTCGCCACCGTCGCCTTCGGAATGGGCATCGACAAACCCGACATCCGCTGGGTCGCTCACGCTGACCTGCCCAAATCCATCGAAGCCTACTATCAGGAAATCGGTCGTGCTGGTCGCGATGGCGCACCTGCCGAAACGTTAACCCTGTTCGGTCCCGAAGACATCCGCCTCCGCCGCTCGCAAATCGACGAAGGCTTGGCACCCCCTGAACGCCGGGCTGCCGATCACGCCCGGCTCAACGCGCTTCTTGGTCTGGCCGAAGCGCTCAAATGCCGTCGCCAAACCTTGCTGGGCTATTTCGCCGAAACGTCGGAGCCTTGCGGCCATTGCGACCTCTGCGACACGCCGCCCGAAACCTTCGACGGCACTGTCGCCGTCCGCAAAGCCCTTTCCGCCATCCTGCGAACCGAGGAATGGTTCGGCGCGGGTCATCTGATCGACATCCTGCTGGGCAATCAGACCGACAAGGTTAGCGCGCGCGGTCATCACAACCTGCCCACCTTCGGCGTCGGCACCGAATACGACAAACGCCAGTGGCAGGCCGTGTTCCGCCAAATGATGGGCCACGATCTTGTCCGCCCCGACCCTGATCGCCACGGCGCGCTGCGCATGACCGAGGCCGCCCGCCCGATCCTGCGCGATGAAGCCACGATCGAGCTGCGCCGCGACACGATCAAAGCCGCCGGTAAACGCCGCCCCGCCGTGAAAACGCTTGTCTCTGACGAAGACGCGCCACTGCTGTCCGCGCTCAAAGCCAAGCGTCGCGCACTGGCCGAGGCTGCTCGCGTCCCCGCCTACATCATCTTCAATGACCGCACCCTGATCGAGATGGCTGAAAAACGCCCTGCCGATCTGGACGGAATGGCAGGCATTGGCGGCGTCGGCGCGAAGAAGCTGGAAAGCTACGGCAAAGCGTTCCTCGAAGTCATCAACGGTGCGGTCGAAGAAACCCACCCCGCCCGTCGCAAGCTCGCTGGCCGCAACGAAGGCTCGATCTACGACCGCCTTCTTGAAGTGCAGGCTGACCTCTCCCGTGGCCCCGATGGCGTTGACAAACCGCTGAGCTGTTCCGCGTCGCTTCTTGCCAAAGTCGCCAACACCAAGCCGCGCGATCCCAACACGCTGACCCGCATCCTAGGCGAACGCCGGGCCGAGCGGTTTGGCGATGCCTTCCTCGATATCCTCCGCGAGGCTTGAGGCTGCCGCCTAACCCGCTAAATAAGGCAAAACGCTGACGAAGGGGTTCCAAATGCTCGTTGTGATTTCACCCGCCAAGAAACTGGACATGGAGCCGGTCGCCGGGATCGAACCGACCAAGCCCGTGTTCCAGAAACGCGCCGTCGAATTGGCGGGTGTCGCGCGCGATCTCAGCGTGGGAGAGTTGCAAAAGCTGATGAGCATTTCCGAGAACCTCGCCAAGCTGAACGCCGACCGGTTCGCCGATTTCAAGCCGCGCCCCAAGGCGGATACCACGAAAGCCGCAGCACTTGCTTTCGCAGGCGACACCTATCAGGGGCTTGAGGCCAGCACGCTAGACAAAGACGATCTGGATTACGCTCAGGATCACCTGCGCATTCTGTCTGGCCTCTATGGTGCCCTCCGCCCGTTGGACGAAATCCAGCCCTATCGGCTTGAGATGGGGAGCCGCCTAAAAAATGAGCATGGCAACACGCTCTACGACTATTGGGGGTCCGACATCTCGAAGCTGCTCAATAAACAGGCAAAGTCCATAGGCGCCGACACGCTCGTCAACTGCGCCTCGCAGGAGTATTTCGGTGCTGTCGATCTGGATGCGCTCAAGCTGCGTGTCATTACCCCCGTCTTCATGGAAAAGAAGGACGGCAAGGCCAAGATCGTCAGTTTCTATGCCAAAAAAGCCCGTGGCGCGATGGCGCGCTTTATGATCGAACGCCGTATCGCAACGCCGGATGGCCTCAAGGATTTCGACAGCGGCGGATACGCCTTCAACGCTGATCTGTCCGAGGGTGATCGCTGGGTCTTCCTACGCGATTATCCGTCTTGAGCATCCGGGAACACAGGTAAAACCCCCTCCGGCATCACGCCTTCAATCAACTCGTAAAGCGCCTTTTTACGCACGGGTTTGGTCAGGTAATGATCCAGCCCCGCCTCCCGCAACGGGTCCGCATCGCCCTCCATCGCATGGGCCGTGACCGCACAAATTGGGATCGGATCGCCGGTCTCTATCGCGCGGATGTCGCGCGTCGCTTCCTTGCCGTCCTTATGCGGCATGGAGATGTCCATGAAGATCAGATCCGGCGCAAAGGCCTGATAACTTGCCACCGCTTCATTCCCGTCGGTCGCAAATTCCAACTCGATATCGAGACCTTTCAGCATCTTCTCCAAGACCAGCCGATTGGTGCGATTATCATCTGCCGCCAGCACCCGCATCTTGCGCAAAGGCACCTCTTTGGCGGGGCAAAGGTCATGGATCAACCCGACCAGGTCCTGCCGCATCGCGGTGCTCTGTAAATGCAGGACTGTCTCTTCGTTCTTGGCCGCCGCGTTCGGCGCAGAGGACATGACAATCGCCGGGACCGTCATCCCCGCCCGCCGCATGTCGGCGACCAGCGTTTCGCCATCGCGCGTTGCCGCGCCCAAATCGACGATCAGCAGATCGTATTCCGTCTCTTCAGCCAGCGCCAAGGCGCTTTCGCTATCCGCGCAAATGTCAGGCTCCACGCCAAGTGCCGACAGCTGCCTTGACACAATCGTCCGCGTCACCTGATCGTCTTTCACCAGCAGCACATGCTGCAACCCGGCGGGTAGGTTCAGCGGTTCGGCCTCTTGCCCTGCAAGCGCGGGCATCCGGATATACATGCCGAAACACGAGCCCACATCGACCTCGCTCTCGACCCAAATCTCGCCGTCCATCAGCTCGACCAGCTGCTTGGAGATGGCCAGGCCCAGCCCGGTGCCTTCAAACTTGCGGTTTTTCTCGTCCTCGACTTGGTTGAACTGGCCAAAAACGTGACCAATCATGTTTTCGGGAATACCAATCCCGGTGTCCTCAATGGCGATATGCACCTTCATATCCAGCGGATCTTCGCCTTCGGGATGCCCGGTCACGCGGATCAGAACATGGCCTTCGGTGGTAAATTTCACCGCATTTCCGATGATATTCGTCAGCACTTGGCGAATGCGTCCAGGGTCGCCATGAAACCCTGCGGGCAGGAACATGTCATAGTCGATCAGCAGCTCGATCCCCTTGTCTCGGGCGATCGGTTGCAACAACATGACAACCTCATGCAGGCACCGTTCCAGATCGAAATCGGTGGTGTTGAGCGTCAGCTTCTCCGCCTCGATCTTCGAGTAATCCAAGACATCATTGATGATGACCAGCAACGCCTCGCCCGAGCTTTTGATGGTGTCGACATAAAGCCGCTGTTCCTCGGTCAGTTCGCTGTCTTGCATCAGTTCGGCCATGCCAACGACGCCGTTCATCGGCGTCCTGATCTCGTGGCTCATATTGGCAAGGAAGGCCGACTTGGCGCGTGTCGCGGCCTCGGCTTCTGCATGGGCGGCGCGCAGCTCTTTCTCGTAGCGGATCGTGTCGGTGATATCGAGGGCGAGGCTCACCATATCGCCCTCACCACCCCGGCGATCCATCAGCTTGATATAGGTGTCATTCCAAAGTCTTAGCGTGATCGGCTCAATCACATCGGCTTGCCATCGCTGGGTCATCATGGCGCGCCAGTCCGTGATGCTTAGATCGCCCGTATCAACAATGCCTTCCTCGGTCAGCAACTGTAAAATCCGCACGTATGAGACACCAACAGTGACCTCTTCGAGCCCGTCAAAAACAGCGATATAGGACCGGTTAGCCGCAATCAGCTTTCCGTCATTGTCAAACACCGCAAAGCCGTCATGGATTGTTTCAATCGAATCCCACAAGCGCCGTTCCGCGATGCCCGCCTTGAGCGTCGCACGCTCCAGATCAGAGCGGACACGGGTGTTCTCATCCCGGATCTCGACAATCTCTTCGGATAGCTTCTGCGCATGCGTGCCTAGCTTCTTATTCGCGGCAAAAAGCTCCGCCTGCTTTTGTTCAAGCAGCCGCTCCGCGCTAAGCCGTGCGCGACGTTCTTCAAGCAGTCTGTTGGTGGCTGTCATGCCCGCGTCCGTCTTAGGTTGCAGCAACTTTAGGAGCAGAGGGTGAAGAACCCTTTAACCACGGCCCAAGGGGGAAGCGTTGCTAATGCGATGGCCCGCGTGCCTGCATGGAAGCAGCGCGCAATGGCGCTCAACGCAACCGCATGCAGATCGCTGCCACGCATGCCGCAATCAACGCCTATCTTCGGGCGCCAGGCGACGGTGCGCGTTGCATTGCAGCTCTCGCTCAACATCCCCGTAGTTGCCTTGTCTGATCGGCTTGGCCCCAACCGCATCTACGCCAAAATGCACGGCTTTGCCGCCACCACCGCCTGCAACTCTGATTGTCAGCGGCGCGCAACTGCCACCGCCCTCGCAGCGCTTTGATCGAGCGCCCCTTCGCATCAACGCACCCGTTGTGGCGTTCCCGCTGGACGGTGCGGTCTTGGAAAACACCGAAACCCTGACGCTCAAGATCCGCGAAGGCCATGCGCCGTTCACGGTTTTGCTGAATGGCAAACCAGTGCAAACCGGCGCCCATGCCCCTGATATTCAACTCGCTGCAGGGTTAAGCCGAGGCGCTGCAACGCTGTCGGTGATTGATGCGCGCGGACAGTCCGCCCGCACGCAAGTTTGGCTGGATTAGGGTCTAAATCCGCTCAATCGCCAACGCGATGCCCTGACCGCCGCCGATGCACATCGTAATCAGCGCTTTGGAGCCTTGGATCCGCTCCAACTCATACATCGCCTTCACTGTGATGATCGCGCCCGTGGCCCCCACCGGATGACCAAGCGCAATCGCGCCACCATTTGGGTTCACCTTTGCGGCGTCCAGCCCCAGCCCTTTGGTCACGGCCAACGCCTGTGCGGCAAACGCCTCGTTCGATTCGATGACGTCAAAATCGCTGACAGACAGACCCGTCCGGGCCAGCAAGTTCTCGACCGCGGGGACCGGGCCGATGCCCATCACCTCAGGCCGCACTCCGGCATGGGCGTAGCCCAAAACGCGGAACTTCGGCGCCAAACCAGCCTTTTCCGCCGCCTCCGCCGTGGCCAATACGACAGCGCCTGCACCGTCATTGATACCCGAGGCGTTGCCTGCCGTGACCGTGCCGCCTTTTTGGAAGACCGTGCGCAATCCGGCCAATGCCTCTGCCGTCGTGGCCTTGGGATGCTCGTCGACCTCAAACGGCACCATGTCGCGCTTCATACGCACCTCGACAGGCGCGATCTGCGAGGCAAAGTGCCCCGCCTCGATCGCGGCTGCGGCGCGTTGCTGGCTCTCCAAAGCAAAAGCGTCTTGTTGTTCACGGGTCACGTCATGCTCGGCCGCGACGTTTTCGGCGGTGACCCCCATATGACCTGTGCCAAACGGGCAGTTCAGCGCCCCCAGCATCATGTCCACCGCACCCACGTCGCCCATCTTCTGACCAAACCGGGCCGAGGGAAGAATATAGGACGCGCGGCTCATGCTTTCGGCACCACCGGCAAGCCCAAACACAGCATCGCCCAGTGTTAGAGACTGAATCACCGACACAATCGCCTGCACGCCCGACCCGCAAAGCCGGTTCACGTTCATCGCAGGAACTGTATCCGGCACGCCCGCCTGCATCGCGGCCACCCGCGATAGATACATATCGCGCGGCTCGGTGTTGATGACATGGCCGAAGACCACATTGCCGATCTGTCCGCCTTCGACGCCCGCACGCTCCATCGCGGCTTTGGCTGCCACGGTGCCCAAATCAATCGGAGCCGTCCCAGCCAGCGATCCCCCAAACGTGCCAATCGCGGTCCGTGCGCCGCCCAAAATAACGATATCGGTCATGTGGTCCCTCCAGTATCAGTCGCAAGCTATCGCGTGCGATGTCGCAAGTAACTATGACGTTTCGTCAACTCCTGTCATGATCCGGATCAAGGAGCATGTGATGAGCAACCAAATGAAAGCCCTGATGAAGGACGCGCCCATCGAAGGCTTGTCACTGGTGCGCGCGCCTGTGCCTGAAATAGGGCCCGATGATGTGTTGATCCGCGTGCGCAAAACAGGCGTTTGCGGCACCGATATCCATATCTGGAATTGGGACAGCTGGGCTGAAAGCGCGGTGCCATTGCCGCTGATTACAGGTCACGAATTCGCCGGTGAAATCGTTGAACTGGGTCGCAACGTGATCGATCTGAGCATCGGTCAGCGCGTCTCGGGCGAGGGGCATCTGATCGGGCGATCCTCCCGCGCCAGCCGGGCGGGGCGCTTTCATCTGGACCCTGAAACGCGGGGCATCGGCGTGAATGAGCAGGGGGCCTTTGCCGAGTACCTCAAGCTGCCCGCGTTCAATGTGGTGCCGCTGCCCGATGATATTTCCGACGATATCGGCGCGATCCTCGATCCGCTGGGCAACGCGGTGCACACCGCGCTCAGCTTTGATCTGGTAGGGGAGGACGTGCTGATTACCGGGGCTGGTCCCATCGGGATCATGGCCGCCGCCGTCGCCCGCCATGTCGGCGCGCGGCATGTGGTGATTACGGATATCAACGCGGACCGTCTAAAACTGGCGGAGGAGGTGACGGACGTCACGCCTGTGAACGTCGCCACCGAAGACCTGAACGACGTGCGCGCGCGTCTGAAGATGACGGAAGGCTTTGATATCGGGCTGGAGATGTCGGGCAATCAGCGCGCTTTGGACCAGATGGTTGAGGCGCTTGTGATGGGCGGTCGCATCGCGCTTTTGGGCATTCCGCCGGGCAAAAGCCCTGTCGATTGGTCCCGCATCGTGTTCAAGGCGATCACGATCAAAGGCGTCTATGGGCGTGAGATTTTCGAGACGTGGTACAAGATGATCGCGATGCTGCAAAACGGGCTGGATGTCAGCCGCGTTATCACGCATCGCTTCGCGGCGGATGACTTTGCCGAAGGCTTTGCCGCGATGAAATCGGGGAGCAGTGGGAAGGTCGTTCTGGACTGGACTTAAGGCGTCAGTGGAACACGCCCTGCATCGGTCAGCACCCAGCAGTCGCGCCCCTCAAAAACCGCTGCGGTCAAGGGCCGACCATAAGCCGCCCCGCCATCCAAATTGACCCGGTTTCCGTAATGCTGTGGGGCTTCCAGAACCGTGTGCCCATGCACGACCAGACGCCCATGGTCGCGCGGATCATCGAGGAAAGGCTGCCGGATCCAGATCAGGTCATCCTCTACCTGATCGTCCAGCGCGAAGCCGGGGCGAATGCCTGCATGCACGCAGATCAGATCGTCGGTGACATGCATTAACGGACGTGCATTGATGAAATCGACATGCGCTTGCGGAACGGCCTTCAACGCATCCGCGCCAATCGCCGCGTTGTCACGTTCTTCGGACGCGTCCACCCCGTAGGAGGCGAGTGTCTTGCGCCCGCCAATCCGCGCATCTAGCCATCCAAGCCGATCCCGCGTGTTGGGGTCGCGAAAGTACGGATCGTCCAGAAAACGCACGAGATAGCGGTCGTGATTGCCCTTCAGGACGGTCCAGTTATGCCCCGCCTCAACCCCATCAATCAGGGTTTCAAGCACCGCACGACTGTCCGGCCCGCGATCCAGATAATCGCCCAGAAAAACAATCGGAGCATCCGCGCCGCCATCCTTTACAACCCGCTCAAGCGCGGCGTCCAGCATGGCTTTCTGGCCGTGAATATCCCCGATGCAATAGATCATATGCCATGTCCTGAACAAGAAAGGGCGACCCGAAGGCCGCCCCGTCTAGTGACCTTAGGCCACGTCGAATTGCAAGGGTTTGACCTGTGTGAACTTGCCGGTGTTTTCCAGCTGTTTGATGATCGACGCTTCGACCGGATGATCGATGTAAAGCAGCGCAATCGCTTCGCCCCCGGCCTCGTTCCGGCCAAGCGTAAAGTTGGCGATATTGACGTCGTTCTGACCCATGGTCTGTCCCAAAAGGCCAATGATTCCGGGCATATCCTCGTTAGTTGTGTATAGCATATGCGCCCCGATCTCGGCGTCGATATTGATGCCTTTGATCTGGATAAAGCGCGGTTTGCCGTCGCTGAAGACCGTGCCCCCGATAGAGCGTTCACGCTTGTCGGTCACGACCGTCACCTTGATATAGCCGTCAAACGCGCCGGATTTATCCTGGTTCGTGGTCGAGATTTTGATGCCCCGTTCCTTCGCGATCACGGGGGCGGAAACCATGTTCACATCCGGGTTCGTGCGCTTCATAATCCCTGCGACAACCGAGCAGTTCAGCGCCTCAAGATTCATCTGCGCGACGGTGCCGTCATAAAGTATGTTGATCGCCTTGATCGGCTCGTCCGTCATCTGTCCGATGAACGCGCCCAGATGATCCGCCAGCTTGATCCATGGGCCCATGACCTTGGCTTCCTCGGCAGTGACCGACGGCATGTTCAGCGCGTTGGTGACAGCACCCGTCAGCAGATAATCCGACATTTGCTCGGCCACTTGCAGGGCCACGTTTTCCTGCGCCTCGGTCGTGGCGGCACCCAAGTGGGGCGTTACGACGACGTTGGGCAGGTTGAAGAGCGGGCTTTCGGTGGCAGGCTCGACCGCAAAGACGTCGAACGCAGCACCGGCAACATGGCCGGACTTCAACGCTTCGGCCAGCGCGTCCTCATCGACCAGACCGCCACGGGCACAGTTCACGATCCGCACGCCTTTTTTCATGGATGCAATGCGTTCAGCCGTGAGCATATTCGCGGTCTGCTCGGTCTTGGGAACGTGCAGCGTGATGAAGTCGGCGCGCGGCAGAAGCTCTTCCAGCTCGACCTTTTCGACGCCCATTTTCGCAGCCTTCTCTTCGCTCAGGAAGGGGTCATAGGCGATCACTTTCATACGCAGACCACGGGCGCGATCACAGACGATACCACCGATGTTGCCAGCCCCGATGACGCCCAGCGTTTTGTTGGTCAGCTCGACCCCCATGAAGCGGGACTTTTCCCATTTACCGGCATGTGTGGAGGCGTTGGCTTCGGGGATTTGACGGGCAACAGCCATCATCATCGCGATGGCATGTTCGGCGGTCGTAATCATGTTGCCGAAGGGGGTGTTCATCACGATCACACCCTTTTTCGAGGCCGCTTCGCGATCCACATTGTCGACGCCGATGCCAGCGCGGCCGATGACTTTGAGGTTGTCGGCAGCGGCCAGGATCTTTTCGGTCACCTTGGTGGCCGACCGGATGGCGAGGCCATCATATTGGCCGATCACCTCAAGCAGGCGGTCTTTGTCTTTGCCGAGACCGGGCTCGAAATCGACATCGATTCCACGGTCGCGGAAAATTTGAACAGCGGTTTCCGACAGCTTGTCAGAGACGAGAACTTTGGGGGCCATGTGGCGCTCCTTTTGGGTAAACAAAGCATATGGACCGGGTGCAGGTCCGATATGGTTTCGATATGTATTGGATATGCATAAACGCGGATCAGGCCGCTGCTTTTTGCGCCTCGATCTCGGTCTCGAAAGCCCAGGCGAGCCACGGCAACATCGCCTCGATATCCGAGGTTTCGACCGTGCCGCCGCACCAGATCCGCAGACCGGCGGGTGCGTCGCGATAAGCTCCGATATCCAGCGCGATACCTTCGGCTTCCAACCGCTTGGCGACGGCTTTGGCAAAGGCAGCGCCATCGGTGATGCGCGCGTCGGTGAACTTGAGACAGACGGAGGTGTTGGAGCGTGTGGCAGGGTCAACGGCGAGGTTGTCGATCCAGTCGTTGGCGTCGCAGAAATCCCAGACGGCTTTCGCGTTGGCGTCAGCGCGGGCGATCAGGCCTTTCAGCCCACCCACAGACTTCGCCCAATCGAGCGCGAAGAGGTAATCTTCGACACAGAGCATGGAGGGCGTGTTGATCGTGGCCCCGGTGAAGATACCGTCGATCAGCTTGCCGCCTTTGGTGAGGCGGAAAATCTTGGGCAGCGGCCATGCGGGCGTGTAGCTTTCCAGCCGCTCCACCGCACGGGGGCTGAGGATCAGAATGCCGTGGGCCGCTTCGCCGCCCAGCACCTTTTGCCAGCTGAAGGTCGTGACATCGAGCTTGTCCCAAGGCAGGTCCATCGCGAAGGCGGCGGAGGTCGCGTCGCAGAGCGTCAAGCCTGCGCGGTCTGCGGGGATCGCATCGCCGTTGGGAAGGCGCACGCCAGAGGTCGTGCCGTTCCACGTAAAGCAGACGTCCTTGTCGAAATCGAGCGTCGTGAAATCGACGATTTCGCCGTATTCCGAAGTAATAGTCTCTGATTCAATCTTGAGCTGCTTGACCGCGTCGGTGACCCAACCGGCCCCGAAACTTTCCCAAGCGACCATCTGCGCGGGGCGTTCGCCCAGCAGCGACCACATCGCCATTTCATAGGCGCCGGTGTCGGAGGCAGGCACGATGCCAATCTTGTAATCGGCGGGCACGCCCAGAACGTCGCGCGTTGTCTCGATCGCGGCTTTCAGCTTGTCCTTGCCGACAGCTGCGCGGTGCGAGCGGCCCAAGGGGGCATCCGCCAAAGCGTCGAGCGTCCATGTGGGGGGTTTGGCGCAGGGGCCAGAGGAAAAACGCGGGTTTGCCGGCCGCGTGCCGGGTGTCGTAATAGCCATTGATGCTACCCTTCCAGATAAGCGCCTCTCGTTGGGGAGAGGTGTCCCACCTGCGGGCATACGGACGGACGGGCGCTTTCACAACAGCAAAAATGTCGCTATAGCGCCGCTCGATGGTCTTTTTGCGACCTGCCCTGCCACTATCGGAAACTTCCCTCATGCTGATCGTCACTTTGCTCACTGCGCCAGCGCGCCCGTCTTTGGACCCTGCCTTGGTTGAGTCGCTGCGCAATGCATGGGGCGGGGGCGACGCGGTCTGGTTGGCGCCTGATGAGGCGGCAGAGTTTGCGATCCCCGCTGAGCCCGACACGGCTGGAGCCACGTGGAAAGAGCTTCAGGGCCATGGGGTCGATCTGGTGATCTCCCCCGCTGAGAACCGCAAAAAGCGACTGCTACTGGCGGATATGGACAGCACGATGATCCAGCAGGAATGCATCGACGAGCTGGCCGATGAGGCAGGCGTTGGTGCGCGCGTGGCTGACATTACGGCCCGGGCGATGAATGGGGAGCTGGATTTTGAAGGGGCGCTGATTGAGCGGGTCGGGCTGCTAAAAGGGCTCGATTCAGCTGTAATTGAGTCTGTTTTGGCGCATCGGATCACGCTGATGCCGGGCGGAAAGACCCTTCTTGCGACGATGAAGGCGAACGGGGCTTATGCGGCGCTGGTCTCTGGCGGGTTTACGGCGTTTACGAGCGCTGTCGCTGCGCAGCTGGGGTTCGACATGAACCGTGCCAACACATTGCTGATCGAGGATGGAAAGCTGACCGGTGACGTGGGTCGCCCCATTCTGGGGCGCGAGGCGAAGGTTCAAGCACTTGATGATCTTACGAAAAAGCTGGAGATCGCGGACGCGGATGTCATCGCCGTTGGCGACGGGGCGAATGATTTGGGAATGCTGACGCGGGCTGGACTGGGCGTTGCGCTGCACGCCAAACCGGCGGTTGCAGCGCAATGCAATGTCAGGGTTAATCACGGCGATCTGACTGCCCTGCTGTATGTGCAGGGTTATAGTCGCGAAAGCTTCGTTTTGGGCTGAATTAGAGT
>CAKZXZ010000254.1 GCA_937883775.1 uncultured Paracoccaceae bacterium
TACATGATGCTGATCGTGCTGGGGCTGGCTTTGCCGATTGGTGTCGCCGCGTCGATCTATCTTGAGGAGTTTGCACCGAAGAACCGCATCACGGATCTGATCGAGGTGAACATCTCGAACCTCGCTGCGGTGCCGTCGATTGTGTTCGGTATCCTTGGCCTTGCGATCTTTATCAACTTTGCGGGCCTCCCGCAGTCGGCCCCCATTGTGGGGGGCCTTGTCCTGACGCTGATGACGCTGCCCACGATCATCATCGCCACGCGCGCCTCGCTGAAATCGGTGCCGCCGTCGATCCGCGATGCGGCGCTTGGGGTCGGTGCGTCGAAGATGCAAAGCGTGTTTCATCACGTGCTGCCACTGGCCGCACCGGGCATTCTGACCGGTACGATCATCGGCCTTGCGCAAGCGCTCGGCGAAACCGCGCCGCTTTTGTTGATCGGGATGGTTGCTTTCGTGCGCGAATACCCCTCTGGCCCGCCCGAGGGCTTTTTCGACCCTGCATCCGCCCTGCCGGTGCAGATTTACAACTGGACCCAACGCTCGGACCCTGCCTTTGTGGAACGTGCCTCTGGGGCCATCATCGTGTTGCTGATCTTTCTGGTCAGCATGAACGCGCTGGCCATTTTCCTGCGCCGCCGCTTTGAGCGCCGCTGGTAGAAGGAGGCAAGACATGGACGACCTAAGAATAGTGGAGAGAGACGTGGACACCCAAGAGACGAAGATCTCGGCACGCAACGTGCAGGTCTATTATGGCGACACACATGCCATCAAAGACGTGGATGTCGAGATCGCCGACAAGACTGTGACCGCGTTCATCGGCCCTTCGGGCTGCGGCAAGTCCACGTTCCTGCGCTGTATCAACCGGATGAACGATACAATTGATGTGTGTCGCGTGGAAGGTGACATCGCCATTGATGGCGAGGATATCTATGATCGCAAGGTCGACCCGGTGCAATTGCGCGCCAAGGTGGGGATGGTTTTCCAAAAGCCAAACCCGTTTCCAAAGTCGATCTATGACAATATCGCTTATGGCCCGCGCATTCATGGCCTGGCCAAGAACAAAGCCGATCTGGACGTGATCGTCGAACGCTCCTTGCGCCGCGGGGCAATCTGGGACGAGGTCAAGGATCGCCTGAATGAACCCGGAACCGGCCTGTCGGGTGGTCAGCAGCAGCGCCTGTGCATTGCGCGGGCCGTTGCCACAGAGCCCGAGGTTTTGCTGATGGATGAGCCGTGCTCTGCGCTGGATCCCATCGCGACCGCTCAGGTCGAAGAACTGATCGACGAGCTGCGTCAAAGCTATTCTGTGGTGATCGTCACCCACTCAATGCAGCAGGCCGCGCGGGTTAGCCAAAAGACCGCCTTTTTTCATCTCGGTAGTCTGGTGGAATACGGGGATACCGGCACGATTTTCACCAATCCCGAAGACCCGCGCACCGAAAGCTATATCACAGGACGGATCGGTTAAATGATCGAAGAACAGCATATTGCGTCGGCCTATGATCGTGATCTGGAGGCCATTCAGGCGCTTATCATGAAAATGGGCGGACTGGTTGAAGCCGCCATTATCGACGGCGCCAAATCCCTTGAGGATCGCGATGTCGATCTGGCTGAAAAGGTCCGCAAGGCTGACAAGGCCATCGACGAGCTGGAAGAGCGGATCAACGACGAGGCTGCCCGCGTCATCGCCTTGCGCGCGCCCACTGCAGGCGATCTGCGTACCGTTCTCACTGTGATGAAGATCAGCGCCAACCTTGAGCGGGTCGGCGACTATGCCAAGAACATGGCCAAGCGGACAGGCGTTCTGGTTCAGATGGCGCCGGTAAACGGCTCTCCGGCGGCGATCCGGCGGATGGCCAAAGAGGTCGAGGTGATGCTGAAAGACGCGCTGGACGCTTATATTCAGCGCGACGCCGAACTGGCCGAGGACGTCATCAACCGCGATATCGACGTGGACCAGATGTATAATGCGCTGTTCCGGGAATTTCTGACCTTCATGATGGAAGACCCGCGCAACATTACCGCTTGCATGCATCTGCATTTCATCGCGAAGAATATCGAACGGATGGGCGATCACGTGACCAATATCGCCGAGCAGGTGATCTATCTGGTGACGGGGGAACGCCCCGACGAGATGCGCGCCAAGAAAGACCGTACCTCGGTCGATATCATCAAGGAGAGCTAGGCTATGGCCGGGGATCAGCCCACCGTTTTGCTGGTCGAGGACGAACCAGCCCAGCGCGAGGTTTTGGCATATAACCTGGAGGCCGAGGGCTTTCGCGTTGCCAAGGCCGAGAACGGCGAAGAAGGCCTTTTGCTGGTCGATGAAGAGGCGCCCGACGTGATCGTGCTCGACTGGATGCTGCCTTCCGTATCGGGGATCGAGGTGTGCCGCCGGTTGAAAATGCGCTCCGAGACGCGCAGCATTCCGGTCATCATGCTATCGGCGCGCTCTGAAGAGGTGGACCGGGTGCGCGGTTTGGAAACCGGGGCGGATGACTATGTCGTCAAACCTTATTCGGTGGTTGAATTGATGGCGCGCGTGCGCACGCAACTGCGCCGCACACGGCCCGCCGCGATTGGTGAGCGGCTGGAGTTCGAAGATATCGTCCTTGATGCTGAAACCCACCGCGTGACCCGGTCTGACAAGGCCCTAAAGCTGGGTCCCACAGAGTTCCGTTTGCTCTCTACGCTGATGGAGAAGCCGGGCCGCGTCTGGTCACGCGATCAGCTGCTGGACCGGGTGTGGGGACGCGACATTTATGTCGATACGCGCACAGTTGATGTCCATGTCGGTCGTCTGCGCAAAGCGCTTTGCCAGCATGGTGGCGCAGATCCGGTTCGCACGGTGCGAGGTGCAGGGTACGCGCTGGGGTAGGCGGCCCCCTTACCCCCCTTGCAGCCAGAACAGCACGGACACTGTCAAAACGCCGATAAACGCTGTCTCAAGCACCAAAAGCGCGATAGCCGCGCCACCGACGTCGATCACATCGCGCAACGACGTTTTCAGACCAACCGCCGCAATCGCTGTCAAAAGCGCCCAGCGGGATGTTTCTGTCGCGAGCCCAATGACGGCGTCAGGGAAAACGCCAAATGAATTGAGTGTCAGCAGCACCACAAAGGCCACAACGAAGGACGGCACGATTGGGGGACGCTCTGCGTTTTCTTCCTGAATGGCGTAGCGTCGAATGACAAGCGTCGCGACAAGGATCACCGGTGCAAGCATGGCTACCCGGATCAACTTGACGATGGTCGCAATCTCGCCAGTTTCATCTGAGACGGAAAAGCCTGCACCGACGACCTGAGCCACGTCATGGATCGTCGCGCCGATAAAGACCCCGGCAAAGCGGCCGTCAAACCCCAGCATATCGGCAAGGATCGGATAGACGATCATAGCGACAGTCGACAACAGAGTGACACCGACCACTGTGAAGACGAGGCGCTCTTCGGTGCGGTCATCCTTTGGCAAAATCGCTGAAATCGCCATCGCGGCAGAAGCGCCGCAAATGGCCACTGATCCTGCCGATAAGAACGCAAAGCGTGGTCCGTGACCAAACAGCCGTGCAACGGCCATCCCAAACAGGATCGTCGCAATCACACCGCTGACAACCAGCGCGACAATGGGCCAACCCAACTCTGCCGCCATTTCAAAGCTTAGCCGCATTCCCAACAACGCGACCCCGAAACGCAAAATGGTCTTGGCCGAGAACCCGATGCCTGTGGCGCATTTTCCGTCCTCGGACAGAAAGTTCAGCGCGATGCCGAAAAGCAGCGCCATCAGCATCGCCGGTGCGCCGTAGTGCTCTGATATGAATTGAGCGGCAAGCGCGATAAGTCCCGAAATCAGAATGCCGGGAAGAAGGTCTTTCATGTTGTCGATCTGCGGCACCGGCCTTGGGTCCTTTGATTTTTGGAAAACGTGGCGCCGCGTCAAAAGACACGCCTTGGCTGCGTGTTAGGTGACGCAAATTGCACAACGCTGCAAGATTATTTGGCAAGTTGCTGGGTAAAGACTTGCGCGGTGACCTCAATTTCTACGGTGAACTCAGGGCGGGTGAAGCCGGACACGATCACGAGTGTTGAGGCGGGAAGGGCATCAACACTTGCCAGCCACGCGTCGCGCGCCGCCATGTAGCCCGCCATATGCGACCGGTCTGTGACAAACGCATTGATGCGCAAGACATCCGTACGCGCCGCACCTGCATCGGCCAGGATCGTATCGATATTGGCAAAGCAAAGCGCGGCCTGTGCTTGAGTGTCAGCGGGGATGGTGCCATCGGCGGCGATACCCAATTGCCCCGACGTGACGATGACTTGCGCGCCGGGATCGGCGACCGCACCATGGGCGTAGCGGGCAAATGGCGGTGCAATCGTAGTCGGACGCAATGATTTCATGGGCGCAGGCTGGGGCAGTCTATTGGCGGTTGCAAGTCTCTGGTCCGGGTTTGAAACACGAAATGCAAAAAAAATGTGCGCATTTGTGAATTCTGCCGTTAGGTTAGGCGTAACGCTACCGGTGGGGATCGGGTGCAGGGCGCTGCCTTTCCTTTGTCAAATGGCCCCGCCACTTTAAGCGGTGACCCTAGTTGGAGGAAAAAATGTCTATGAAATCTACCTTAACCGCACTGCTTCTGACGACCGCCGTGGCAAGCCCGGCGTTTGCTGAAAACGCAAAGGTCGTCTTCGGGACAAACTGGCTTGCGCAGGCCGAACATGGTGGCTTTTATCAATCCGTGGCCGATGGCACCTATGCCGCGTGCGGGCTGGATGTCGAGATTATCTCGGGAGGCCCTCAGGTGAACAACCGTGCGCTGATGCTGGCAGGCCGGATTGACTACCACATGGGCGGCGATCTGCTTCAGGCCTTCAACGCCGTGAAAGAGGGTATCCCGGTAGTTGCCGTCGCTGCAACGTTCCAAAAGCACCCGCAAGTGCTGGTGGCGCACCCGGACGTGGAAAGCTGGGAAGGTCTGAAAGACCGCACGCTGCTGATCGGCGACAATGGTTTCACCAGCTATTACCAGTGGATGATCGCCGAGCACGGCTTCACCGTCGAGCAGCGTCAGCCTTACACGTTCAATCCGGCGCCCTTCCTTGCGGATACCAATGTAGCGATGCAGGGTTACTTGAGCTCCGAACCGTATGTTGTTGAAAAGGAGGGCGGGTTTGAGCCGAACGTCTTTCTCATCGCGGATAATGGTTTCTCAAGCTATGCCACGACGATTGAGACGATGCAGGCCACGATTGATGAAAAGCCCGAGCAGGTGAAGTGTTTTGTCGAGGGCTCTATCAAGGGCTGGTACAACTATCTTTATGGCGATAACGCCGCTGCAAACGAGCTGATTAAAACGGCCAACCCTGACATGACGGACGACAAGATCGCTTATGCCATCGGCAAGATGAAGGAGTGGGGTATTGTCGACAGCGGCGACGCGCTTGAAATGGGAATCGGGGTGATGACAGACGAAATCGTCAACGATTTCTACGCCAAGATGGTCAACGCTGGCGTGATCGAAGAGGGGCTGGATGTCTCTGCTGCCTACACGCTCGAGTTTGTAGGCGAGGGCGTCGGCATGGACCTCAAGCCCGGCGGTTAAGCGCCGCATCACGATCTGGGATTGCGCGTCAGTGATGCGCAGTCCTCTTCAAGAAAAGCCTGGGGAGGCAACCCTGTTGCAACCGATCGATCAGCGGCCAACTGTTTTACGAATGTCCAACGTTAACAAGACCTTCAACGGCAGTGTTGTTGCGTTGAATGGCATGTCCATGACCGTTGGGCAGGGTGATTTCATCTCGCTTCTGGGGCCGTCTGGCTGTGGTAAATCGACGGCGTTGCGGCTTATCTCGGATCTGATGGTGCCCACTAGCGGCAAGATCGATTGGGAAGGCGGCCACGAGGTCGGGGACCTTGGCGTCGTCTTTCAGGAACCCACGCTGATGCCATGGGCGACGGTCGCGCAGAATGTCTGGCTTCCCTATCGGCTGCGCGGCAAATCCTATGCCAGTGTGAAAGACGAAATCCTTGAGGCGCTGAAACTGGTGGGGTTGGAGAAGTTCCAGAACAGTTATCCTCGGGAACTGTCAGGCGGCATGAAGATGCGCGTCTCGATTGCGCGGGCGATGGTGACGCGACCCAGGCTGATCCTGATGGACGAGCCCTTCGCCGCCTTGGACGAGATTACGCGCTTTAAGTTGAACAACGACCTTCTCGAACTTAAAGCAAAAATCAATTGCACGGTGATCTTCGTGACCCATTCGGTTTTTGAGAGTGTCTTCCTGAGCGACCGCATCATTGTCATGGCGGCGCGCCCCGGTCGCGTCATTCAGGAACTACACGTAGACGAAGGCTATCCCCGGTCGGAAGAGTTCAGAACCTCTGCCGAATATGCTGCCTATTGCCGTCAGGCGACCGACGCGCTGCATGAAGCGATGGGGGTTGCTGCATGAGCATTGCCGAAAACGCCCCGGTGATTGACAGCGACGAGGTTCGCCGTCAACGCGCAAAGCGGATGGAGAAACTGGGCAGCTGGTCTTTGCCAGTTGTGGTCATGCTGGCCGCACTGCTGCTGTGGGACCGCATCGTCGTCTGGAACGAGATCCCGCATTATATTCTTCCAGGGCCGGGGCGCGTTTGGGATAGCCTCGTCAATGATTGGGGCATCCTTTGGGAGGCCGGTTTGCTGACCGGCAAGATCACTCTGATGGCGCTTGGATTGGCGATTGTCGGTGGCGCGGGGCTGGCGATCCTCTTCAACCAGTCACGCATGGTCGAGATGTCGTTCTATCCCTACGCGGTGATTTTGCAGGTCACGCCTGTTGTATCGATCGCGCCGCTGATCTTCATTTATGTGGACAGCAAAACCGCAGGCATGTTGCTTTGTGCTTGGATTGTGGCGTTCTTTCCGGTGCTCAGTTCCACCACGCTGGGCCTGAATTCCGTCGATCACAACTTGCGCGATCTTTACCGAATTTACGGAGCGAGCCGATGGCAAAAACTGTGGATGCTGCAACTTCCCTCTGCTTTGCCATATTTCCTGGGCGGTCTGAAAATCGCAGGCGGGTTGAGCTTGATCGGTGCGGTGGTCGCTGAACTGGTCGCGGGCACCGGCGGCGTCGGCGCAGGACTTGCTGCGCGTATCCAAGAGGCGGGCTATCAGTTAAACATCGCGCGCATGTTTGCTGCGCTGACCTTGGTCGCGGCGATGGGCGTTTTGATCTTCGCGGCTCTGTCGTTGGTGTCGCATCTGCTGCTGCGCAAGTGGCATGAAAGCGCGCTGAGCCGGGAGACCTGATGGCGATGCGCGCTCTGCCCAGCGGCAACCTGACACTGCAAAACGTGACGATCCCTGCGTGCCTGATCGGGCAGGAGGGCGACCTGATCCGCACCGATCTCAACATCGCGGATGGCCTGATCGCGGAACCACAAGCGCTGGCCGTTGATATGGCCGGCGCGATGGTGCTGCCGACGTTTGTCGACATGCACACCCATCTGGACAAGGGCCATATCTGGGGACGTGCGCCGAACCCTGACGGCACATTCATGGGGGCGCTGAACACCGTGGCCGCCGACCGGGCCGCCAATTGGTCGTCGGATGATGTGCGCAAACGGATGGAGTTTTCGCTGCGCTGCGCTTTTGCCTATGGCACCGGCGCGATCCGCACGCATCTGGACAGCATCCCGCCGCAAGACGATATCTCATGGCCCGTCTTCCGCGAGCTGCGCGAAGACTGGGCGGGCCGGATTGATCTGCAAGCCGCCTGCCTGATCGGCTGCGACAGTATGGACGCGGAGGGTGCGTTCAAACACACCGCCGATGTCGTGGCTCAATCGGGCGGCGTGCTGGGTATGGTGACCTATCCGGTGCCGGACCTCAAAGACCGCTTGTTGGGCTTTTTCAAACTGGCTGATGAGCGGGGTCTCAGCGCGGATTTCCATGTGGACGAGACGATGGATGCATCCTCGGAAACGCTGCGGATGATTGCCGAGACCGCGTTGGATATCGGGTTCGAAAAGCCCATCGTTGTTGGCCATTGCTGTTCGCTGTCCACGCAAGACGAGGCCCGTGCGATGGACACGCTGGATCTGGTGGCCAAGGCAGGCATCCATGTGGTCAGCCTGCCGATGTGCAATCTCTATCTGCAAGACCGCCACGCGCATCGCACGCCTCGGGGGCGCGGCATCACGCTGGTGCATGAGATGAAAGCGCGCGGGATCAGCGTATCTTTCGCCTCGGACAACACGCGCGATCCGTTTTATGCTTACGGCGATCTGGATATGATCGAAGTAATGCGCCAAGCCACACGGATCGGGCATCTGGATCATACCGGAACCGACTGGGCGCACAGCTTTATCACCAACCCCGCAAAGGCCTGCGGGTTCAAGACGCCCGCGCTTGCAGTAGGCGCGCCTGCCGATCTGGTGATCTGCTCGGCGCGCAGCTGGACCGAATTTTTCGCCCGCCCCCAAGCCGACCGCGTGGTGCTGCGCGCGGGGCAGGGGATCAACACAAGCCTGCCCGACTACGCCGAATTAGACGAACTGATGGAGAGCTGAATGCAACCGAATGTCGCCGCCGCCAAAGAGGCCCTGAGCCATCTGGAAATCGAGACCTCGGAGGCTGCAATCAAATCCAAAAGCCGCGACTTCTTTTGGTATTCGCCGGTCCTGAAAGACCGTCTGGACCATGTGGTCGCCGATTTCGTCGTGGCCCCAAAGAGCGAGGCCGAGGTGATCGAGGTGCTCAAGGTCTGCTATGCCCATGACGTTCCGGTCACAACGCGCGGGGCAGGGACGGGCAATTACGGGCAGGCGATGCCGCTGGCGGGCGGTTGCGTCATGCATCTGAAAAATATGGCTGCCGTGAAAGAGGTGCACCCCGGACGCGTCATCGTCGAACCGGGCTGCCTTTTGAAAGACCTCGATGCACATTGCATTGCGGACTCGGGTCAGGAAATCCGCATGTATAGCTCGACCTGGGCGACGGCCACGATTGGTGGGTTCATTGCGGGTGGCTCGGGCGGTGTGGGGTCGTGCACGTGGGGGTCGTTGCGCGATCTGGGCAACATTATCCGCCTGCGCGTCGTCACGATGGAAGAAGAGCCGCGCATTCTTGAATTCCGCGGCGAGGAGTTGGCCCGCGTCAGCCATGCATACGGCACAAACGGGATCATCACCGAGATCGAGATCCCTCTGGCCCCCGCCTATGACTGGGTCGAGATGTTTCTGGGCTTTGACGACTTCATGGACGCCACCCGCTTTACCGAGGAATTGGCCAATGAAGACGGTATCCTCATTAAGCTGGCCACGGTGCATGAGGCCCCCACAGCCCATGACTATTTCCAGCGCGTGAAGCCTTACGTGACGCCTGAGACAACGACGGTCGGCCTAATGGTGGCCCCACACTCGATGGACGGGTTCGAGACGTTCATGGCGCGGCGTCCGTCCGCGAAGATGGTTTACCGCAGTGACGATAACGATTGGGAACGCGGCCCCGGCCATGTCTTTGAATATGGCTGGAACCACACGACGCTGCGCGCGCTGAAAGTTGATCCGTCGATCACGTATCTGCAGGTGCGCTATGGCTTCCCTGAACACCTGAAACTGGTCGAGAAAATGCGCGATGAGTTCTCGCCAGAGGTTCTTCAGCACCTTGAGGTGTTGCGCGAGAACGGGAAGGTGATGTTTGCGGGCCTCTCTCTGGTTAAGTTCAGCACGGAAGAGCGGTTGGACGAGATTATTCGGATCCATGAAGATGCCGGTGCGATGATCTTTAACCCCCACCGTTACACGTTGGAAGAAGGCGGGCGCCAGACGGTGGATGACCGGCAGCTGGCGTTTAAGAAAGAGGCGGATCCAAAGGGATTGTTGAACCCCGGCAAGATGATTGCGTGGGATGATCCGGATCATGATTTCGCGCAGATGTATGCGTATCCGAAGATGCAAGCCGCGGAGTAGCGGCAGGCCGGGCATTTGGATATTTTTACAAAGATGAAACAGAGGTGACATGACACGGGCTTTGGTTTTGTTTGCGCATCCATGCGGCGAGAGCTTCTCGGCCGCGCTGCATTCCGAGGTCGTTTCGGTGTTGCAGGGGCGCGGCTGGGACGTGGATGATTGCGACCT
>CAKZXZ010000255.1 GCA_937883775.1 uncultured Paracoccaceae bacterium
ACGCGCTCGGATCCCGACGTCGCTCACTACCCCTTCGGAGATATGCACCGCCCAACTCGGATGCTGCGGTTGCAACCCGCATTGCCGACATTCGTTTCTTTGGCAGTGCCAACCAAAAAGGGCGGGCCCTTTGGTCCGCCCTTGCTGGAATCTGTCTGGTTTTTACGCCAGTGCTGCGATGTTCTTCAGGCCCAGTTCGTAGGTCTTGCCGAGCATGCGGTCCATGAACAGGCCAAAGATGCGGAAGATGGGGTTGAAGCCCATGTCTGACGCCACGGTCCATGTGACCTGCGCACCATTCTCTGTCGCTTTGGCCTGAATGGTTTGTACCGGCTTACCCATAGCGCCGAGGTCGATCAGGTGCGTGACGCGTGTGGGAGTGACATCGGTCACGGTCTGGGTGCCTTTTCCTGCCTTGCCTTCGAAGCGAAAGCCAGAACCGACGCCGTCAGCGGGGCCGAATGGTGTAATTTTCAGATCTGGATCGGTGGTGCAGTATGGGTTGAAGGTCTGGAAGCCTTGGGTGCTGGCCACGCGGGCGATCACCTCTTCGGGGCGCATGGCGACATTTGCTTCACGGGTCACGATGACATTGCGCGGCAGCAGCAATGCGATCAAAGCGACGGCAGCGACAATGGCGATGATGGTATAAGCGATGGTCATGGATCTGGTCCTTTTCTCTGTCTGATCGGGAGCGTTTTGCTTCCCTTCTGCCCACACGACGAAGCCAGACGCCGCCAATCGACATCTCAAGACATTTTTTTTCGCAGATCTGACATCTTTTTCTCAAGCCACTGTTTTGAAGGGGGATCTGTGCAAAGCGATATGGCTTTTGCATAGGCCTCTGCAGCGTTCGCGGTCTGACCCAGCTTTGCCAAACAATGGGCACGCACTGCATGAAACGGCTGGTACCGGTCCAGCCCGTCGAACGCGATAACATGCAGCATCTTGAGCCCCTCGGCAGGGCCTGCATCCTCGGCTACAACTGCGGCACGACCAACCGCGCCGCCGATCGACGGATAGGCTTGCATCAATCCAGTATAAAGCTGGGACAGCGCCCGCCAGTCGGTCTGGCCGGTCACGGATCGTGCGGCATGAACGGATTGAATTGCCGCCTCTAACTGAAAGCGTCCGGGCACGGAGTTTGGTGCGCGCCTCAATGAGGCCTGGGTCAGAAGGCTTGCGGAGCGTTCAATCAGGTGGCGATCCCACAACTCGACGTCCTGTTCCGGGACTGGGACCAAAACACCATCGTCAATGCGTGCGTCGCGCCGGGCTTCGATAAAGCCTATGAGGGCGGTGAGGCCGAGGGCCTCGGCGTTTTCAGGGTCCAGTTCAGCCAGGATATTCGAGAGGAAAAAGGCCTCATGGCTCAACTCGCCATCGCTTTCCAGCCAATCCGCTGCATATGCGCCATAGACCGCTTCGAGCACAGCCCCCATACGCTCTGGATAGGCCTCTGGCTCGGGCACCACGAAGGGGATGCCCGCGGATTTGATCTTCTTTTTCGCTCGTACCAGCCGTTGTGCCATGGTCGCTGGATTGATGAGAAACGCCTTGGCGATCTGCTCTGCCTCCAGGCCCAGAACTGTCTGCAGCATCAGCGGTGTGCGGATGCCTTCATCGAGGGCCGGATGTGCGCAAACAAAGAGCAGCTTGAGCCGCTCATCCAGTTGCGTCTCTTCAGGTTGGATTGCTTGTGCGTCGGCCATGTCGCTTGCCTCATCAGTAATGACCAAACGGGCATCACGGCGCGCCTGATCGATGCGTTTGTTCTTGGCCACGGTCAAAAGCCAGGCCTCGGGTTTGTCGGGAATGCCGCGATCGGGCCAGGTCTTCAGCGCTGCAACAAAGGCATCAGCAAGCGCGTCTTCGGCAGCGATGATGTCGCCAGAGCGGCTGGCGAGCATCGCAATGAGTTTGCCGTAAGCAGCGCGGGCGACATCCTCCGCCCGCGCCTGGGCCTGTCTTCTGCTCACACGCTGCCCATGGCAGAGGCACGTATCTCTAACTTGCCATAGTGGACATGCGGGCATTTTTCGGCCCATTTCATCGCTTCATCGAGGTTCTCGACATCAATGGCAAAGTAACCGCCCAACGTCTCTTTCGTTTCGGCAAATGGTCCGTCCTGCACCCGTTTTTCACCACCCGCCAGTGTGACCGTCGTGGCGGTATCTGCGGGGTGCAGCCAGTCAGTTTCAATAAAGACGCCTGCCTCTTGCAAGGCACCGATGTACTGGCCGTAGATTTCCTTGGACTTCGCCCAATCCTCTTCGGTCATGTTGGCGGCCATGGCAGGGTCGGAATAAAGAAGAAATGTATAACGCATTTTTTTGTGTTCCCTTGTTGGTGGAAAAATTAAGCCGCAACGTCGGCCATGTTGGCAAGGCCAAGTTCAAAGTTCGGACCGATCATACCGTCCATGAACAAACCCATGACACGGAAGACCGGGTTCATGCCTAAATCCATGTTCATGCTCCAGGTCACCTCGGTTGCACCATCAGCAGCCACAGCCGAAATCGCCTGCGTCGGCTGACCGAGCGGGCCGAGGTCCAGGTTGAAGACGACCTGATCGGCAGTGACCGATGCTACAGTTTGCTGACCTGCGCCGTCTTTGCTTTCGAAGGAAAACCCGGAGCCGATGCCCGCTTCAGGACCAAACATCTCAACCCGTAGGTTCGGGTCTAGATCCCTGTAGGGGTTGAAGGCTTGATAGCCTGTGTTGGACGCTGCCAGCGCAATCACAGCTTCGGGAACTGCATCCATAAGGGCGGTGTGTTCAATGCTAACATGGCGTGGCAGTGCAAGTGTGCCGACAGCCAGGGCGGCAACGCCGCATATTGAGTAGGTGGCGATTTTCTTGATGTTCATAAGTCTGTCCTCTCGTGTGTGTTTATGAAGGGCGTCTTTGCCTCTTCACCCACACGACGGATCAGGAACGCGCCAATCGACACCCGGTCGAAAAAAAGTTCACAAGACTTTTGAAATGGACCAAAGCCGACTTTCGCCAATTCTATTCATTTCTACGATTGCAGCCCGCAGAGCAGCCATTCGTGTCTAACGAACGGACGACCTTGCAGACAGACCCGACGTTTACGAGGCGAAATCTAAATCTGAAAAGACGTGCACTTCAGACCTCAATGTTGTTCCATTTGCAGCGCTGCAGAGAACTTTGCCGAGGTTGCAGGTTTCCCAACGAAGACGGCTTTTCCGTTGGGATGCTCTCCGAAAGACGACTTGCCGCTTATGAGAATCCGCTGTGCCTGTGGTTGCAAGTTTTGTGCGCTTGTCAGGATGTCCAAACCGTTATGTGAGCCCCCAAGATCGAAATCACTCACGACCAAATCGAATTGGTCTCCCGTCATGGCTTCGATAGCCTCTTGCGCGGAAGAGCAGGTTTGTGCCTGAAAGCCCAAGTTCTCAAGGACGGTCGCTGTCGCTTTCCGATCAACCCCATTGTCATCAACAAGCAATGCGCGCCGATGACGTTGGCTATCCGGCGAAGCATGCAAATCAAGCGCCAATGGGAGCGAGATCGTCACACGCGTCCCTTGCCCCTGGGTGCTTTCAATGTCCAACGTGCCGCCGCTTTGGTTGATGAAACCGTAAACGATCGACAACCCCAAACCCGTTCCGCCATCAGCTGCCCGTGTCGTAAAAAAAGGTTGGATCGCTTTTGCCTGAACATGTGCAGGCATCCCCGACCCGGTATCTGACACGACGATTTCGGCAGTATTGTCTGCCCCTTCGGTGATGCTCAGACGGATGGTTCCATTCCCATTGATCGCATTGTTGGCATTCAGAGCAAGGTTGAAAACAGCGGATTCCAATTGTCCCGGATCAGCGCGCACATGCAAAGGCGCATCAGCGCAAACGACGTCCAATTTAACGTCGCGCTTAAGGCCGATTTCGATCAGGTCGATCATCCCTTCGATAAGGGTGTTGAGGTCAAAAATCTCGGGCGACAGGGGTTGTTTGCGTGCAAATGCCAACAACCTGTCGGTCAGCGAAGCCCCATATTCCAAAGCGTTTTCGATTGCGGTGAGGTTGGTGCTACTCTCGCGTTTTTCCTCACCCAACAAATGCGCATGCGTGCGCACGGTCGCAAGGATATTGGCAAAGTCATGCGCGGTGTCGCCTGCCAGTTTGCCAAGAAGCTCAATGCGGTCGATCTGTTCGACACGCTCTGCCATTTGATGCTGCTCGGTTACATCCGAAATCAGCCAAACTCGCCCGTCATCGGGAAGACGGCTTGCCCTGATTTCGAGGGTTTGCCCGTTGTCTGCACTCAACACCAAATGCCCACGAAGCTGGACACTGAGTTTCGCTTTGTGCGCCGCCGCGCCGAATGGAGATTTGGAGAGCCAGTCAACGAAGCTGCCCTTGCCGCCTTCGTGATCTAAAATTCGTTTGAACGCCGGGTTGGACGCAGTCAGCCTCCCGCTCGCATCTGTAATCGCGATACCATCCGTAATATTCGCGAAGACCTTTTCAAAAAGTGCGTTGCGCTGATCCAGCTGTCGGTTCGAACGATCCAGGCGCAAGGCGTTGGCACGAAAACTGCGGAAGGACCGGAAGAGATCGGCGATTTCGTCATCACCGCCCAACCGGCGCGGCAAAACACTGCTGCGATCTCCGTTGGCCAGGCGCACCATAGCTTCGGACACCCGGCCGATATTAAACGCCACATAGCGCGAAACGTAGAGTGCTGCGATCAACGCAAGACCAAGCGCGAACATACTGACCAGAGCGACGAAAACACGGGTAAATTGAATTGTGTTTGACGAAGAACTCCGCTCTGCAATCAAAACCGCTTCAGCGCGTGATGCAAAATCAGATGCCAGTTCATTGATGCCGTTTGCGTCACGGCGAATGCGGAAAAGGGCGTTTTGCGCATCGAGCGTCAGTCCCAATTCGTTTCTGCGAAGCTCAAAGATGCCGGTGTCGCCGTAGACAAGGGCATCGAGGTCGCGCAGGAACTGTTCCTGCTCGGCTGTTTTATCCGCATTTAGCGCAAGTTGCCCCTGACGTTGGTAATGGCGTTGTTCTTCGCCCACGCCAATCAGGTTGCCAGCATAGGCAGCGTTAAGCGCATCGGCATTCATGCTTTGCAGCGTCCACCACACCAGACGCTCACCGGTTGCTGTGCCCTGAGCTTCGATCCGCTGTGTCACCACCTCGCGCAAACGGCTCAGCGCTCCGACACGCGCGCGCACGCGGGTTTGCACCCGGTCAAGGGATTGCGATGCCGCGACCAAGTCACGAATGCCACCTTCCATTTGGGTGGTGAGATCTATGACCGTCGCGCGGTCGCTATCGGTTGTCGTGGCAATAGGCCAATCTTCGCGGACACGCGTCAGCACATCGAGGAGTTTCTGGCCCTCTTGCCCGATCAGGAAATTCGATCGCTGACTAAGGAGAAAGGGTGCGGATGTTGCCAAGTCGGACGAGCGTTTTGACAGATCAATCGCTTGCGCAACTTGGCTCAGGGATTGGCGGTGCAAATCCTGCAAACGGTCTTCGACCCGCTGAAGCGCGACCCAGGTCAGCACGCTGACGCAACAGATGGCAAGCGACAACAGCCCCAATGCGGTCCAAAGCCGCCCCCGCACGGAATACGGCAGCAAAGACATCAGTTTGGCGTCCGATGCGGGTTCGTGACAAAGATGTATCCCTGTCCACGGCGGGTTTGTAAGTGTACGGGCTTGGACGGGTTTTCTTCGATCTTGCGTCTTAGGCGAAGGATCAGGACATCCACAGTTCGGTCCACATATTTTGTCAAATCGCTGCCCAGTTCTGAAAGCAATTCGACCCGCGGAATGATCTGGTTTGGTCGGCTTAAAAAGTAATCAAGCAGACGATATTCGGCATTGGTCAGCGCGATTTCCTGATCGGTATCGTCAAAAAGGATGCGTTTCTTTTGATCCACGCTCAGGCGTCCGAAGGTCAATCTATCGGTGTCCGCCAAAGCTGCAGTTGTCTGGTCGGATTTCCCGTACCGGCGTAGGACGGCACGGATGCGGGCGATCAGTTCGCGCGGATTGAAGGGTTTGAGCACATAATCATCAGCCCCCACTTCCAGCCCGATGATCTTGTCTGTCTCGTCCCCTTGTCCTGTAAGCATCACGATGGGAAGGTCTTTTGTCCGGCGGATATCCATCGCCAACGATAGCCCATTTTCGTCACGCAACTGCAGATCGATCAGCACCAGATCAAGCGGCGTGTTTTGGTCTGCTGCGTGGTATTCTGCGATATTCGCCATTGGAATGGGGTCGAATTGGTTTTCGGACAACAGAGCAACGAGCGCATCGCGCATCGCTGCTTCGTCATCTACAATTCCGATCTTTGGTAGCGACACGCCGTCACCTCCCTTTCGACAGTCCCACTTTAGCACTAATTATTGACGCTGATCGTAGATCTTTTTGTTATAAAAAGATCTTCTGAGAGCGCATTTTGTAATTTTGTTAACCAAAAGGCTGATGGTCTGTAACACTGTTCATGCAGGCTTTGTGCCAAAATTCTGTGCGGCCCTCTACCACTAGACCTGCGCCAGATCGCGGAGGAGCGAAGACCGGTGCGTGATCTTTTTGGGAGGACAGAATGAAAAGACTTGGAATGATTTCCGCCACTGCACTCATGGTGTCTACGGCGGCGGCTTGGGCCGACGAGTTGAGCGTTGTCTGCAGCGCTGAACAAGATTGGTGTGACTTGATGGCGTCCGCTTTTGAAGAGCAGAACCCGAACATCGATGTGTTGATGGTGCGCAAGTCAACCGGTGAAACGCTGGCACAAATCCGCGCTGAGGCCGGAAACCCAAAAATCGACGTATGGTGGGGCGGCACGGGTGACCCCCATCTCATCGCCGCCGAAGAAGGCCTGACACAGGCCTCCGGCGTGGACACCAGCGATTTGCTGGGCTGGGCGCAGAACATGGCAGAGATTTCTGGCGGCAAGACCGTCGGCATTTATGCCGGTGCGTTGGGCATCGCCTATAATTCTGACATTCTTGAAAAGAAGGGGATCGCGCCACCGCAATGCTGGGCCGATCTTGAAGATCCCCGTTTTGCTGGCGAAATTCAGGTGGCGAACCCGAACAGTTCGGGTACGGCCTATACCGAACTGGCGACATTTGTTCAGCTCTTTGGCGAAGATGAGGCCATGGTCAAGCTGGCGGCCGTAGGCAAGAACGTCAATTCCTACACCAAGTCTGGTTCGGCCCCATCAAAAGCGGCGGCACGCGGTGAAACAGGTGTTTCCATTGGCTTTATGCACGATATGGTCAAACTGGCTTCCCAAGGGTTCCCGTTGAAAATTGTCGCCCCCTGCGAAGGGACCGGTTACGAGGTTGGTGCCGTCTCGATCATCGAAGGTGCCCGCAACGTCGAGGGTGCCAAAAAATGGGTTGAGTTTGCCCTGAACGCCGATGTGCAGTCACGTGCGCCCGAAGTAGGGTCGTTTCAGGTGCCATCGAATTCCAACGCGCAAGTGGCACCGGAATCGCCGGATCTGGCCTCGATCAAGTTGATCGACTACGATTTTGCGACCTATGGCTCAAGCGAGACACGCGAACGCTTGCTGGCCCGTTGGGATGCAGAGGTGGGTGACCCCAACCCGCAGCAATAACATCCTCCCTGTCGGCTGACCCACGGTATTGGGTTGGGCCAACATGGATGTCCCGCTTTGGCGGGACATCCCCTGATTTGCGTGGAAGACCAATGAAAAAGACAGTCTTGATATGGCTGGCCCTTGGGCTTGCTGGTTTCGTGCTGCTGCCCTGGCACATGACAGATGATGGCCTTTTTGACCCAAGTTGGTTGAGCGATAGTGATGCTGCAACCGGGCTGTTCAGCACCCTTGCCGGGCAGTGGTGGCTGGCCCCTGCAGGCCTCGCCTTGCTGGGTGCAGTGATCTTGCAGCTTGCAATTGAAAATCCAGTGAAGCGTGCGCGTCTGACGCTGGGGACTGCCGTCGCTGGGCTGACATTCATCGCGGTGCAAGGGTTAATCATCGTGCGCGCGGGCCCTCGTGTGTTTGAGGGGCTGTTCACGGGCGATATGGTTATGGCCGGACAACCGGGGATGGGTGCCGGCGCGGGCCTGTGCGCGTTGGCTCTGCTTTTCGTCGCCACGATATCGCTCTCGCAATCCGGCAAAGGCCAAGGGGACGCCTTTGTTGTCAGCACCATCGGGCTGATTGTCGCCCTTGTTGCCATTTTCGTTTTCTTCCCGGTCGTCCACATTCTGGTGCGCGCGTTTGAAGTGGACGGGGGATATTCCCTGTCCGAGTTCTTTCCACGGTTCTTCAGCAGCGACATTTGGGGCCTGGGCTGTCTGGTCGGTGAACGATCTTGCGGCGTCGGCATCAACTCGCTGTTCTTGGCGATCATGACGGGCGCTGGCACCACGCTTTTGGGCCTGTCCTTTGCGCTCATCTTCACCCGCACCGCGTTTCGCGCGAAAAAGCTGCTGCGGGTTCTGACCGTGCTGCCGATCATCACACCGCCCTTTGTCATCGGCCTGGCTTTGATCCTGCTGTTCGGACGGACCGGCACCATAACCGAGTATTTCGCTGAACTGCTTGGATGGGAGGCGACCCGCTGGCTCTACGGCTTCTGGGGCATCTATTTCGCGCAACTGCTCTCTTTCACACCTATCGCATTTCTCGTGCTGATCGGTGTTGTGCAAGGGGTGAGCCCCAGCATGGAGGAGGCGTCGCAAACGCTGGATGCAGATCGATGGCAGACATTTCGTTTTGTCTCACTGCCTTTGATGCGCCCGGGGCTGGCAAATGCGTTCCTGTTGGGCTTCATCGAAAGCCTCGCGGATTTCGGCAATCCGCTTGTGTTGGGCAGTGGCTACAGTGTTCTGTCGACGGATATCTATTTTGCCATTGTGGGTGCGGTTGCGGATCCTGCCAAGGCGGCCATTCTTGCGCTTGCCCTTCTCACGCTTACGCTGTCTGCCTTCATGGCGCAGCGGTTGTGGCTTGGCAAAAAGTCTTACGCCACCATTACGGGCAAGGCGGATAGCGGGCAGAACGCCAGCCTCAACCCGGTTCTCAAATGGGTGTGCTATGGCACAGCGCTGCCTTGGGCCGCGTTCACGTTGGTCGTCTATTCGATGATCGTCTTCGGCAGCTTTGTGAAACTTTGGGGGATCAATCACAGTTTCACGTTGGATCACTACATCCGCGCCTTTGGTATCAACTTCACGACGGGTCGTTTCACAGGCGTTGCATGGGACAGCTATTTCACAACGCTGACCATCTCTTCGATTGCAGCCCCGCTGACCGCCTTGGTGGGGTTGTCCACGGCATATCTACTCGTGCGGCAAAAGTTCTGGGGTAAGGACGCGTTCGAGTTCTCGACCATGCTCAGCTTTGCCATTCCCGGCACCGTCATCGGGGTCAGCTATATTATGGCGTTCAATTTCCCACCGATTGAGCTCACCGGCACCTCGATCATCCTGATTATCGTCTTTGTCTTCCGCAATATGCCCGTAGGCGTTCGGGGAGGTATCGCGGCGATGAGCCAGTTGGATAAAAGTCTGGATGAGGCTTCCATCACACTGGGTGCCAACAGCTTTGCGACGGTGCGCCGTGTGATCCTTCCGCTGATGGGGCCCGCAGTCCTGGCGGCTTTGACCTATAGCTTCGTGCGGGCGATCACATCAGTGAGCGCTGTGATCTTCCTGGTCAGTGCCAAGCACAATATGGCCACGTCCTTTATTGTGGGTCGGGTGGAAAACGGTGAATTCGGCCTCGCCATCGCCTATTCGGCAGTGCTGATTATCACGATGCTGGCAGCCATCCTTCTTCTTCAACTGCTCGTCGGGGCGCGCCGTTTGCGCCGTTCGGACCGGGTTCAACACGTCGCGAAAGCGGCTTGAGGTAAAGACACATGACCAAGACAAACACTGGCTCTGTCCGCTTCGAAAATGTCGTAAAGAAATATGGCGAGGTAACCGCGCTCAAGAAACTCGACCTGTCTATTGAACCCGGCAAGCTTGTGACCCTTCTTGGGCCAAGCGGGTGTGGTAAGACGACGACCTTGCGGCTGATCGCGGGGCTTGAGATGGCCACAGAGGGCAGCATCCATATCGGGGGCGAAGACGTCACACATCTCACCGCGACCTATCGCAAAGTGTCTATGGTTTTCCAATCTTATGCGCTCTTTCCGCATATGACGGTGCGCGAGAACGTCGCCTATGGGCTGACCGTGAAATCCGTACCAAAGGCAGAAGCGGCACAAAAGGCAGAGCAAGGGCTGGAACTTGTGGGCTTGGCAGGGTTCGGAGACCGCCTTCCCAGCGAACTGTCAGGCGGGCAGCAGCAACGCGTCGCCGTGGCACGCGCCATCGTTCTGGAGCCCGAGGTTTTGCTGCTGGATGAACCGCTGTCGAACCTTGATGCCAAGCTGCGCCGCCATGTGCGCGAGGAAATCCGTCAGATCCAGCAAAGTCTGGGGCTCACGGCCGTTTATGTGACCCACGATCAGGAAGAGGCCATGGCGGTGTCGGACGATATCATAGTCATGAACAATGCCGAGATTGCACAGATCGGCACTCCGAACGATCTTTATGAAGCGCCATCTTCTGCGTTCATCGCCGATTTCATCGGGGATGCAAACCTTGTGCCCTGCGATGTGGAGGCCTGCAACGACGCCAAGGCAACAGTGCGGGTCGACGGTCAGCAAGTCTTGATCCCCAGTAATGGCATCGGCAAAGGGGCTGCCCAGATGGTTTTGCGTCCGCACGCGCTTTCCCTACAAAGCCCAGATCAGCCGGGGCTGAAAGGGCAGATCAGCTATGCGGCCTATCTGGGAAAAGAGATGCAATACACGGTGGAAACGCCGGTTGGGTCTTTGTTCGTGATTTCGGCGGTCCGCTCTGATCCATTCGTGCAAGGCGACAGCGTGTCCGTCGGCATTGTTGCAGATCAGGCGCGTCTCGTTTCCGTCTAAAGCGCAAAGGCCAGACATGCATTCGATTTTCTACCGCAACGGTGACACGCGCCGGGTTTCAAGTGACCATTGGTTAGACCTCTTTGACACAGAGCAGTTCAGCGCCGCTATATTCGATTGCGATGGCACATTGGTCGAAAGTTCAGCGGCACATTTGCAGGCCATGCAATCTGCAGCGCGAGACCAAGGTGCCGATATGCCTGCTGACTGGTACCAAACGCGCACGGGGCTAGACCGCACGGGCTTGTTCCGAGAATTTGCAGCGACGCTTCAGACCCCGTTCAACGTCGATCAAGCCTGTGAGGTAAGCATCGCGAAATTTGCGGATGCTGTCTCCTTGGTGAAGCCGATCACGCCGGTGCTTGAGTTTGCGGTGGCATTGAAGACACGAGATATCCCACTTGCAGTTGGGACCAATGCTGAGGGCTGCGTTGCGCGACGTTCTCTTGCAGCGGCAGCCGCCAAGGACTTGTTCAGCCATATTATCAGTATCTCAGATGGCGTGCGGCCAAAACCATCGCCAGATATCTTCGAACTGGCGGCGAAGCGCTTGGGGGTTGGTCCAAGTCAAGTCTTGGTCATCGAAGACTCGCCCCAAGGCGTAGACGCGGCCAAAGCTGCCGGTATGAGCGTGATCGGACTAATTTAGGGATCGGGCAACAATATGCGGTCGTCCTCAATGGCTGCTGCTACGTGAAGCAAGACATTCGTTTGTATTGCAGCAGGTGTCACAATGGCCTCAAAACTCGCCTTGCGCTGCACCGCGTTTGCCAGCGGAAAAGTGGCGTTGGCTCAAACAGAGTTATAGCCCCGCACCAAACTCGTCTGTCAGCGACCGGACCACTGCTTTCAGAGCCTCCGCATGGGACTGACCCTTTTCAACGGCTTTGTGATACGTCGCCATCTGGCGCTGGGCGCTGGTGCCGGTCTTTAAGATGGTGGGCGCGTTGCGCACCTCGGCCAAACATCCCAAAGCCGCTGCATGGGGCGTGACCAGCTCCAGCAGTTCGTCGATTAGTTGTGTGCAAGGCACCACGCCGCCTGCGCCAAAGTCGATCAGCCCTTCGGTCAGGCCATAGCGCTGGGCGCGCCAGCGGTTTTCCTCGACGAGGAACCGATCATATTGCCGCCAACGCTTATTCTCGCGGCGCAAGGCATAGAGCATGCGCATCAGGCTTTGGGTCAACGCGGCAATGGTGATCGTTTCATCGATTGTTGGCGTGACATCGCAGATGCGGGATTCAAGCGTCGGGAAGCGGGCAGAGGGGCGTAAATCCCACCAGATCTTCGTTGCATCCTCAACGATTCCTGTGTTGATGATCGTGTTGATCGAGCGTTCATACTCAGAAAAGCTGGAAAACTGTGGTGGCAGCCCGGTGCGCGGCAGGTTGTCGAACACGGTCAGCCGGTAGGATTGCAGCCCCGTATCCTGCCCCTCCCAAAACGGGGAGGAGGAGGACAGCGCCAGCAAATGCGGCAGGAAATACGAGAACTGGTTGAGCAGATCGATGCGCAGGTCTTTGTCCTCGATGCCGACATGCACATGCATGCCGCAAATCAGCATCCGTCGCGCGACCCCGGCGAGGTCTTTTTCCAGATCGCGGTACCGCGCTTTGTCGGTGTGGTCTTGATCCTGCCAGTTGGCAAACGGATGCGTCGCCGCGGCGATCGGGGCCAGCCCGTGCGCATTGCAATGCTTTTTGATCGTGCGGCGCAGATGGGCCAGATCAGCGCGCGCGTCAGGGATCGTGGCGCAAACACCTGTGCCGACCTCGATCTGACACTTGAGGAATTCCGGACTGACCTGGTCGCCCAAATCGGCTGCGCAGGCCTCCATGACCGCTTGTGGTGTTTCGACCAGATCAAGCGTGTCGAGATCGACAACAAGGTATTCTTCTTCGATACCAAGTGTGAAAGACGGATCTTTGGAGGCCATGCTTGTCCCCGTTTTTTGCGGGCGCGTTACCCTTTGTCGGGTTTGCGCAGGCTATAGACGCCCTCGGGCAGATCAAGGGCTGCGGCCAGATCGCGGGCCTGTGCGAGTGAAAGGGTGATGACCGCCACTTTATCTGTGCGCGGGTCATATTGTTCGACCCGGATCACGTCCTCAAAGGCCTGAACCGAAACGTCTTCTTGCAGCGGATCTGATCCTTCGTCCACAAGGGTTACAACGGTCGCGTCGAAATCGTGTTCAATGGAAAACATGACACCAGCGTGGGCGATGTTTGCGACCCATGCAAGCCCTAGAGGCGCGATTGCCGTCTGCGGTGCATCCCGTAAAGCAAAGGGGCCAGGATATAATCATAGATCCGCTGGGCGACGGGGCGGATGATGGGCAATCCTGTGACGCGTGCCAGCCATGCAAAGCGTGGCATCTCGGACCACAGGATCTGAAAGGCGTCCAAACCACTATAGACCTGACCATCCTTCAGGACATGCAGCCGCTTGGCTGCGTCTTCGGGTGTGACGCCCCAACGTGTCAGGTCGCCCTCTTGCAATGCTTCAAAACGCAGTGGTAATGCCTCGTCTTCTGCATAGCGCGCATAGCTTGCAATCTCGCGCGAGCAGATGGGGCAGTCGCCGTTATATAGAACTTTTGTGTCAGCCATGATTTTTGAGATAGGCCGCAAAACGGGCCTGCCAATCCCACAGCTGCGTGATCGCTCTGGAACGTGACGCGCAATTCGCTAGTGTAATGGGTAGTTTTGATTGGAGTGTCCGTATGCGCCTTGCTGCTCTTCTTGTTTTTCCGCTGTTGATGTCGGCCTGCACGGTTGCGACAACGCAAAACACGCCGTCCTCACAACCTGCGCCGCAGCAGGACGCACCGCAAACCCAGCGGGCGCCGCAGCAGTTGACTGAAGCCGACGCGCGCCGCATGGCGCGCAGCTTTACAAGCGTGGTGCGCCGGGTTGAACCCGTGGCCGAGCGTGAGTGCAGGGCCCGTACGTCCAATCTGGATTGCGATTTCAAGATCGTTGTGGATGATCGCCCGAACCAGCCGG
This sequence comes from uncultured Paracoccaceae bacterium, assembly GCA_937883775.1. GTDB lineage: Bacteria > Pseudomonadota > Alphaproteobacteria > Rhodobacterales > Rhodobacteraceae > JAHTBL01. The sequence continues at coordinate 13,966 of CAKZXZ010000255.1, forward strand.
CAAACGCGTATCAGACCCTCGACAATACCGGGCGGCCTATTCTGGCCATGACGGTCGCGTTGATCGCACAGGCCAGTAACACCGATGAGCTTGCATTTGTGTTGGGGCATGAGGCTGCGCACCACATCTCGAACCATCTGGGCAAACAGCGCCAGAACGCAACCGCAGGTGCATTGGTATTCGGAGGCCTTGCACAGATCACAGGCGGCGGAAGCTCTGCCATTGAGTCGGCGTCGCGGATCGGCGCAACAGTTGGCGCACGCAGCTACTCCAAGGATTTCGAACTGGAGGCCGACGCTTTGGGGGCGGTGATAGCCCACAAGGCAGGCTATGATCCGGTGCTCGGAGCGGAGTTCTTTAACCGCATCCCCGATCCCGGTGACCGCTTTCTTGGCACGCACCCACCCAATGCCGAGCGGATCAGAACCGTCCGCCGCGTGGCAGCGACGCTCAAGTAGTCACCCGTCGACGCGTCTTTCTGGCGCGCGTTCACGCAGTCTCAGGATCATGCCACCGGTCGAAATCACGACCCAAAAGATCTGGATCAGCGCTGACGCAAGGTTGAAGGCAACCAGCAGCCCCAACAGCACAAGGGCCGCTGCGAAAAAATTCAGCGCATAGTAAAGAAACGCCTTGGACGAGATCATCTCGAAGGTCAGCGCAAAATAAAGCGTCACATAAACCGCAACGCCGATCAGCCCTGCGTTATGGAACCACCCGGCATGGGTGTCGATAAATACTTGCACAGTAGAGCCCGCCTCTGGGTCTTTCTTTTTGTTATGTGGAATCATGTGCTTGCAAGCGGGGTACATGTCAAGACTTGCCTGATTTGATCGACGTCAAGGCGGCGCTGGTTGCGCTGCGCCAGTCTGCGCGCGCAAAGATCACGCGCACAGATCGGAGACCCTCCAATGACCCCCCTTGGCAACCCGCGCCTGCATTTCTGGCTGACCCTTGGCATGGCCAAGGCCACCGGCGTTGATCTGCAAGCGGCCTTGCACAAAACGCGCCTCACGCAGGGCGATTACAGCGCGATGATTAATCGCTGCCGCACCTGCCAACACGCGCAGACCTGTGACGCGCTTCTCAAGGAGGACCAAGGGTGTCTTGAAACGGCGCCTGACTTCTGCCTCAACCGGGACCTGTTTGAGGCTCTTGCCGCCTGATGAATGGGCAAAACCTCTGGCTTTGCCTGTGCGGACTGGCCTAGCTTGGCGTAAACAACGGGGCAGGGCGCTTTATGCTTTACGCGCAATGGGAACGGTTTCGCAATCGCTGCATCTGGTCATGGGAAGGCTGTGTGCATGCGTGGCGTCATGAACCTTCGCTCAGACAGTGGCTTGTCGCCAATTTGATTTCAGGTGCACTGGCTTTGTGGTTGCCGCTTTCGCCTGCGGAACGGGCCATTCTTTTGGGCGGTGGCATCATGGTGCTTGCCGTCGAAATGCTGAACTCCGCGATAGAGCGCGCGGTGGATTACACATCAAAAGAAACACATCCCCTCGCAAAGCAGGCCAAGGACATGGCCAGCGCTGCGGTGGCCATCAGCGCAATCGCGGTTGGTGTGATGTGGCTTGTCGTGTTGCTTGGTCTTGCTGCAGCTTGAAGGGATCATCAGCGACCGCGGCTCGAAATATGCGGTTTCAGGCGGCGCTGTTCAAAGCCGCGCCGATGTGGACGCCTTCCTCAAGCAGCTGAAACGCAAAAAGAAATATGCCAAGGCGACCCATAACACATGGGCCGCGCTGTTGCCGGAAGGCCCATTGAAAGCCGATGACGGCGAGGCCGGCGCAGGCATGGTAATCGTGCGCATGTTAGAGCGAGAGGCGCTGGTCGGTCACATCATCGTCGTGACGCGCTGGTACGGTGGCACCAAGCTGGGCGGTGACCGGTTTCGCCATGTGCAAGACGCTGTGCGCGCCTACCTGAACGCGCTTTGACGTGGATCAAGGGCAGGATGCGCCATTCATGACACCTTGCTGTCGAGGGAAAATGCGAGGTTGGGAAACATCATGCAGACATCCACTTTGAAACGACACGCAGACCTGATGGACCGGATGGCCGAAACTCTTGGTCTTGATCTGGAAGAAAAGGCCCTGCGCGGGGACTTGCCGTTCGATGAAATTGCGAATGCCGTGATGCGGTGCACGGGATGCACCGGGGCAGGCGCATGCGAGAAATGGTTGCAAGACCACGCCGATGGCGCCGAGCAGACACCGCATTATTGCCGGAACGCCGATCTGTTTAAAACCCTGCGCTAAAGCTGCCGAAACCCGCTGCCGCGCGCTCATGCGCATATTCCGGCCGAGCGGCGTTTTGTGTCTGGCGCAGTCCGGTCTATCCTTTCACACATCACATGTGCCACTGGAAGGATTGCCGCCATGCTTCGTATCCCGACGATTACAGGATTGACCTTTGTCCTCGCGCTCCCGCTTGGCGCGCAGGAGGCTGCGGATGCGGTCGCTCCCGAAGCGGCGACCTCGCTTGAGGCCAAAGCCGCAGGCAGCCCGGTGCGCGCAGACAACTGGATGGTCGCCGCAGCGAACCCGCTGGCGGTTCAAGCCGGTGCGCGCGTTCTACGCGATGGCGGATCGGCGGCAGATGCGATGGTCGCCGTGCAAGCCGTTCTGGGGCTGGTCGAGCCGCAAAGCTCGGGCCTTGGGGGTGGGGCGTTCCTGGTCTGGTATGATGCCGCCAGCGGACAGGTGACGACGCTTGACGGGCGCGAAACGGCGCCATTGGCCGTGACGCCCACACTTTTTCAGGATGAAAACGGCGAGCCTTTGAAGTTCTTTGATGCCGTTGTCGGGGGCTTATCCGTCGGAACGCCCGGCACACCTGCCTTGATGGAAGCGGCGCATCAGCGGTGGGGTAAATCTGACTGGGCAAGCCTCTTTACCGAGGCCACAGAGCTTGCGGAAAACGGCTTTACCGTTTCACCGCGCCTTGCGGGGCTTGTAGAAAACGATGCCGAGCGGCTTTCGACCTTTCCAGCCACATCGGCGTATTTCCTGCCCGGTGGCACACCGATTGCCGAAGGCGATACGCTGGTGAACAAGGCCTATGCAGAAACCTTACGCATAATCGCAAGCGACGGGGCGGCTGCGTTCTATGACGGCCCCATTGCCGATGGGATCGTGCAAACCGTCCAAAACGCCGAAGGCAATCCCGGTGTGTTGGCCCAGCAGGATCTGAGCATCTACGCCATCAAAGAACGCGCGCCCGTCTGCATCACCTACCGGGCACATGATGTCTGTGGGATGGGCCCGCCATCCTCCGGGGCGCTGACCGTTGGGCAAATTCTGGGCATGTTGGAAAGCTATGATCTGGCCGCGTTGGGGGCTGAAAACCCTGAAAGCTGGCGCCTGATCGGCGATGCCTCGCGTTTGGCCTTCGCGGATCGGGGCCGCTACATGGCCGACAGTGATTTCGTGCCGATGCCGACCCAAGGTCTTGTAGATCCGGACTACCTTTCCAACCGCGCAGCGCTTCTGGGCGGCGATGATGCGTTGCCAGAGGTCAGCGCAGGTTCCCCGGCGTTCGATCACGCTTTGCTGTTTGCCGACGATATCTCGCTCGAATTGCCCTCCACCAGCCACATCTCCATCGTGGATGCGCAAGGCAATGCCCTGTCGATGACCACGACGATTGAGAACGGCTTCGGCTCGCGCTTGATGGCGCCCGGCGGATTCCTGTTGAACAACGAGCTTACGGATTTCTCGTTCCGCACCCATACTGATGGCGTGCCGATTGCAAACCGGGTTGAGCCGGGCAAGCGGCCCCGGTCGTCCATGTCGCCCACGATTGTGATGCAAGACGGCGCGCCGGTGATGGTGGTGGGCTCGCCCGGTGGCAGCCGGATCATCGGTTACGTGGCCAAGACCATCATCGCGCATCTGGATTGGGGCATGGACGTGCAGGCCGCTGTCGCCATGCCGCATCTGGTCAACCGCTTTGGCACCTATGATGTCGAAGAGGGCACGTCGGCGGAAGCCTTGGCGGAACCGCTGACTACGCTGGGCTACGAGGTGAACGCGCGGGCGTTGACCTCTGGTCTGCACGCTATTGCGATTGGCGCGGATGGTTTGGAAGGCGGAGCGGACCCTCGGCGCGAAGGCATCGCGATTGGGGAATAAGCGCTAAACCATCTTCCCCCAAAGATCGTATTCGCTGGCCTCATCGACCTTGACGGTGACGATATCGCCGGGGGAGAGGTGTTCGAACCCCTCATCGATAAAGAGGTTCCCGTCGATTTCCGGCGCATCCGCTTTGGTCCGGCAGGTGGCCGCATCGTCTTCCACCAAATCGACGATCACCTCTTGGCGCGTGCCGACTTTTGCGGCCAGCTTCGCCTCTGAAATTGCTTGCGATTTCTCCATGAAGCGGTCCCAACGCTCTTGCTTGACCTCGGGTGCTACGTGATCCGGCAGCGCGTTTGAGCGCGCGCCGTCGACATTTTCGTATTGAAAGCAGCCGACGCGGTCGAGCTTGGCTTCATCCAGCCAATCCAGCAGAGTCTGGAACTCTTCCTCCGTCTCGCCAGGATAGCCGACGATAAACGTAGACCGCAGGGTGATATCGGGACACACATCACGCCACGCGGCGATCTCGTCCAGCGTCTTCGCCCCCGCCGCAGGCCGCGCCATGCGGCGCAGAACGTCCGGGTGCGCATGCTGGAACGGAATATCCAGATAGGGCAGCACCGGCCCATCCGCCATCAGCGGGATCAGGTCGCGCACATGAGGGTAGGGGTAGACGTAATGCAGCCGCACCCATGCGCCCAAGGACCCCAGATCGCGTGCCAAATCGGTGATATGCGCCCGCGCGGTGCCGTCTTTCCAAGGCGTTTCATCATACTTGCGGTCCAGCCCGTAGGCAGAGGTGTCCTGGCTGATGACCAGCAGTTCCTTGACGCCCGCATCCACCAGCTTCTCCGCCTCCCGCAGCACGGCGTTCGCAGGCCGGGACGCCAGTTTGCCGCGCATATCGGGGATGATGCAGAACTTGCATTTGTGGTTACAGCCTTCGGAGATCTTGAGGTAGCTGAAATGGCGCGGGGTCAGGGACACGCCGCTTGCGGGCAGCAGATCAATGAACGGGTCGGGGGCTGGCGGCACGGCGGTGTGCACCGCGTCCAGTACCTGCTCGTATTGATGCGGACCTGTCACCGCCAGCACAGATGGGTGATGCCCTTCGATATACTCCGGCTCGGCCCCCAAACAGCCCGTCACGATCACGCGCCCGTTCTCGTTCAGCGCTTCGCCAATCGCCTCAAGGCTTTCAGCCTTGGCTGAATCAAGGAACCCACAGGTGTTGACGATCACGGCATCGGCCCCGGAATAATCTGGAGAGATCCCATACCCCTCCGCCCTCAGCCGCGTCAGAATACGCTCACTGTCCACCAAAGCCTTTGGGCAACCAAGGCTGACCATCCCAATGGTCGGCTGCCCCTCGCGCTGCGTCTCAGTGATGCGCGCACGGGCAAGGTC
>CAKZXZ010000256.1 GCA_937883775.1 uncultured Paracoccaceae bacterium
CAATCGTGCCAATGTTCACGTGCGGCTTGTTACGCTCAAACTTTCCCTTTGCCATACCGAAAGGCGCCTTCTTTTCTGGGGGTCCACCCGACCCCGTTTCAACATCGCGGGCGATGTATTGGCTATTGGCGCGGAAATCAAGCGTTTGCTGTTTGCGGCGCGGGGTCTGTTGCGCGTGTTCAGCCGCGACCACCAACCCGAATGTCGGAGTTTCCGGGGATAATCACCTGAGAGGGCGCGGGATTCGCCTCGACCTCGGCCTCTGGTTCCAGATCAGGCGCAGAGACCTCGGCCGGGGTGGGGGCAACAGGGGCGGCGTCACTCAGCGGCTGCTCTTGGTCGACATCAGCCGCAGCGTCGGTCTGTAGATCTTGCTGCGGATCTTGAGGCGCTGCGACAGGCGCACTTGCAACAACATCTGCGACATCAACAGGATCGTCGACGATCCGATCAGAGGTTGTCACCAGCCATGTGTCCCTTTTCGTAATCAACCAGTCCTGAATTTTCTTGGCAGCGTTAAAGCTTAGCGCCTCGATCTGTTGTTCCTTAGTCTTGGTCAAACCAGATCCGATCACCGTGTCACCATCCAAATTTTCGAAAACGGTGATCTGATGCGCCTTTTCGGTCAGCTTCTTGCCCTGACTGTCATCCCACACATTCACCGCGACGATCAGCACCGACTTGGGCGACAATACCAGCGGAATACCGGGAGGCGCCAACGCATAGCCCTGCACCGTCACGCCCAGATGAAAGAGCCCTTGTCCGCGATACCCGTCCAGCCGATCATCCACCGCCTTGAAAAGCGCCTTTTCCCACTCCTCAGGGGTTGCTGCCCGCGAAACCGGGCTTTTCACAGCACCATCCGCAACGATGATATTGTGGCCCAGACGGAATGTTCCCATCTCGGGAAGGTCCTCGGGAACCTCGGTCTGGCCGCAGGCTGTCAGCGCGATGGCCAGCAGGCCAATTCCCAAAACTCTCGCAATCATGCGCAAAGGCTCCTTATGGTTGGAACGCGGGTTAGCCTATCACCGCGCATGGTGCAATGTGGCGCGGTTTACATCACCCGCGAGCAACATAGCTTTACCGGCATGATGATGTCCCCACGCCTCCCCGTTCATGTGCCGCTTGGATCCGAGCCGCTTTCGATCCTGCAAAGCTTTACCGCTGCTCGCAGCAATATCCTGTCAATCATCCCAAAGCAGGCCACGCAGGAGCGTATGATCTCGGGTCGGACGGTGTTGCCCTGGCACATGGTGATGGACCCGAAAGGCAACCGTGAAGTGCTGTTGGAAAAGCTTGAGAACTATCCGAAATCCGACATAACGAAAGACATCCTGCGCCCGGCGATTGGTGAGAGCCTGTTTGTCGCGGAAGGCAAAGATTGGCGCTGGCAAAGGCGCGCCTCGGCGCCGGCCTTTTCACCGCGCAACATCGCCCAGCTGACGCCGATCATGACCCGCGCGGCCGAAGCCTCGGCCCAGCGGATCTCTGCTGCAGCCCGCCCGGGTCGCGCGCTGAACCTTTTTGACGAGATGGTCGCTACGACCTTTGATGTGATCGCCGATGTGACGTTCTCGGGCGATAACATGTTCGATCAGCAATCCGTCCATGACGCCATTGATCGATACATCGAACAAGCCGCACGGGTGTCGATCCTCGATATTCTGGGCCTGCCCACATGGGTGCCGCGCCCCGGTCGGATGCTGGCCATGCCCGCGATGCGCAGTATGAAAGATCAGGCAGATGCCGCGATCGAGCGCCGCCGCACCGTACCAGACGCCGCGCAGCCCGATTTGCTAAGCCTTCTTGTGGATGCCGCTGATGACAAAACCGGGCGCACGATGACAACCGGAGAGCTGCGGGATAACCTGCTGACCTTTATCGTGGCAGGCCACGAGACGACGGCACTGACGCTGAGCTGGGCGCTTTATCTGTGCGCTTTCGATCCGGAGGTGCAGGATAAGGCCCGCGCGCAGGCGCAAGATGTGCTTGGGGATCGCGCCGCAACAGCGGAAGATCTGCCCCAGCTGGGCTATATTCGCCAGATCATTGACGAGACCTTGCGGCTATATCCGGCTGGCGGGTTTTTATCGCGCACGGCCATGGCCGATGACATGCTTCTGGGCAATCCCGTCAAGGCCCGTGATACGGTGATGCTACCTGTCTATGCGCTACACCGGCACCGCGATTTGTGGGAAGAGCCCGATGCTTTCAACCCTGATCGCTTTGCCGATCTCAAGGCGATTGATCGCTATGCCTATCTGCCCTTCGGTGACGGACCGCGCATTTGCATCGGTGCCAGTTTTGCCTTGCAGGAGGCTGTTATTATCCTTGCCACTCTGCTGGCACGGTTCCGGTTTACGGCGGTGCCCGGGCGGACGCCTGAGCCTGTCATGATCCTGACCCTGCGCCCGGAAGGTGGCGTTTGGCTGACGGTTGATCCGGCCTAGTCGCAGATTGTTTTCAGCGCCTGCCATTCAGCCGCATTCAGGCTGGGGGTGACATCCGCATGGGTGTGCGTGTCTTGCGCGCGCTCGATCCGGCTCATCAGATCCGGATGCGCCATAAAGTGATCCATGAAGGTGGGTTGATCGCCACCCAGCTCTTGAAACCGCTCAAAGATTCGCGCGAGCCCCAGCGGTGATATCCCCGCTTGGGCAAGTGTCTCAGAGGCAAAGATATCGGCGTTCATCTCGGCCTCCTGGCTATAGCTGGCCTGTATCAACCGCTCGGCCAGCAAAAGGACCACCGCACCCCCGGCAAAATCCCCGAATAGCAGCCCCAACACACCGATTGATCCGGCAGACCGCAGCGCCATACGCGACGGATCGCGGGCAACGACATGGCCAATCTCGTGCGCAAAGACGGCAGCAATTTCGTCCGGGTCTTCCGCCACATCGAGCAGCCCGTCAAACAGCACAACATATCCGCCGGGCAGCGCGAAGGCGTTAATCATTTCATGATCCAGCACCCGGACGGTCAACGGATAAGGCAGTTCGAGGTTTTCGGTCAGCCGCGCCTCCATCTTGGCAAGCGCTGCGCTGCCATCGGGGCTTTCGCAAATCGGAACGGGATCGAAACCGCTGTCATCAAGGGCAGATCTGATCTGTTCGAACGTGGTGTCGCCAAGTGCCTTTTCACCGCTTGGGGGCAGGAACGCTGCCAGCTGATTGGCCATCACCGGGACCAGCACGAAGATGATAAGCGCGACGGAGGCGACGGAGGCAACAGACCAGCCAATCAGCCTTGTGGTATTCTGAAGCGGCGGGCGTTTGTGCAAGGCAGGTGCGGTTGCACGAATGCGTTCAGCCAGCTCGCGGTCACGGATCACCAGACGGGTGACCGGATCATCCGCAAGCGAAAGCACCAGATCGGTGGGGTGCGCTTGATCCGGCGGGCTGCGCAGCGCCCTTACCGGCCAATCCAGCGGATCCCCCTCTGCCGGTGTCAGCCGCAGGTGGGGTGCATCAAGCGAAAGTGCGACACGGCGTGGGAAAGCGCGGGCGCCGTCCAGCAGGTCGCCGAAAACCAGCGTCTCCGTCATATTGCGGCTCCCACATCCAACGCCTCGGCAAAGCCTTCTGCCTCGGCAAATTCGTCACGGGGCCGTTGTGAGACATCAGTCAGATGCCGCTGCTCCAACACGCTGAAAGTCTGCGCATAATGCGCGGCCAAAGGCAGACCGACAAAGACCTGACTGAGGACATTCCACATCAGAAAAATCGTGAAATAGAGCATGATCGTCAGGATCGTGGTGAGCCAGACCGGCGTGTTCGACAGGGCCTGAATCATCTCGATGTCGAAGGTCTCATCCAGTTGCGTGGCACTGCCGATCATCGCCATAAACCCCGCAAACAAAAGGATGAACAACGCGAAAAAGCCTGCGCCGACAACCGTGTAAACAATCAGGTATCCGACGCTGTAGATCTTCATAACCTGCCCCGCACGCGGGGCGGCCTGAAGCCGGATATCGCCAAGCGTTTTGTGGTCGGTCAAAAGCCTGAGCGATTCGACGCGGAAGTAAATCGCCCCGTAGCCCAGCCAGCCAATGCCCAAGGGAAGGCTAAAGAATGCGACCTGATCGCCGTTTTGCCCTGCAAGTAAGGACCCCGCGATCAGGAAAACGGCGATAATGAGGTGCTTCATCGCAGGAAACAGCATCTGCCAGCGACCACCCTGATGCAGCCGCTGAGTGCCGAAAAACGTCCGGTCGGCGCGGTATTTCTCAAGGTGGAAGACCTGCCGTGGGAATAGGATCCCGACGCTTGCAATCGTCACCAGCCAATGGAGGGCTGCCCGCCACGCATAGCCCCACGCCCCCGGCTCGAGGCCAAAGCGGATGCCGCGCCATCTTGTGCGGGCCAGAATGTAGCGACGCGCGCGGTATTGCGCGAAAAAGATGATGGGTAGGATGCCGACGAAGGACAAGCCGTAGGCCGCCCCGTTGCCCGCAAAAAGTGAGAAGCTGGCGAACATCAGGATCAGGTTCACGATGCCGATGTAGAAGGCGAGGAACACGACCGCGACGAGAAAGCCGAGCAGCTTTTCCAGTGGCGTGCCGAGATACTCCATCGGGTGGCCACCAGGTCTGATCGCGCTCCACATGTAGCGACGCAGGCGGGTTTTCATCCAGAACCGGTAAAAGCCTAGCGTCAGGATCGTCAGGACGCCCGTCTTGAGAGAAAGCCAGAAATAGGGCCCTTTGCGGCCCACAAACTCCGTGCCTAGCGCATCGCTCATGTAAATTTATTGTCCCGTGGGAAGCCACGCGGCGCCATACGACCCGCCGAGGCGCGCTTGCCCGTCCATTCGGCCAGAGCCGTTTCGGTGCGGGTGCGCCCTGCCGGGTCCAGCCAGCTAAGACCTTCCTCCATCGCAAAGGTCGTCGCGTCGGACAAGCCGCCATCCTTGTACTTCTGCAGACGGACGCCTTTGCCACGGCCCATCTCGGGCAGTTCGTCAAGCGCGAAGACCAGCACTTTGCGGTTCTCGCCCACGCAGGCGACGTGATCCCCGCTTACGGTTTTACACACCAGCGCTTTCACATCGCCTTTGACGTTCAGAACCTGCTTGCCCGCGCGGGTCTGCGCCACGACGTCGTCTTCGGGCACGACAAAGCCATCGCCAGCAGTCGAGGCAACCAGCAACTTGCGACCCGGCTTGTGGATGAACAAGCCGATAATCTCACTGTCATTTGGTAGATCAACCATCAGGCGCAGCGGCTCTCCCATGCCGCGCCCGCCCGGCAGGTTGGAGGCCGAAACGGTGTAAAACCGCCCGTTTGCCCCAAAGACCAGCAAGCGGTCGGTGGTCTCTGCGTGGAAGGCAAAGCGCGGGCCGTCGCCGTCTTTGAATTTCATCTCTTGCGCAAGATCGACATGGCCTTTCAGCGCGCGCACCCAGCCCATCTGGGAACAAACCACCGTGATCGGTTCGCGGTCGATCATCGCTTCCAGCGGGACCTCTTCGACCTCGCCAGCCTCTGCAAATGTGGTACGCCGCGCGCCGCCTTCATAGTCTTTGCCAAAGGTCTTCTTGATCTCGCGCAGCTGATCGGCAATCTTGGACCATTGCAGGCTTTCCTCGGCCAGCAAATCCTCAAGCCCCGCGCGTTCTTCGTACAAAGCGTCCCGCTCGTTGCGCAGCTCCATTTCCTCGAGTTTGCGCAAGGAGCGCAGGCGCATGTTCAGGATCGCCTCGGCCTGCACATCGGTCAATTCGAACTCGGCCATCAGCATGGCTTTGGGGTCGTCCTCATAGCGGATAATCTCGATCACGCGGTCGAGGTTCAGGAACGCAACGATGTAGCCTTCCAAGACCTCCAAACGGTGGTCGATCTTGGCCAGACGGTGCTTGGAGCGACGGATCAAGACCTCGCGGCGGTGATCGAGGAAGGCGCGCAGCACTTCCTTCATCGAACAGACCTTGGGCGTGCGCCCGTCGATCAGCACGTTCATGTTCAAGCTGAACCGCACCTCAAGATCCGAGTTGCGATAGAGCATCCCCATCAGCAATTCGGGGTCCACGTTCTTTGAGCGCGGTTCGATGACCATGCGGACGTCATCGGCAGATTCGTCGCGGATATCGCCCAAGATCGGGATCTTCTTGGTTTGGATCAGCTCTGCAATCTTCTCGATCAGCTTGGATTTCTGGACCTGATAGGGGATTTCGGTGATGACAATCTGCCACTGACCCCGGCCCAGATCCTCGATCTCGTAACGGCAGCGCAGACGGAAAGAGCCGCGCCCGGTGCGATACGCCTCAAGAATGTTCTCTTTCGGCTCGACGATCACGCCGCCCGTGGGGAAATCGGGGCCCGGCACATGTTCAAGCAGCGTCTCATCGCGCGCATTCGGCGCTTTAATCAAATGCAGACAGGCGTCACACAGCTCAACAATGTTGTGCGGCGGAATGTTGGTCGCCATCCCCACCGCGATCCCGCTGGAGCCATTGGCGAGAAGGTTCGGGAAAGACGCGGGCAGCACGACCGGTTCGGTCAGGGTGCCGTCGTAATTGTCGCGAAAATCAACAGCATTCTCGGACAAACCGTCCAAAAGCGCTTCCGCCGCGACGGTCATCCGGGCTTCGGTATAGCGCGAGGCTGCCGGGTTATCCCCGTCGATATTGCCAAAGTTCCCTTGCCCGTCGACCAGCGGATAGCGCACCGCAAAATCCTGCGCCAGACGCGCCATCGCATCATAGATCGCAGCATCCCCATGGGGGTGGTAATTGCCCATCACGTCGCCACTGATCTTCGCCGATTTACGGAAGCCACCGTTTGAGGCCAGCTTCAACTCGCGCATCGCAAAGAGGATCCGCCGGTGGACCGGCTTCAATCCGTCGCGGGCATCCGGCAACGCGCGGTGCATGATCGTCGACAGCGCATAGGTCAGATACCGCTCGCCGATGGCGCGGCGCAAAGGCTCGGTCACGTTTTGCGGGTCGATATTGGGGTCGTCGGTCAAGTCGCTCATAAATACGGTGTAGTTGCCCCCCTCCCCCCGGTCCAGAGGGAAGCGGCGCAAATCGCATACTCAAAGCCTGTGTCTTGCAATCCACAGGTAAAAATTCGTGAACTTTCCCCGTTTCGGCGCGTTAGTGTGTGTGATTTTTAGCAATCAACGTGATAAGCTCACGTTGTGTTAACAAGTAACTGCCTACTAATGCCGTTTCCGGGGGGGAACATCCGTCATGAACAAATTTATCGCATTCAGCTTTCTGGTGCTAGGCGTCGGATTTTATGAACTTAGCGGCGGCGCTGAGTTTACGCCCGAAACGCGCGAGGCGGCTCCCCAAGTGGCGCGTGCCCAAACTATTGAGACGGTCGCACCAGCCCTTCCCGCAGCGAAACCGGACACAGTTGATGTGGCATCTACCGCTGCGCCGCAAATGGCTGAGCCAAGCGACATACAACTGGCCTCCTTCCAGCCGGAGGAGCCGAAAAATACACTTCCAAAAATTGATCTAAGCAAGTTCGCTGCCCCGGTCGTGACCGAACCCGTTGTGCAGCAACCCGAGGCAAGCACTGGGTTTATCGGCACCGATATTCGCCAGGTGATCGGCAACAGCGTAAATGTCCGGTCTGGGCCAGGCACAAACTTTGATGTCGTCGCTCAAGCGATCCGCGGTGAGGAGGCCGAGGTGATCGTGGATGATGGCTCTGGCTGGGTCCAGTTGCGTCTTGCCGGCGGACAAACCGGCTGGATGGCGGACTTTCTGCTTAGCAACTAAGCCTTCTTGATCTTCCGTCGCGACCGCGCAATAGCTTGCGCCGCATGGAGGGGAAGATGCAAAAATCCATTTTGATTACCGGGTGTTCGTCGGGCATTGGGGAACATGCCGCCTATGCTTTGAAAAAGCGGGGCTGGCGCGTTTTTGCGTCCTGCCGCAAGGCCGAGGACTGCGCGCGTTTTCAGGCAGATGGCTTTGATGCTCCGCTTATCGACTATGCCAATCCCGCCACAATCGAAAGCGGCCTGGCCGACGTGCTGACGGCAACAGGCGGCACCCTGGACGCGCTTTTCAACAATGGCGCCTATGGCATTCCCGGCGCGGTCGAAGATCTGCCAACCGACGCCTTGCGTGCGATCTTCGAGACGAATGTCTTCGGCTATCACGATCTGACCCGCCGCGTGATCCCCGTCATGCGGGCGCAGGGGCACGGGCGGATCATTCAAAACTCGTCTGTTCTTGGCTTTGTCGTCCTGCGCTGGCGCGGCGCCTATAATGCCACCAAATTTGCCCTGGAAGGCCTGACAGATACGCTAAGGCTTGAGATGCGCGATACGCCCATCCACGTCATTCTGATCGAGCCAGGCCCCATCACCACCAAGATCCGCGAGAACTCGATCCCGCATTTCGAGAAATGGATAGACTGGGAAGCCTCACCGCGCGCCGATCAATATCGCACCGGGCTGCGCAAACGGCTTTACACCAATTCGGGCCCCGATGCGTTCGAGCTGCCCTGTGACGCTGTGACCAAGAAGCTGATCCACGCGCTTGAGGCTACAAACCCGCGTCCACGCTATTTTGTCACGACCCCGACCTATGTCATGAACCTGCTCAAGCGCGTGCTGCCAACGCGGATGCTTGATTGGGTCAGCGCAAAAGTCTAGCGCGCCACCTCTGTCTTTTTCCATCTGCCCACCTAAGTCGCGTTTCACTGCTGCAAGGAAATCTGATGACCTTTGACCCCCTGTTCTACCTTCTCGTCGCCTCTGTGCTGCTTGTTCTCGGCATTCTGTTATACGGTATCGCGGGCTTTGGACGCGGTGGGGACTTCAACAAAAAGCAGGCAAACAAAGTCATGCGCTGGCGTATCATCGCCCAATTCGGCGCGGTCCTGCTGATTTTGCTCTATGTCTATCTTCGCCGCCAAGGAGGCACCTAAATGGTTGTTCTAAACAAGATCTACACAAAAACCGGCGACGCGGGTGAGACAGCGCTGGGCAATGGGGCGCGCGTGGCCAAGCACTCGATGCGCGTCACGGCATACGGGACGGTAGATGAGCTCAATTCGATCGTCGGCATCGCCCGGCTGCATGTCGAAGGTGAAATGGACGCGCAGCTGTCCTCTATCCAGAACGACCTTTTCGATCTTGGCGCAGATCTTTGCCGCCCGGATATGGAGAAGGATGCCGAAAGCGAGTACCCTCCCTTGCGGATGGCTCCGACGCAGGTTGACCGGCTGGAGGCCGAAATCGACGTCATGAACGATATTCTCGAACCACTTCGCAGTTTCATCCTGCCTGGTGGATCGCCAGCGGCGGCCCATCTGCACCATTGCCGAACCGTCGCACGGCGCGCCGAACGGCTTTCGGTCGAGCTGGCGACGATGGAATCAATCAATCCGGCCGCAGTAAAATTTCTTAACCGGCTGTCAGATTGGTTCTTTGTTGCGGCCAGAATTGCCAATAATGACGGCAAAAATGACGTACTTTGGAAACCCGGAGCCAATCGTTAGCGCAAAACGCGGCGTCTGAAACGCGTGACGCGTCGATTTTGACCTGTTTTCCGCCGGTGCTCCGCGCTAATTAAGCGTGGAAAGCCCCTGTCGCAGGCCAGCCCCACGACAGGCATATCAGGAGAATTGCAAATGAAGGTCCTCGTACCAGTAAAACGTGTGATCGACTACAACGTGAAAGTGCGCGTCAAGGCGGATGGTAGCGGTGTCGATCTGGCAAATGTCAAAATGTCGATGAACCCCTTTGATGAAATCGCCGTCGAACAGGCGATTCGTTTGAAAGAGGCAGGCAAAGCCGATGAAGTGATCGCCGTCTCGATCGGGGTGAAGCAAAGCCAGGAAACGCTGCGCACCGCACTGGCCATGGGCGCAGACCGCGCCATTCTTGTGGTTGCGGCGGACGATGTGCACACCGATATCGAACCTTTGTCGGTCGCAAAGATCCTTAAGGCTGTTGTCGATGAAGAGCAGCCCGGCCTGGTTCTGTGCGGCAAGCAGGCGATTGACAATGACATGAACGCGACCGGCCAGATGCTGTCGGCGCTTCTGGGTTGGTCGCAAGCCACGTTCGCGTCGGAAGTTGATATTGACGGCGACACCGCCAAAGTCACCCGCGAGGTTGACGGCGGTCTGCAGACGATTTCGGTCAAAATGCCCTCGATCGTGACCGTTGACCTGCGCTTGAACGAACCGCGCTATGCATCGCTGCCCAACATCATGAAGGCAAAGAAGAAGCCCTTGGACGAGAAAACGCCAGCCGATTACGGCGTGGATGTTGCCCCCCGTCTTGAGATCGTAAAAACCGAAGAGCCCGCAGCCCGCGCGGCTGGCGTAAAGGTCGGATCGGTCGAAGAACTGGTCGAGAAACTTAAAGAAGCAGGAGCTGTGTAATGGCTGTTCTTTTGATTGCAGAATTGTCTGGTGATGAGCTGAATGTCGATGCGACCTCCAAAGCTTTGACAGCCGCCAAGCAAATGGGCGACGTGACGATCCTGTGCGCAAGCGCAGGGTGCAGCGGCGCCGCAGATGCCGCCGCCAAGTTGGATGGCGTATCCAAAGTGCTTTGCGCCGATGATCCAGCCTATGGCCACGATCTGGCCGAACCTTTGGCGGATCTGGTTGTCTCGCTGGCAGGCGATTACGAGCACATCGTGGCCCCATCGACCGCAGCTTCGAAAAAC
Organism: uncultured Paracoccaceae bacterium; assembly: GCA_937883775.1. GTDB lineage: Bacteria > Pseudomonadota > Alphaproteobacteria > Rhodobacterales > Rhodobacteraceae > JAHTBL01. The sequence continues at coordinate 10,648 of CAKZXZ010000256.1, forward strand.
CTGCTGCCCCGCGTGGCCGCGATGCTTGACGTGATGGTCATCTCGGAAGTCACGGCCGTGACCGACGCCAACACGTTCGAGCGCCCGATTTACGCCGGGAACGCAATGCAGACGGTCAAATCATCCGACGCCAAGAAAGTCGCGACGATCCGGACGTCGACCTTTGATGCCACCAGCGAAGGCGGTGCGGCGGCGATTGAGAAAATCGACGCGGCTGGCAATGCTGGCCTTTCGGAATGGGTCGAAGACAAGGTCGCCGAAAGCGACCGTCCCGAGCTGACATCGGCTGGCGTTGTTGTCTCCGGCGGGCGGGGCGTTGGCTCTGAGGATGATTTCAACCTGATTGAAAAGCTGGCCGACAAGCTGGGCGCAGCGGTTGGTGCCTCGCGCGCGGCGGTCGATTCGGGCTATGCACCGAACGATTGGCAAGTTGGGCAGACCGGCAAGGTTGTTGCACCTGATCTGTATATCGCGGTCGGCATCTCTGGCGCGATCCAGCACCTTGCCGGGATGAAAGACAGCAAGGTCATCGTGGCGATCAACAAAGACGAAGAAGCACCGATCTTTCAGGTGGCTGATTACGGCCTGGTTGCCGATTTGTTTGACGCTGTGCCCGAGCTTGTCGAAAAGCTTTAAGGCAGTAACAATATAGATGATGCTGAAAGGCCCGCCGCATCTGGCGGGCCTTTTTCGTTAGCGTTGCGGCATATACGCCTCAAGCGGTGCAATCAGCGCACGCGCGGCGTGATGATGCGCATCGATGCCCATCAGTTCACCGGCTGCCAGCGCTTCCAGTGGGTTGAACACCATGCCTTCGGTCCGTAAGGGGCCCGGATCATAGATCACCTCGACATAGTCAGCGGTCTTTTCCCGCAGCGTATCGATCATCGCGCGCGTGATGAACTGCGGACGGCCTGTGGCCTCCATATCGTCATCGGGGCCGTTTTCGCCAAGCCAAAGCAGCGTGACCGGCACTTTCAATTTGGCTAACAGGTTTTGCATCCGCGCGACCCAGGCCGACTGTAATTCATCGACCAACATCGGATAGCGATCCGGCGCACGCGCCTTCAGTTCAGCAAGCAAATGGCCGGTAAAATGAAACTCGGTGAAATCGGCATCGCGAAAGACAGTCGCCATCAGATCAGAGGCATGCACGAACCGATCATTGCGGCGCGGATGTACTGTGTAAAAGCGGTTCGAACAATTCTGTGCGCCCGTAATCTCAAGCACCATCGCCTCGGCGCGATTGGCCAGATCAATGACACAAGGCTCGTTCAGATACGCCTCGGGCCCTGCATTCACGACGCCCAGATTGACCGTCTCGTAACCGGTCTTTTCTTCGATAAGCGCCGGGAACGGCGTTTGCAGAAACCGCCCATAGGTTTCTGTCCCTCCCAGGCAGGCAACGTATTCCTGCCGCATATGTTTGCGTGGTCCGCGAAAGCGCAGCCGCGACCCGTCATAGGAACACGGAAAATAGTCCAGGCCGGACTGGCCCAAAGTTTCATAGGTCATCACACCCACCTTTAAATTTTCACCCGAGTCGGAGCCTGCGCCCAAAAGCTTGCCAAAATACTAACCCTACAAAGTGAGATAAAATGTCTGGGTCTCAGCCCCTTGGCACCCCCCGCGCGGGCGGTCATACTGCGCCAACGCAGCATCGAAAGGCAGCCTTAATGACAATCCAGAAAGTTGGTGTGATCGGCGCAGGACAAATGGGCAATGGCATCGCTCATGTTTTTGCGTTGTCGGGTTATGACGTGCTGCTCAACGATATCTCTGAAGACAGTTTGACCGCTGCAGTGTCCCTGATTGACCGCAACCTGGAGCGCCAGGTGTCGCGTGACAAAATCAGTGCGGATGAAAAAGCCTTGGCGATGGGGCGCATCCAGACAACGCTCAAGCTGCCGGATCTGGGTGGAACCGATCTTGTGATTGAGGCCGCGACCGAACGTGAAACCGTAAAGACCGCTATTTTCGAGGATCTGCTGCCGCATCTACAGCCGCACACGATCCTGACGTCGAACACCTCGTCCATCTCAATCACGCGCCTTGCGTCGCGCACAGACCGGCCCGAGAAATTCATGGGGTTCCACTTCATGAACCCGGTGCCAATCATGCAGCTGGTCGAATTGATCCGCGGTATCGCCACGGACGAATCAACCTTTTCAGCCTGCATGCAGGTCGTTGAAAAGATTGGAAAAACCTCTGCTACAGCTGAGGATTTCCCAGCGTTCATAGTGAACCGCATTCTGATGCCGATGATTAACGAGGCGATTTATACGCTTTATGAAGGCGTGGGCTCTGTAAAATCCATCGATACGTCGCTCAAGCTTGGCGCCAACCATCCGATGGGCCCGCTGGAATTGGCGGATTTTATCGGTTTGGACACCTGTCTTGCGATCATGAACGTGTTGCATGACGGATTAGCCGACACAAAATATCGCCCCTGCCCGTTGCTCACAAAATATGTCGAGGCCGGTTGGTTGGGCCGTAAAACAGATCGGGGCTTTTATGATTATCGGGGCGACACCCCGGTGCCAACGCGCTAGGCCTTATCGCCCAATTTCAACGTCTCTTCACGCAGCCAGCTGACAAAGCCGCGTGGGTTGCTGGACCAATCACGGATCACATCGGCCGGGATCGGTTCGCCCACACGCGGCGCTTGCGGTTTATGCATGGCATGTACGACTTCGTGGATCAGCAGACCCTGTCGCAACGTGGCCGAGACACGGTTGGCCATCTGATACCAACGCGAATTTTGTCCGGGAAAGAAAACAGGCAGCACAGTCGCACCCGACTTCTGGATCATCTTGGCAGTGAACGGGTTCCATTCCGCTTCAATCGCCGGGCCGAACATCCGATCGCTTGAGGCAACAACACCGGATGGAAACAGCACAACGACACCGTTTTGCTTAAGATGCTCCATCGCGGCCTTGCGCATCTCAATCGATTTACTCTGCGCATCCGCTTCGTGCGGGAACGGCACAGGGATCATGAACTGCTCGATCTCGGCGATCCCGGTCAAAAGACTGCGGGTGAGGATTTTGTAATCCGTCCGGACACGGCCAATCAGGTCGGCAAGGATCATGCCATCCACCAGACCATGCGGGTGGTTGGCCACGATAATCACAGGGCCGTCTTTGGGAATGCGTGTGATCTGCTCGGCCGGGGTGGCCAGCGGGATCCCCATCAGATCAAGGGACTGGCGCCAGAACGCCTGCCCGTATTGCGGGCCCAAAGCCTCGAACCGGCGAATGAGGCGCAACAGCGAAAGCTTTCCCGTACACCACTCCATCACCCGGATGGTCATCGACTTGAACGGGTTTTCGAATGTGTTGGCATAAGACAGCTTACGCTTGTCATAAGGCACGTAATTGGGATCGGTGATAACCGGTGTCACAGTCGAGTTCTGAAAACTGTCTACCACTTGGTGCGTCCGCCCCCCGACCGAAGTCGCCTAGAAGTCTTCGCCGAATTTATCGGCGACCAACGCATCTATCGCAGCGGCAAGTTGATCTGCCTCGGCGCCGTTGGTTTCAACCTCAATAGTGGTTCCTTTAGAGGCTGCCAACATCAAAAGGCCCATAATACTGTCACCTGAAGTGCTCATCCCGTCCTTTGAGACCTGCGCCGTCGCGTCATGCGCTTCGACGACCTCGACCAGTTTGGCCGATGCGCGGGCATGCAGACCTTTCTCGTTCACAATTTTATGGCTACGCAAAACGGTCTGACTCATAACCTTGGATCAAACCGCATCCGCATCAAAGCTGTCAATATACTTGCGCCCCGCATCCCGAGCGAGGGTGACAGCATCCTCAACCGGTTTGTTGCGGGATTTCGCGAGCTTAACCAACATCGGCAGGTTGGCCCCGTAGAGGATCTTGCGGTTGGTCGGGCTGCAGGCGCGCAGGCTCAGGTTCGAGGGCGAGCCGCCAAACATATCCGTAACGATCACCACACCGTCGCCCATGTCGACCGTATCTGCCGCCTCGCAAATTTCGGTTTGTTTGCCGGCGCGGTCATCGCTGACCTCGATAGAGATGGCCACAATACCGCCCTGCTTGCCGACAACATGTTCGACAGCGGCCAGATATTCGCGGGCCAATCCCCCATGCGCGACGATCACTATGCCGATCACGCTTTACTCTCTTTATGCTGTGGCGCGGGCCTTGTGGCTGCAGCGCGTTCTAATTCCCTGTGCCTTATAGATACCTGCCAACCAGTCGATTCAAGGGCTCGTGCCAGCTTTTCCGCTACGGAAACTGACCTGTGTTGCCCTCCGGTGCAGCCAAATCCGATAGACAGATGCGCTTTGCCTTCGGCGACATACGCCGGCAACAGCATCTCGGCCAAGCCGCGGACACGGTCAAAAAACTCTTCGAACCTTGGATCTTTCTGGACATACTCGCTGACCGCTTTGCTTTGGCCGTTGAGCGCGCGCAGGCTTTCTTCCCAGTAAGGATTGTTCAGAAAGCGGCAGTCAAAGACCATGTCGATCCCGCGCGGCAGTCCGCGTTTGTAGGAAAAAGAATGGACAGCCAGCGCCAGACGGTCGCCACTTTCGGGCGCAAACCATCGCTCGACCTCGGCGCGCAGGTCATGGGGGCTCAGATCAGAGGTGTCGATCAACATCTCGGCGCGCGCACGTATCGGGGCAAGCAGATCAAACTCACGCGCAATACCCTGCGCCGGGCTTTCTCCAGGTGCCATAGGATGGCGACGCCGTGTTTCAGAGTAGCGGCGCAACAGCATGTCCGTGCTTGCATCAAGATAGAGCACTTCCAGCGCAATCTCTGGCGTTTCACCCAAACGGTCGATCATCTCGATCACCGCTTGGGTGCTGAAATCGCGGTTACGCACATCCAGCCCCAGCGCGAGCGGTGTCGTCATCGGAGGACCTTGCAGAAGCCGCGGCATCAGGCTGAGCGGGAGGTTGTCAATCGCCTCATAACCCAGATCTTCAAGCGCGTTGATCGCTGTAGAGCGGCCCGCGCCGGACGGCCCCGTGACCAGCACGACCCGTTGGCCGGCATGTTGATACATTTGTGCCATTACTTAATCCCGTCTGCCCGCCTTGAGATATTGCATCAGCGCGGCAGGGAAAGCCGTTATCCCCGCTTTGTGAAGCAGTGGGAGTGTTTGGCCTAACAAAACAACCTCGCGGAAGGGGGGTAGACGGTCTTGTTCGGCAAGACCAAGGTCAAGGACCGCGGCAATCTGCGTGGGGCCTTCTGGCACGGCGTTGAGCAAACCAAGCCCCCGCGCCTCGATCCGGCCGATGATGGCAGGCGGGCAAGATGCGATGACCATGTCGGATGTGCAATGCAAGGCCGTCTGATCGTCCGCTACAAGCCCCGCCCCAAGCCCCATCATCTCAAGCGCGAGGCTTGATTTTCCGGCGCCGGATGGGCCGAAAATCAGCAACGCCTGACCGGCAACCGCGACGCAAGTCGCATGTACCAGCACGGGTTCATCTGTCTCGGGAATGTCTTGCGGCAGCGGTTCAGACATCAAAAAGCAGCTGCCTTTATGGTCAGATCGGCAGGCCGACAACAAACCGCGCGCCCAGCGGTTCCGAAGTGATATCAGCGTCGGTCGGGCGAATATTCTCGGCCCAGATCACCCCGCCATGGGCTTCGACAATCTGCTTGGAGATCGCAAGCCCCAGGCCCGAATTGTTGCCGAACTGCGCCTCGGGGCGTTCTGAATAGAACCGCTGGAAAATCTTGCTTAACGCGGGTTCGGGGATGCCGGGACCGGTATCTTCAACCACAACCAACACACGGTTTTCGCGTTGCCGTGCCCAAACACGGATCGCATCGCCGTCCTCGCAAAACGAGATCGCATTGGTAATCAGGTTCACGAACACCTGCGCCAGACGTGCTTCCAGCCCGTGAATGACAATCGGCTGCTCGGGGATGTCGGCGATGTATTCAACACCTTTAACCGACGCTTCCTGACCCAGAAATTCGTTCAGGTTGCCAATCATTTTCAGCAGATCGAAGGCTTGCTCTTCTTCCTTGACCAGTTCGCTATCAAGCCGCGAGGCATTGGCAATGTCGCTGACCAGACGGTCCAGTCGGCTCACATCATGGTCGATGACATCCAGCAGCTTCTCGCGCTGGTCATCACGTTTGGCCACGCGCATCGTTCCCACGGCCGAGCGAAGCGACGCGAGCGGGTTTTTGATTTCATGGGCCACGTCTGCTGCGAATTGTTCGTTGGCATCAATGCGGTCGTAAAGCGCTGCCACCATGCCGCGCAGCGCGCTGGACAGGCGACCGATCTCATCAGGGCGCGCGGTCAAATCAGGGATGCGGATGCGGCTTGGCGTCATTTTCCGCGCATTCTTGTCGCGGCCCAGTTCTGCAGCAGCAGCGAGGTCGGATAACGGGTTCGCAATGGTCGAGGCCAGCACAAGGCTCAACCCGATGGAAACCAGGATCGCAATCACGAACATTTGCAAAATCTGCTCCCGATCGGAACGGACAAGCTGGTCAATCTCACCAGCGGCACTTGTAAGTGCGATCACACCAACAGCCGTTTCGCCCTGTAAAATAGGCGTGACAACGGTAAAGAGCGTGGCGTCATTGGCGTCCCGCCCCATCTTTACCTGCGTGCCCCCGGCAAGCGTTTCCCCGACCAGTTTGGCAGCAAGGGTTGATGCGTCTTCGACTTCGGACACGTCAATATCAGGGTTTAGAAGGTTCGATGCGCCCGACCAGATCCGATTTAGAAAATCGGTGATAACCGTGTTCGTCTCAGAATTGGCAAGCCCGTCGATCTGCGGCAAACGCCGTTCCATACCTTCGGTGGAACCGATCAATGCTTCTTGCGGGTCAAAGACAAAAACCTCGACCCCGGACCGCAAATCAAGCGCTTCGAGTGTTTCAGTTACATCCAGACCATCGCCCGCCGCAAGATTGACAGGTGTACCACCTTCGATCTGCGCTTCAAACACATCCGCAATCAACTCGGCCTCAGACACCAGCGCCGTGCCGCGCTGAAAGGCGAGACTGTCGCGCGCGGGGTTCAAATAAAGAACCCCCGCGACAAGGACAATCAGCGCCAAGAGGTTGAACGTGATGATCTTGCGCGCCAGCGGAGAGCGGTTGAGCGTTATCAATCCACGCCGCTGGCGTTTGTCCTGCAGCTCTTTTTCGCCAAAGCTGTCAGGCGCTTCATAATCATCGCCCAGCACAACATCAGGTCTGGCCGCCTTGCGGACAGAGTTCAGATCCCGAACGTCAATCTTGGGCGCGATTGTCATCAGTCCTCGTTATATCGGTAGCCAATACCGTAGAGCGTCTCAATTGCAGTAAATTCGTTATCAACCGACCGCATTTTCTTGCGCAGCCGCTTGATATGACTGTCGATTGTGCGGTCGTCGACATAAACCTGATCGTCATAGGCCACATCCATCAACTGATCTCGGCTTTTGACAAAACCAGGCCGTTGCGCCAGCGCCTGCAACAGCAGAAATTCGGTCACTGTCAGCGACACATCCATGCTTTTCCACGTCACTGCGTGGCGCAGCGGGTCCATCCGCAGCTCACCGCGCACCAGCACTTTGGTGTCTTCGGTGTCGCCCACAACATCGCCTGCAATCGCGTCCTGACGCCGCAGCAGCGCGCGGATCCGTTCGACCAGCAAGCGCTGCGAGAACGGCTTTTTCACGTAATCATCCGCGCCCATGCGCAGGCCTAGAACCTCGTCGATTTCGTCGTCTTTCGAGGTTAGGAAGATCACCGGCATCGACGTTTTCTGGCGCAAACGCTGCAGCAGATCCATGCCGTCCATGCGAGGCATCTTGATATCAAGCACAGCCATATCGGGCATGCTTTTGTTGAACGCGTCCAGTGCGGCTTGGCCGTCATTATATGTCTGCACCTCGAACCCTTCGGCTTCGAGTGTCATGGATACCGATGTCAGAATATTCCGATCATCGTCCACCAAGGCGATCTTCGACATGGGGAATTCCTTTACTGCTCTCAATTTTTATTGCCTGTTTTTTCGATAATCTCGCTTTTTTCAGGGGCCGAATCAACTGTTAAAGCGAATCAGACGTCCGACCTGCGTCAGTTTTGGAACAAAAAAGAAAATGAATTGCTAAAATGCAGCAGTTCACCGCCGTCTTTCGACCGTGTTGGCGCTAACCTGCATTTGGTTGCGCTAACTGCGCGATTGCGTCCTGTTCTAATCGGGAAGCGTCATGTTATCTGGACCCCTGTCGCTGCTTCCGGCGGCAGGCGCGATCCATGCGTTACAGGATAATTCGCCCGCGCAGGGCACCACAGGAGCAACTCAATGACATCTGGACGGGTCAACCCGCAGCACCGCCTCGAAGACCAAGGGATCACAGGTCTTGGCAATGTCTATTACAACCTGCTGGAGCCCGCGCTGATCGAAGCCGCGCTCAAACGCGATGAAGGCACGCTGGGCGAAGGGGGCACGTTCCTTGTCTCCACCGGCAAGCACACGGGCCGTTCGCCCAAGGACAAATTCGTTGTCCGTACGCCGTCTGTCGAGGACAGCATCTGGTGGGAAAACAACGCCCCGATGGAGCCTACCGCATTCGAAACCCTTTACGCCGACATGGTCGCCCACATGGAAGGCGGCGATTACTTCGTCCACGATCTATTCGGTGGCGCTGATCCTGCGCACCGTCTGGACGTGCGCGTTGTGACGGAACTGGCCTGGCATGGCCTTTTCATCCGCCACCTGCTGCGTCGCCCTGACCGCGATGAGCTGGACGATTTCACCGCCGATTTCACGATCATCAACTGCCCGACCTTCCAGGCGGATCCCGCCAAGCATGGCTGCCGCTCCGAAACAGTCATCGCGCTGAACTTCGACAAAAAGCTGATCCTGATCGGCGGCACAGAATATGCCGGTGAGAACAAGAAATCCGTATTCTCCCTGTTGAACTA
>CAKZXZ010000257.1 GCA_937883775.1 uncultured Paracoccaceae bacterium
GCTTTGATCCAGCAGATTTCGACGAGGCACTCACCCCGTCGCGTGTGCCAAACGTACCAAAGAATTGATCTTAAAAAGATAATAACCCTCGAAAGTAAAGTTGTGATAATTTTACGTCGACGGATATCGGTTCGTAACGCCGTTCAAATTTATCTCCTTTTAGCTGAGCAATTAGGGAACTGAACCACCCAAACGTGAATAATCAATATTGGGTTCCCTCTATGAAACGACTTACACTTCTTATCGCCGTCGCATTGTTCAATGCTGGCTGCGTTAAACCCTTGACGCCTACGAAACCGCCCGTTTCGGCCTCCTTATCAAGCTCCAATATGCAAGAGCGGCTCGCAAAGCCTCGCTCCAACACAATCGTCCGCGCATTCCTGCCAACAGCAGAAGGCGACAAGAAAGTTGCGAAAGAGGTCGCCGGCGCTGAATGCACCCTGCGTTCGGATGAGATATCCGCGCAGGTCACAACTCCGCAAGCCGTGGTCCTGCCATCCTTTAAACAAAAGGCTGCTTTTGAGAACCGTGGTGTGCCCGGCGCAATTGTTGTTGATTGCGAGTATCAAGGCCGCACAGGTCGATCTTTGCTGACCGTGCAGGAAAAGAAAGTCGCCGTCGTTCAGGGTGCAGGTATTGCGGGGATGCTAATCGGCGCCGCTGTATCCAGCGCCGTTGCAAGCACCACTCCCTGGGCTTACCCGGGTGAAGCGCATGTTACTCTGGTTCAGCAATGACCAGCGGACGCATTGCATGCGGCCTTGTCGCATTGATTGCTGTCAGTGCATGCGGCAGCACGTCTTTGTCGGTTTCCGGTGCGCCGGTCGCGATGAATGAAACACGCGCCCTTTCGTCAGATCAAAAAATCGGGCGTGGGTCGTCTTTGGTTCGCAGCTTTACCGAGGGTGCAAACGGCGACCTTGTCGAGGTCGCAGGTGCGACATGCCGAATACGATCATCGCAACTATCTGTACAGATCGTGACGCCTCGGGAAGTAACCTACCCAGGACTACTGCAAGCGGCACGTTTCTCGAATCGCGGAGCACCGGAAAATCTGGTCGTGACCTGCAGCAAAGGTGATCGCAGTGGCCAACAAGTTGTCCTTCCTGTCACCGAGCGCGGACCAAGCGTTCAGACAATAAAGACGGCACCTAACCCGAACACACCTCAGGCATCTGGAACGTTGATCCCACTCACAAGAAACGTGTCTTCATCATACCCATGGGTCTTCCCAAGAGAAATCCGGGTCACTTTGAAATAAAGCGTGTCCCGTCCAGCGTCTAAGCTGGGCGGGCTGGGACACAAGCTCAGTAGGAATACGCGCCGTAAATCTTCGTCAAATCGCCACCCCAATCACCATGATAATGCTCAAGCAGCTCATCGGCGGGTGTCTTGCCGCTTTCGATACTGTCCTTCAAAGCATTCAGAAAATGCGTCTCATCGGGAACCATGCCACCGGCACCAGGGCGCGCACGCGCCTTCAGTCCCGCCTCGGCAATGGCAACAGCCTCGCGTGCAATATCGTGCATGTTCAGATTGCCGACCTGTGCTTGCAAACCACCCACAGACGCGGCGATCCGCATCTCTTCACGTGTCTCAGCATCCCATGACTTTGCCAGATCCCACGCCGCGTCAAGTGCGCCTTGGTCATAGGTTAGCCCAACCCAAAACGCAGGAAGCGCACAAAGGCGCCGCCAGGGGCCACCATCTGCGCCCCGCATCTCGATAAACTGCTTGAGCCGGGCTTCCGGGAAAATCGTTGTAAGATGATCGGCCCAATCACCAAGGGTCGGCTTTTGACCCAGCAGCGCTGGCAATTCACCCTTCATGAAATCCCGAAAAGACTGCCCCAAAGCATCAATGTAGACGCCATCGCGGTAGACGAAGTACATCGGCACATCCAGCGCATACTCCACCCAACGCTCAAACCCGAAGCCGTCTTCAAAGACAAACGGGATCGTGCCTGTCCGATCTGCATCAAGATCGCGCCAGATCCGGCTGCGCCAGCTTTTATGGCCATTTACCTTGTTCTCGAAAAATGGCGAATTGGCGAAAAGAGCGGTGGCCACAGGCTGCACCGCAATCGCCACCCGCATTTTTTGGATCATGTCCGCCTCGGAGCTGAAATCAAGGTTCACCTGAACCGTGCAGGTCCGGTACATCATGGATTTCCCCATGGTCCCAACGCGGTCCATATAGGCATTCATCAGCTTGTAGCGCCCTTTGGGCATCTGATGGATGTCTTTGTGCTCCCAGATCGGCGCCGCCCCCAACCCGATGAACCCAACCCCAATCTTGTCGGCAATGTCCTTGACCTCGCGCAGGTGCACGTTCACCTCGTCGCAAGTCTCGTGGATCGTCTCTAAAGGTGCGCCCGACAGCTCCAAAGCACCGCCCGGTTCCAACGACACATTCGCGCCATCCTTCGTCAGCCCGATAATATGGCCTGCCTCTTCAACCGGCGCCCAGCCATAGGCATCACGCAGACCTTCCAGCATTGCTTTGATCGAACGCGCCCCGTCATAGGGCAGCGATTTCAGCGTATCTTTACAGTAGCCAAACTTTTCATGTTCGGTCCCGATCCGCCAATTTTCTTTTGGTTTGCAGCCCTTTGAAAGGTACTCGACAAGCTGTTCGTGGCGTTCGATCTGGCCACCGCCGGATTGGGGGATAGACATGGCTAGGGGGCTCCGGGCGTTAGGTCTTGAGGCGCTAGTCCTGAGACGAAATGGCGTGGCTGTCAATCGTGGCAAGGGCTGTGGTCGCGCACAAAACTATGTGAGACGACGCACCGTACTGCTGTCACGCTGCCAAATTGTCACCGGTGCGGCAGGCGGGTCATTCATCACACGCAACATGTGTTGGGTCTTCAGCCCCTTGAGCCCTTCGAAAGCATCAAAAAGCGCATCAGCCCCTTCCGCGTTCATCGGGATGAAAAGTGGATCATGCCCTGCTTGCTCAAGCACCCAATGCGGCGGCGTCTGGCGCGGGTCAAAACTGAGGCGGTTCATCTCACGCAGTGATACGGCACCGCCGGTCAGTGGGCCAAAATAGCTGACAGCGCCTTCGACAACATTGACCACACCTGCCCCGCCCGCCCCTTTGCGAAAGCGCGCACGTTGGATACCGGCAAGGATCAGGGCACTGGCGCCAATGCAGACGGCAACACCGATCCAAACCGCAAGGCCACGACCGGTAACGATCAACACCAGACCTAAAAGATCAAGCGCGACCCCAATAAGGATTTCGCGGAAGCGCATTATAGTTTGCTGCGCCTCAGGTCGGATAAAGCTCATCGCCAATCGCCCAGCGCGGTTTGCCAGATCGTCAGCGCCGCAACCGCAGCGGTGTCCGCGCGCAGGATGCGCGGGCCAAGGCTGACCGTCGTGGTGAACGGCAGCGCTTTGAGCCGCGCGCGTTCCTCAGGCGAAAAGCCCCCTTCAGGACCAATCAGAATGGCCCACGGACCGGGATCGCCGCCAAGCTCCAGGCCCGCACCTACCTGATCCTCATCGCAAAACATCAGCCGACGCCCTTCAGGCCAGTGATCCAGCACCGCACCCAGCTTTTGCATCTCGGCTACCTCGGGCACAAATGTACCGCCGCACTGCTCGGCTGCCTCAACCGCATGGGCCTGCAACCGGTCCTGGCGGATCCGCTCGGAATTGGTGAACGCCGTCTGCACCGGACAGATCCGCACCGCGCCCATCTCGGCCGCCTTTTCCACGATGAAATCGGTCCGCGCTTTCTTGATCGGCGCGAACAACAGCCACAGATCCGGCGGCAGTTGCAGCGGCTTCGACTGCGCCCCACAGCGCAACACACCGCCGCGCTTGCTCGCCTCAATAACCTCTGCCAGAAACTCGCCATCGACCCCGTTGAACAGCTGCACCTCAGCCCCAACCGCCAACCGCATCACACCAAATAAATAGTGCGCATGGTCGCGGGTCAGAGGAACCGTTTGCCCCTCCCCCAACGCGTGCTCTACATAAAGTCGAACGATGGATGCCATGAGGCGGACTTTATGACCGACACAGGCCAGAGGCCAGAGCAGAACGAGGCCGCTCAAGGCACTGTTGCCGATGCGGTAACAGGCAATTGGGTCGACACTTTAGCGCCTGTCAGGGCGCGCCCTTATCTGCGTCTCAGCCGGGCAGATCGGCCCATCGGCACATGGCTTTTGCTGCTGCCCTGCTGGTGGGGCCTGATGCTGGCGATCCTCCACACCGGCGCCGCCACACTTTACGATGCCTGGATTGCCCTCGGCTGCGCCATCGGGGCCTTCCTCATGCGCGGTGCGGGCTGCACGTGGAATGACATCACCGACCGCGAGTTTGACGGCGCTGTCGCGCGCACGCGCTCCCGCCCTATCCCATCAGGTCAGGTCAGCGTCAAAGGCGCCGTGATCTGGATGGTGGCACAAGCGCTGATCTCGTTCTGTATCCTGCTGACATTCCCACCCGCCGCGATCCTGATGGGCATCGTGTCCCTTGCCCCGGTCGCAATCTACCCTTTTGCGAAACGATTCACTTGGTGGCCGCAAGCTTTCCTTGGCATCGCCTTCAACTGGGGCGCCCTCTTGGCTTGGGTTGCACATACCGGGTCGCTCGGCTGGCCACCGGTTTTACTCTATCTCGCTGGGATCGCTTGGACCCTGTTCTACGACACGATCTATGCCCATCAGGACACCGATGATGACGCCCTGATCGGCGTCAAATCGACCGCACGGCTCTTTGCGGAAAATTCACCCAGATGGTTGCGCAATTTCCTGATGGCCACAGTCATGCTTATGGCGCTGGCGATCTTGCTGGCGATCTTGCCAAACGGAAACCCGCTGCAGCTGGTGCTGGCACTGGCTGCGCCATGGGCCATGGGTTGGCACCTTGCCTGGCAGCTTCGGCGGTTTGATGCAGATGATAACGAAAGCTTGACCCGTATCTTTCGTTCCAATCGCGATGCAGGCCTGATTCCGGTGCTGTTTTTCGCGCTTTGCCTGCTGGCGTGATTGCACCTGCCCACCAACATGCCTACACAGTTCAGACCTGATCCCGAGTAAAGCGGCCCTTGCCCGATGCGTGTTTCATCAGCTCTCATTCTAGTTGCGACTTTCAGCGTTGCCGGTCTGGGCGCATACTTGGCTGCGCGCGCGGGCGCCACGTTTATCGAACAACGCTCCGAAATTGATGTGCGCTTTGCCCTCGATGAAAACCAGCTTGGCTGGGCAGAGGTTCAATCCAACGGCCTGCGGGTTGAATTGTCAGGCACAGCACCTGACGAAGCCCAGCGCTTTCGCGCCATTTCTCAGGCTGGGCGTATCGTGGATGCCGCCCGTGTGATCGACCGTATGCAGGTCGAAGATATGGCCACCCTCGCCGCGCCGCGCTTTTCAGTCGAGATTTTGCGTAACGAAAGCGGAATTTCCCTGATTGGCCTGATCCCCGCCGAAATCAACCGCGAAGATATTTCTACCGCGATTGAAGAACTGGCCCCCGAAGCCGAGGTGGCCGATCTTTTAGAAAGCGCAGACTACCCCACGCCTGATGGCTTCGACACGGCGCTGTCATTCAGCCTTGATGCGCTGTCACAACTGCCACGCTCGAAGATTTCGGTTGATGCGGACGGTGTCGCGATCACCGCCATTTCAGAAAGCACCGAAGACAAGCGACGTCTTGAAACCGATATCGCACGCGCCAAGCCGAACAACATTCGGCTTGCACTGGATATCTCGGCCCCGCGGCCGGTCATCACGCCCTTCACGGCGCGCTTTTTAATTGATGCCGATGGCGCAAGGTTCGATGCCTGTTCCGCCGATAGTGACATCGCGCGGGCGCGTATCCTCTCGGCCGCGCGCAATGCGGGCTTGGAAGGACAGGTCAACTGCACCCTCGGTCTTGGCGTGCCGACAACCAGATGGGCCGATGGCGTCGCAAGGGGCATCGAGGCGGTGACCGAGCTTGGCGGCGGCACCATTACATTTGCCGATGCCGAGGTGACATTGACCGCGCTTGAAGGCACGGATGAAGGCCTTTTTGACCGCGTCGCAGGTGAGCTGAAAACAGCGCTGCCGGATGTCTTTTCCCTGTCTACGGTTTTGCCAAGATCAGATGCGCAAAGCGGTGAAGGCCCGCCTGAGTTTGTGGCAACTCTCAGTCCGGAAGGTCAGGTGCAATTGCGCGGCCGGTTGCCCAGCGATCTGGTGCGCGGCGTCGCCGAAAACTTTGCTCAGGCCCGCTTTGGGATTGGCAAAGTCTATGTCGCCACCCGCAATGTCGATAACCTACCCGATGGCTGGCCCGTCCGTGTGCTGGCAGGCATCGAAGCTTTGTCCGAACTGAACAATGGCGCTGTGATCGTGCAGCCCGATCTGGTCACAGTGCGTGGTGACACCGGTAATGTGGACGCCCGCTCAGCCGTTTCGCGCTTGCTGTCCGACAAGCTGGAGGAAGGCGCCCGGTTCGAGATTTTCATCGAGTATAAAGAGGCACTTGATCCAATCGCCTCGCTCCCGACGGTTGATGAATGCGTTGGTGATATCAAACGCATCGGCACCGAACAGAAGATCACGTTCGAGCCGGGATCAGCTGTTGTCGATGCATCCGCCAGACCCACGCTGGATTCAATTGCAACAGTCTTTCGTGATTGCGAGATGCTGGACTTCGAAATCGAGATCGGCGGGCACACCGACAGTCAAGGCAGCGAAGGTGGCAACCAGCGCATCAGCGAGCAACGCGCACAAGCCGTGCTCGAAGAGCTGCTGCAGCGCGGCGTGAAGTCGCTTCAATTGACGGCTGTCGGTTACGGCGAAGCACAGCCCATCGCCGATAACGAAACCGAAGAAGGGCGCGAAGCGAACCGCCGGATCGAATTCAAACGCGTCTACCTTGCGCCGCCTGCAATCCGTGAGGCCGAGCCAACCGACGACGCTGAAACAGAGACATCAGAGACCGAGGCCACCGATGAACAGAACTGAGTTTATCATCGTCACAGCGATTATTCTTTTCGTGGCTTTCTGCCTGGGCTGGTTCGCCAATTGGCTGATCCACCGCTTCACCCGCGTCTCACGCAGCGATATCGGAGAGCTTGATAAAATGGCGCAATCGCTCCACGAGGCCGAGGAAACGCGCGATCAGGCGATCACCTATCTGCAACAGCGCGAGGCCGAGATGACCAACCAACTCAGCCAGACCGAAGCCGAATTGCGCGCCGCCATGGATGGCCTGCGCGATGCGCGTCAGGAAGCCGAGGAAATGCGCGCCTATATCGAGCGGATCAACGCGGGATAAGCAGCGGCACGCGCAGAACAAGCAGCCCGGCGCCGCGCCGATCTTGCAACACGGGATTATCTGAACTTAAGCCACGCACGAATGCCACCGCCGCAGGTGACGTGGTGATCGCCAGATGATTGCCGCGACCGCTGTTCGGCAGATCGCTTAGATCTATCACCAGCAGATCCATATCAGACAACACTTCGATATCGGCAGCCGACCCAAGGCGGGGTTGTCCGCCGGCCAATGTACTGGAAAGTTGCAGCGCCCGGTCCCGCTGCGACAGGATCACGACGGTGACATCCGGAAGTTGCCTGATCCGCGCAACCTGCGCCTGAAACACGTCTATCCGAATGTCGGGGGACACAAGCACCAACGCGCCCAGATCCTCGGCGATCTCTGTGCCACCGATCGACATCTGGCGCAGCGCCTCCATCGTCAAGAACGCGCCCATGGAATGGCCAACCAGAACAACCCGGCTGGGGAAACGCTGCACAAAACGCAGCATAAGACGCTCAAGATGATCGCGCGCAATCAGTGTTGAGTCGCGGTCCGTCAGATACCCCGTCGGCGACGCCTCGCTGGGCCAGACAATCGAGACATGCACCCCGTCATCCTCAAAATCATGGGCCATCTGAGCATTACGATAGACGGCTTCGGCATAGTTCGTGTTGTAGCCATGGACAAAGACCATAATGTCCTGCCCCGGCTTCAAACGCGTTGCGATCTGATCGAGCATGGCGTCGATGTCGTCCATCTGCTCAAGATCCGAGACATAAAAATCGCGCTGCGGATCAATGCGCTTGGCAGGCCAACTGATTTGTCCAACCTTGCGATCAGGTGGGATCGACACATCGTGGCGCACGAAACGGGATAGCTTGACGGTCTTTTGCTCAGAAACGCTATGCACCGCAATCGGGCGTTGTGCGCCAATGGCAACGGCCCAAACGCTTTGCGTTTTTGGCGCGGCAAGATCTGATCGAACGGCCAAAGCGCCGCGTGGCGCACAGGCCGAAAGCAATGCGGCGCTGACCAGCGCAAAAAGGCCGCGGCGGTCGATAACGTAGTCTGGCATCGGTGGCTGGCCCGTTCGGTTTCAAAATCACCTCAACCGATACTGCCTTACTCGCTGTAGGCAAAGTCCTTGATCCAGGCGGCGGCGCAAACCCACCTACCAGCGGGTCAACGCATCCTCATCCTCGGCTTTGCTTTCGACCCAGTCCGCACCGTCCGCGGTGAATTCCTTTTTCCAAAAAGGCGCACGGGATTTGAGGTAATCCATCAAAAACTCAGCCGCCTCAAACGCGTCCTTCCGGTGCGGTGCAAGCGTCGCGACCATCATGATCTGCTCACCCGGAGCCATGTCGCCATATCGGTGAATGACCAGCACATCGCCAAGGCTCCAGCGCTCTTGCGCCTCGCGCGCAATCTTTTCCAAGGCGCGTTCCGTCATGCCCGGGTAATGCTCGATGACCATACGGTCCAGGTCGCCGCGCGCCAGATCCCGCACGATGCCGGTAAACGTGACAAGCGCTCCCATATCGCTGTGACCAGCAGCAAAGGCGTTGGCCTCGGCCCCAAGATCAAAGGCGGCGTCTTGCACGCGAACAATCATGCTATCCGCCTGTCATCGGTGGAAAGAACGCCACTTCGCGCGCACCCTCAAGGGGGGCATCAAATTCAGTCAGGTCCTGATCCACGGCGACACGCAGCGCGCTCAGATCGGCGAAAGCGGCCTCATACCGCTCTTCACGTGCGCGCAATTCCTCAACCAGGTCCATCACTGTTGCGGCGTTGGTCTCGACCGTTTCCTTGGGCAGTCCGATCCGCTCGCGGACCCACGCGAAATACAAAACGTCCATCAGCTGTCCTTCAAATAGGGGCGGGCTTTGCTAAAATAGTCCCAGCCGGTCAGCATCGTCAAAAGCCCTGCAATCCACAGCAGCACAACGCCCACGGTCCAGCTGATATTCATCGCGTGATACTTCCAGTTCAGACCCAACAGATCCTCTTCACGTCCATTCAGGATATCGCTCACCAGTGCCTCGTCCATCCCCCACGCATGCATGCCAAAGTAATGCTCAAACACGCCTTGGGCAAAAAGGACAGCCAGCGCCACCATCTGCGCAGTTGTTTTCCATTTGGCGAGCTTCGTCACCTGCAGCGTGCCAGCCGTGTCACCCAAGAACTCGCGCAGCCCCGAAACGAACACCTCGCGGAACAGGATCACGGTTGCAGGCAATAAGATCCACGGATTCATCCCGGAAAAGCCCGTCACAACCAAAAGCGCGATCACAACCATCGCCTTATCCGCAATCGGGTCAAGCATCGCACCAAACTTGCTTTCCTGCTTCCACGCGCGGGCCAGATAGCCGTCAAACCAATCGGTGACAGCAGCACTCACAAAAAGGATCAGCGCGAACCAATCTGCATAAGGCCTTGTGAAATATAGAAACATCACTGCCACACCCGGTGCGGCAAGCAGACGGAGAACCGTCAGGATATTGGGGAGGTTCCAAACCATACGAAAGGTCTACCGCGTCTAAGAGACCTGAGAAAGAGCTTAACCACGCTCGTGGAAATAGTCGTAGATCGTTTCTGCCATGGCATCGCTGATCCCATCAACCGCCTTGAGATCAGCCAGATTTGCACGCCCCACCGCCTTGGCAGATCCAAAATGCGCAAGCAGCGCCCGCTTGCGCGTAGCACCGACGCCGGGAACATCATCCAGCGGCGTCGCCCCGATGGCCTTGGCGCGTTTGGCACGGTGGGTACCAATAGCGAACCGGTGCGCTTCGTCCCGCAGACGCTGGACGAAATAAAGAACCGGGTCGTTATGCTTCAACGCAAAGGGGCGTTGACCCGTACGGTAGAACTCTTCCTTACCGGCATCGCGATCAATGCCCTTGGCGACGCCAACCATGTCAATATCTGTCACGCCCATTTCGACCATGATCTCACGCACAGCGCTGACCTGCCCGGCACCGCCGTCAATCAACAGAAGGTCCGGCCAAGTATCGCCCTTTCGGTCCGGATCTTCTTTCAGCAAACGCTTGAAGCGGCGCATCAGCACCTCTTTCATCATTCCGAAATCATCCCCCGGCGTGATGTCGTCACCTTTGATGTTAAACTTCCGATACTGGCTTTTCACAAAGCCCTCAGGACCAGCGACGATCATACCCCCAACTGCATTCGTACCTTGAATATGCGAGTTGTCGTAAACCTCGATCCGCTTGGGAGGTTCATTTAGATCAAACGCTTCGGCCAACCCTTTCAGCAACTTACCCTGCGTCGCCGTTTCTGACATCTTCCGTGCAAGGCTTTCACGGGCATTGCGCGCCGCGCCTGAGACCAGCTCGGCCTTTTCCGCACGCAAAGGCACTGCAATCTCAACCCGGCGCCCGGCCTTTTGTGACAGGGCTTCAGCGACCAGATCCTCGTTCTCAACCGGATGCGAGAGCAGCACAAGCTTTGGCGGTTGCTTATCGCCATAGAACTGACCGACAAAGGCTTCCATCACCTCCGTCTCATCAACCTCATTGCCGACCCGCGGATAGTAATCACGATTACCCCAGTTCTGATTGGCGCGAATGAAAAAGACCTGCACGCAAGCCTGCCCACCTTCCATGTGCAGCGCGATGACATCCGCCTCGGCCACACCACGCGGGTTGATACCCTGCGCGGTCTGCACTTGCGTCATGGCCCGGATACGGTCGCGCAACGCAGCGGCACGTTCAAACTCCATCGCCTCGGATGCCTCGACCATCTGCTTGGCCAGACGTTCCTGCACACCGGTGGATTTGCCTGACAGAAATTTCTCGGCGTCGCGAACGCTTTCGGCGTAATCCGCCTCCGAGATGTGACCGACGCAGGGCGCACTGCAGCGTTTGATCTGATACAACAGACACGGCCGCGACCGGCTTTCAAACACCGAATCTGAACAATTGCGCAGCAAAAAGACCTTTTGCAGCTGGTTCAGCGTCCGGTTCACCGCGCCCGCACTGGCAAACGGTCCGTAATAGCTGCCCTTTTGGGATTTCTTTCCGCGGTGTTTCTTGATCTCGGAAAACGGATGATCCTTGGTCATCAGAATGTTCGGAAAGCTCTTATCGTCACGCAGCAACACGTTGTAGCGCGGCTTGAGCTGTTTGATGAGGTTCTGCTCAAGCAGCAGCGCTTCGGTCTCGGTCTTGGTGGTCAAAAACATCATCGACGCGGTTTCGCGGATCATCCGCGCAATCCGACCAGAATGACCCGAAGGGCGCGCATAATTGCTGACCCGTGCTTTCAGGTTCCGCGCCTTGCCGACGTACAAAACCCGCGCCTGCTCATCAAGCATGCGATAAACACCGGGCGATCCATCAAGCGTTTTCAGATACGCCTGAATACGCTCGTGTCCTTTCAGCGGTGTCTCGGTTTTCTGCGTCTCGTCGGTCATCTGCTCAACTGGTGTGATTCTACTATGCGCTGCAATGATATCGCGGAAGGCTCAAGGGCCAACCTGTCCACGGCAACTGTGGATAACTCGGTGTGTATGTTTTGGGCAGCTAGAAATTTCCTTTATTTTTCGGGGCAATCGTTAAACTGCACATTTTTTAGGCACAAACATAACGTATTGATATCAAAACAAAGTTTTCTTTCCACAGCCCAAACCATTGAAAAACTTAACAAAAGTTTGACAGATCTGTGACAGAGCCGTGACCAGTGCACAACTTGCGGCGGTTTATCGAAAGACCAGTCATTCCACACCCAGGACATCTGGCGTTTCCCAGGCAAGATGCTGGCCCCCATCCACACAAAGCAACTGGCCCGTTATCGCCGGGGACGATAGAAAATAGCCCAATGCCGCTATTATATCGTCAAGGTTTGCACCTCTTTCAAGGATCGTAGCACCACGCTGTTTTGCGAACTGCGCTGCGGCCTGGCGACCGCCCTGCAGCGTGGGACCCGGCCCGATTGCGTTGACCCGCACGTCCGGCGCAAGCGCTTGTGCCGCGGTTTGCGTCAGCGCCCATAACCCCATCTTGGCGATCGTATAGGTCATGAATTCGGGCGTCAGCGCACGAACACGTTGATCGATCATGTTGACGACCAGCCCTTGCGCAATCGGCTCGCCGCGCGCATCCATCGCAGCCTTCGGGACCTGCGCGGCGAAAGCCTGTGTCAGCACAAAAGGCGCGCGCAGGTTGCTTTCCATATGGCGATCCCAGTTGACCCGATCTGCCGTTTGGATCGTGTCATATTCAAAGATCGACGCGTTGTTGACCAAACATGTAAGAGGCCCGCCCAGACGCTCTGCGGCTTCCGGCACCAAAGCCTGCATTTCGTCTTCAAGCAGTAAATCAGCCTGCACGGCAATCGCGCGCTGTCCCAGTTCCTCGATCTGCGCCACAACCGCTTCGGCGGCATCCCGGGACGAGGCATAATGAACCGCAATATCAAAGCCCCTCTCCGCAAGGAACAATGCCATCGCACGCCCAAGGCGCTTGCCCGCGCCTGTTACCAAAGCCTGAGCCATACCGCCCTCCGTCAGATCAAGATGACGATAAGGTAGAGCCCATAAAGCGCGGTCAACAGCACACCCCAAAAGCGGGTAATGTTTTGTTTGAAAAAGACGAATGGCAACAAGATCAATGACGCTGCCAGCATGACCCACAGGTCAAACTCAAGAAATTCCCGTCCAACCTCAATGTCGCCCACAAAGCTTGCAAGGCCGATGATAGCCAGCAGGTTGAACATGTTCGAGCCAATGACATTGCCGATCGCCACATCCGCCTGACGGCGTAACGCAGCCATGACCGTGGTTGCCAGTTCCGGCAATGACGTGCCAATCGCGACCAACGTCAAACCGATCACAGTGTCCGAGACGCCAAAGTCTTTTGCGATAGACGTCGCCCCATCGACCAGCAGGTCCGCGCCAAGCGGAAGACCAATCAGACCCAGCACCAGATAAAGAATGATACGCCACCAGGGCAGCGAAGGATCAGCCCCTTCAAGCTCCTCAAGATCGACATCTGCACCGTTACTGCGATGCGCTTTGGCATCAAAAAAGGCTTTCGTCAGGATCGCGACAAGCGCTGCCAGAAGGACAATTCCATGCATCCAGGTGATGGGACCCAAAGCACACACAGCGATGAACAAAAGCGTCGCAAGGATCATGTAAATGTAGTTTTTGCGCGTGTCACATTCACTTGTATGCAGTGTCGCCAACAGCGCGGGCACGCCCAGAACCAACAAGACATTGGCAGTGTTTGAACCCACCACATTGCCCATCGCAATACCCGGTGCATTGTCACTGATTGCCGCGACGGCGATAAGCAGTTCGGGTGCAGACGTGCCAAAGGCGACGATCGTCAGACTGACAATCAAGGCGGGCACACCCAGGCGGAGAGACATGTTGACCGCACCGCGCACCAGCGCGTCGCCAGCCAACAGCAGGATCAGCAAACCCAGGCCTGTATAAACCCAGTCCATCAGCATCAGGCGCCCGTCTTACAGGGGCATGGGCCCTTGCCAATACGGAACCGTCCACATGTGTCGCATTTTTTCGATGCCAATCGCGCCTGTCCGGGAAAGCGCAGCTTTCCAAACATCGCGAGGACAGCGATGAAGATCAGGAACAAAAAGACGATCTTAGAGATCACTTAAAGGCCATATCGAGCATAAAGAGCCCGTTCCTCAAGCGCGGTCATCCCATCGCCGATGATCTGCGCACCAAGGCGCTGCAACAGCGGCTTTTTCTGACCGTAGACCTGAAACCGCACTTTATCTCCGAACATCTCTTTCATCTTCGGAACAACATGCCCGATGCCATCTGCCAAACCAACCTGAATTGCAGTTTCGCCAACCCAAATCTCTCCGGTAAAAAGGTCCCGGCCTTCTGGCAGCTTTGCACCGCGCCGCGTCGCAATCTGAGATTTGAAAACCTCATGCAGATGCTCGAGAATAGCTTTGAGGCGCTCGATATCCTCGGGATTTTCTGGCTTGAACGGGTCGAGCATGGATTTCGACTTACCCGCCGTATAAACCCGGCGCTCAAGGCCGTAGCGATCCAGAAACTCGTGCGCCCCGAAAGAGGCCGAGATCACACCGATTGACCCCACCACCGACGCGGGATCAATCCAGATCTCATCTGCGGCCGAGGCCAGCCAGTAGCCCCCCGATGCGGCAACGTCTTCGACGAAAGCATAGACGGGGATCTCTTTCTCTTCTGAAAGGCGGCGAATGCGCGCCGCGATCAGCGACGACTGCACTGGTGAGCCGCCGGGCGAATTGATAACCAACGCCACAGCCTTTGGTTTGCCCTTCTTGAAGGCGCGCTCGATCAGCGGGGCGATACCTTGATCCGAAAGGGTCCCACGGGAACCAGCTGCAATAGCACCTTGCAAGCGCACAACAGCCACAAGCGGATCAGATTTCACAAAAGGAAGAAAACGTTTCATCTTTTGCCATGTAGAGTGGACATGCCCCCGGAACAAGGGACGCCGCATCCGCATGGATCACTGTTGCGAAAGGCCAACGGTTTTTAGGATCTGATCTTGTAGCCCGTCCGGAAAATCCACCAGATGATTGCAAGGCAAAGCGCGGTAAACGCACTGATTGCAAGCAGAGATGCAAAAATCGGCACATCTGCTGTCCCAAAGAACGACCAGCGGAAACCGGAAATTAGGTAAACAACCGGATTAAATAGCGTGATCGTTTGCCAGATCGGCGGGAGCATACTGATCGAATAGAAGCTGCCACCCAGAAACACGAGCGGCGTGATGATGAGCAACGGAATGATCTGAAGCTGCTCAAAATTTCCCGCCCAAATGCCGATGATAAAACCAAACAGTGAAAAACTGAGGCAGGTCAGCACAAGAAACGCCAACATTGCCACCGGGTGCTGGATGTCGAGATCGACAAAGAAATGCGCAGTCACAAGGATAACAATGCCAATGAAAAGCGACTTGGTTGCTGCGGCACCAACATATCCGATGACGATTTCCAAAAAGCTCACTGGCGCGGACAGAAGTTCGTAAACAGTGCCAATAAACTTGGGGAAATAAATACCGAACGAAGCATTGGACACACTTTGGGTCATCACGCTTAACATGATGAGCCCTGGCACGATAAAGGCACCATAGCTGACGTTCTCAATCTGATCGATGCGGCTGCCAATCGCCGCCCCAAAGACGACGAAGTAAAGCGATGTCGACAAGACAGGGGATAGGAAAGACTGCATCAATGTGCGGAAAAACCGTACCATTTCATGGGCATAGATCGCCCTGATCGCCTGTAGGTTCATGATGTTTCCTTCACAAGGTCGACAAAGATGTCCTCAAGCGTGCTTTCCTGCGTCTTCAGATCAGTCATCATCAGCCCGGCAGCTTGCAGATCATTCAGTAGCTTTGTGATCCCTGTGCGATCAGACGCGCTGTCATAGTGGTAGACCAGCGCATCGCCCTCCGGCGCGATCTCAAGAGCATAAGCGCCAAGACTTTCGGGCACTTGGACAAGGGGGGCCTGCAAGGCGATACGCAGTTGCTTGCGCCCCATCTGCGCCATCAACGCGGCCTTGTCTTCAACCAGAAGGATCTGGCCTTGATTGATGACACCCACCCGATCGGCAATCGCCTCGGCCTCTTCGATGTAATGCGTTGTCAGAATGATCGTCACACCGTCCTCTTTCAGCCGGCCAACGATCTCCCACATGTCTTTGCGCAGCTCGACGTCGACACCCGCTGTCGGCTCGTCCAGAAACAGGATGCGCGGCCCGTGACTAAGCGCCTTGGCGATCAGCACCCGGCGCTTCATACCCCCCGACAACTCCTTCGTCTGGGCGTCTTTTTTGTCCCAGAGCGAAAGCTGCCGTAGGATCGTCTCAAGATACGCATCATCGCGCGGCTTGCCGAAAAGACCACGTGTAAAGCTGACCGAATTCCAGACCGTCTCGAACGGCTCCAGCGCAATCTCTTGCGGAACCAAACCGATCAGTGCCCGCGCCTTGCGGTAATTCTTCACCACATCATGCCCCGCAACGGTGATCGTGCCGCTGGTCGGGTGGCTGATACCGCAGATCGTTGAAATCAGCGTTGTCTTACCTGCGCCATTGGGCCCAAGCAAAGCAAGGATTTCACCCTCGCGGATATCCAGATCCACGCCTTTCAGCGCTTCAAAGCCGGTCTCGTAGCGCTTCGCGACATCAGTAATTTGAACAATGGCGGTCATATGTCTTCCCCCTGCGCGCACAGTAGAGGGGGAACCGGCTAAGCTAAACCCGGATTTACGCACAGCCGCGCCGCGCTCTGCGCGCATAGGCGAGACTGACACGAAAAAGCCGCCCCGAATATCCGGAGCGGCTGTAT
Organism: uncultured Paracoccaceae bacterium; assembly: GCA_937883775.1. Classification (GTDB taxonomy): domain Bacteria; phylum Pseudomonadota; class Alphaproteobacteria; order Rhodobacterales; family Rhodobacteraceae; genus JAHTBL01. The sequence continues at coordinate 16,613 of CAKZXZ010000257.1, forward strand.
CTTGGGTGCTTAAAAGGACGTGTCAGCTGATCGTGTAAACGAAACTCGCACCGGCGCCACGCTCTCGCGTCACTTTGACAGAGCTGCCATCAACTTCGAAAATCTGGCAACCAGGGTCGAGAACCCGTGATCCGATCTTCGCGTCACGGCAGAACGCGCCATCCTGCCATGTCCACGAACCCGTAATACCCTGCCCGTCCCAAGGTCCAGAAATCGTTCCGTCCGCGTTGATGACAAAAGACTTGCCTTCGAAGGTCAGTGTCCGTCCGACAATCGCGTCACGAAATTGCGCTTCTGTCGCAATGGCACCATCAGCAGCCATGCTTGCCTTGTCTGCCATGCCCGTCTGCCCTTCTGATGTGGGTGACATGCACGCGGCCAGGAGGCCAAGGGATGCGGTTAGTAAAAATGCTCTCATATCGTTCTCCAAACTGTGATGACGAACGAGGGTGTCTTGGGAACACGCAGTCAAAAAGCCCGTCGAAGTGAGAAATGACAGCGAAGGAAGCATATCAGAAGCGGTAATAGCCGCCACTTACCTCATTTGAGGTAGGCCGCCGCGATCTGCCTGAACGTGTCGCGCAGCGGAGCCCCTTGGGTCAGGTGCCCCATGTGCGAGATGACCTCAGGCGCACGTCCCGAAACGTGACGCGCCAGATCTGTCAGATCACCAAGGCAATGCACTTTGTCTTGTGCACCGTGCCAGAACTGCATCGGCGCGTTCAGCGTTTTGGCCTGACGCCATGAAAAATGCAGCTGCGAAAGATAATCGTGCCGCATGGAATCAATCGAACTGAGGATCGCCGTCTGTATCCGCTCAGACCGCTGATCCGTGGCAAAATCAGCATCAAGCTGGGCTTGATCGGGCGGGCTGTTGGCAAAAACGCGACGTATGGTTTTCTCAAGCCTGTCGTTGTCGCTTAACCCGTTTGCAAGATGACGGATCGCGAGCAAAGCCATCCGTCCATTGGAGCGAAGTGTTCGCAGAAGGAAATCTCCAAAATAAACGTCACGCGTCTTGCGGCCCCCTGCGGAAAAGCAAGTGGACACGAAATCGATCCGCGAGACACATTTTGGATAAGCGCGTGCAAACTCGACAGCATAGCTACCTGACGAGACAAGCGCGATGATGGGGATCTGCACATCTGCGACGAACTGATGTGCCGTATGAATATCCTCAACCGTTTTGGTGCAGTGGCGCGACCAGTTCTTGTCCTTCGAGGTTTGCAGGCTCAGGCAACCATCGCGAACCGGCCAGATCGTGCGCCATCCAAGCTGGTGAAACAGGGCGACATCGTCCGCGTCAATATTTGGGAAGACCATCGGGTGCAGGATCATCACAGGCGTTCCGCTGACCGGGCCGATGTCCAGGTAGCGGACCGGCGCTGTGTCATGTCCGCCCAAGGTGCCAAAGCGTACGCCCTTCGGCATATGGCGCAGATACGAGCCCCAGCTTGCGACATGGCTGGCCAGATGCGCTTCAAGATGTGACTGCAGCCGATGGATGATCTGGCTTGCGAAGCTCACAAGCTCGGCCTGGCTCTTCACCTGCAGCTTGACAAAGAGGCGTTGTAACTGCTTGCGGCGGGTCGAGGTGGCGAGGGCGGCCTGCACCGCACTGTCCTCAAGGGTCAGGCCCTGAGCCAAATCCATAAACAAGCGAAACTCAGCGGGGGTGAGGATGACGTCGTCATCAGCGTTCATCTCCTGTGCGAGGGCGGCGAGGGGCAGCTCGAACGCACCGTGCTCCACAGAACGCGCGATCAGAAACATCTCCTCTGTGCTGGACAGGACAGGCCAGCGATGAGGCGGATCACCAGCGGTATCGGACAACCAAACGGGCACGTCTCCCCACCAGAACGATGGCAAGTTCCGAAACGCGTTCATCTGATGGGTAAACCGGGCGAGGCCATCATGGGTTTCGTCCATCGTCTCGGATAGCATCGAAAGAGCAGAGGTCTGGTGATGGTCAATCATGGCTGCTGTGTCTCGCTCAGATAACCGACGATCCCATCAAAGCGCAGAGGGAGCAAGGATTTGTCATAAATCAGCGGATCCAAGATATTTATGACAAACGACGCGGGTTCATAAACGCAAAAACCGCCCCAAAGGGCGGCTTTTGCGTTGGTTGCGGGAGTAGGATTTGAACCTACGACCTTCAGGTTATGAGCCTGACGAGCTACCGGGCTGCTCCATCCCGCGCCAACGTTTGATGGACTTAGGCCTTTGGACAGAGAGGTGCAAGCCCTTTTCTCAAGGGAATTGAAGCAGAGCATTTACGACAGCGTGAGATGTTGAATTTCGCGGATGTTTCCATGGGAATGCGTCAGCTTAAAAAGCGCAGGGCGTGGCATTTCAATAAACGTGGCATAGCCCCAATCGGTGTAAAGCGTGCTCAGCACGGATGCCAGAAGGCCACCATGAGTGGCCAGTACAGGTGCATAGACGGGCCGACGGGACAACGACTTTATCATGTTGCGCAAACGCGTGGCGGCCTGATTAAAGCTCTCGGCGCCAGGTCTGGACAGGTTGCGCTCGGTAAAGCGGCGCTCATATAGCGCGTCATCTGGGACATGGCCTTGGAGCGAGGTTTGGTGTTCACGCAGATCCGGCAATGTCGTCAGTTGCAGACCAGCGGCGGTTGCGAAAGGCGCGACTGTGGCCCGGGCGCGCTGAGCAGGGCTTGAGAAGATACTGTCGACCTCAAGAGCTTGAAGGACCGGCACAAGAGCTTCGGCAGCTTTCACCCCTGTTGGGGTTAGTCCATCGTTAGCGTCATGCCCGGTCGCCTCGGCGTGGCGCAGCAGATACATCGTTGTGGTCGGGCGTGTAGGGACAAAATCCATGACCAGAGTGTCGATGAAAACAGGTCGAGGGGGAAGGAAAGATTTCCAGGGTCCAAAACAACAAAAGCCGCCTCGAAAGGCGGCCATTGAAGAATATTTTGTCATCGTCAGAGAGATACGTGTTCTCAAGTTTCTTACTAGGTTTGGCGGTGACCTACTCTCCCACGCCTTAAGACGCAGTACCATCGGCGCAACAGTGCTTAACTGCCGAGTTCGGGATGGGATCGGGTGTTTCACTTGCGCTATGACCACCAAACCGAGAAAGAAACTTCAAAACACCATCAGAAGTCCAAGAATTTCACTTTGTGTGTGTATGACTTGTCCATAAAGCAGGATGAACCTGGCTTTTACTGGATCAAATCAAGCCTATCGAGCAATTAGTACCGGTCAACTGAACGCATTGCTGCGCTTACATCTCCGGCCTATCGACGAGGTGGTCTACCTCGGCTCTCAGGGATACCTTGTTTTGAGGGGGGCTTCCCGCTTAGATGCCTTCAGCGGTTA
>CAKZXZ010000258.1 GCA_937883775.1 uncultured Paracoccaceae bacterium
AAGACGTCAAGCCGGGGCAGGGGCTCTGAGCTGTGATCCGGGCTGTCGCATATCCTTTGGCGCTTCTCGCCATGGTCAGCAGCGCGCAGGCGCTGACGCTGGCGGAGTGCACCCGCACGACCCATGTCAGCCATGGGGGCGAGGCGGGTCATGCCGATCTGGGCGATGGCCGCGTCATGTGGCGCGATTGGTGGTCTCAGGAAGGGACATATAGCGACTATATCATCGCCGATTGCGGCCCCGGCGCGGCGCTGCGGTTTCGCGTGGCCGAGGAACGGATGTCAGAGCGTTTGCCCTTTGATCGCACCGATGCCGCGTTGAAAATCGTAGACGAGATGGAAGCCGGCGCGCGGGCATTCGCCACGCTGGAGCGGATGGGCGATGCGGTGGCCAAAGTCGCCAAAGATGTGCAACTGACCGCGTTCAACGCAGAGCCCTGCGCTTGTGCCGCCGCCTATCCCGACCTGCGCGGGGACAAGACAGAATTCGAGATGAGGACCAACTAAGTGATCGGACTGGAACACTATCTGACAGTCGCGGCGACGCTCTTTGTGATCGGCATTTTCGGGCTGTTTCTGAACCGCAAAAACGTCATCATCCTGCTGATGTCGATCGAGCTGATGCTGCTGGCGGTGAATATCAACCTCGTCGCATTCTCCAGTTTTCTGGGCGATCTGGTGGGGCAGGTGTTTACGCTGTTTGTGCTGACGGTCGCCGCCGCCGAGGCCGCCATTGGCCTTGCGATCCTCGTCTGTTTCTTCCGCACGCGTGGCACCATCGCCGTGGAAGACGTCAACAATATGAGAGGCTGAGGCGATGGAAACGATTATCCTTTTCGCCCCGCTTGTCGGTGCCCTGATCTGCGGCTTCGGCTGGCGCGTCCTTGGCGAAACGGCCGCGTGTTGGGTCGCCACGAGCCTGCTGTTTCTGGCAGCGTTCCTGTCCTGGATCGTCTTTCTGGGCTTTGATGGCGAGACGCAGCGCATCGTTATTTTGCGTTGGATCGAAAGCGGCAGCTTGACCACTGACTGGGCGATCCGGCTGGACCGTCTGACGGCGATTATGTTGATTGTTATCAATACGGTGTCCGCGCTGGTTCACCTCTATTCATTTGGCTACATGGCCCATGATGACCACTTCCGCGAAGGAGAAAGCTACCGCCCGCGCTTCTTTGCCTATCTGTCGTTCTTTACCTTCGCGATGC
>CAKZXZ010000259.1 GCA_937883775.1 uncultured Paracoccaceae bacterium
GGCGGCGCGCAACTGGTCGTTGGTGCGCGCTCGGCGCTGTTTCTGCCTTATCAGAACCTTGGTTTGGTGGTGGTCGATGAAGAACACGACACCTCCTACAAACAAGAGGACGGCGTCCTTTATAATGCCCGCGATATGGCTGTTCTGCGCGCCTCGATCTGCGGGGCGCATGTGGTGTTGGCCTCCGCCACGCCGTCGCTGGAAAGCTGGGCCAATGCCGAAGCGGGCAAGTATACCAAGCTGGAACTGACCTCCCGCTTTGGCGAGGCGGTGATGCCCGACATGCGCGCGCTGGACATGCGGTTGGAAAACCTGCCCGGCACGCGCTGGATTTCCCCGACGCTGCAACGCGAGGTGCAAGTGCGCGTCGAAAAGGGCGAACAATCGCTGCTGTTCATCAATCGTCGCGGCTATGCCCCCGTGACCATCTGCCGCGCCTGCGGGCACCAGATCGGCTGCGATAACTGTGACGCGCGGATGGTTGAACACCGCTTTCTCAAGCGCCTCATGTGCCACCAATGTGGTGAGACAAAACCGATGCCAGAGGCCTGTCCGTCCTGCGGCGTCGAAGGCAAGCTCGCCCCCGTTGGTCCGGGGGTCGAGCGTTTGGCCGAAGAAACCAAAGAACTCTTCCCCGATGCCCGCGTCGCTGTGCTATCATCGGACCTGTTCGGCTCTGCCCGCGCCCTGAAAGAGCAGATCCAGGTAATTGCCGCAGGCGAGGCCGACATCATCATCGGCACGCAATTGGTCGCCAAGGGCCATAACTTCCCGCTGCTGACACTTGTCGGTGTGATCGACGCCGATCTGGGCCTGCAAGGCTCCGACCTGCGGGCGGCAGAACGCACATTCCAACTGATGCGCCAAGTCGCGGGCCGCGCGGGGCGGGCCGAAAAGAAAGGCACCGCGCTACTGCAAACCTATCAGCCAGAACACCCCGTGATCCGCGCGATCCTGTCGGGGGACGAGGAAGGCTTCTGGCAGGCCGAAGCGCGCGAGCGCCAGCATGTCGGTGTGCCCCCCTACGGGCGCATGGCGGGCATCGTGCTTAGCAGCCCGAACGTGCAGGAGGTCTTTGATCTGGGCGGCGCCATGGCCCGCGAGATCAAGCCGCTCCACGCCATTGGCGCACAGGTTTTCGGCCCTGCCGCCGCCCCAATCGCCCGCATCCGCGGGCGGCACCGGGTGCGGCTTCTGGTGAAGGCGGACAAAACCGCGCCATTGCAAAGCGCGCTACAAAAGTGGGTCGCTCAGTTCAAAATTCCGAACAATGTACGCCTGTCGATCGATATCGATCCGCAGAGTTTCTACTGACGTTTCAAGGAAGGGGTGCGTCGTGCCTGACTGGGAGCAGACACGACGCTCGGGAGAACTGCGAAAAATGCGGCGTGAGTGGCAACGCAAATGCGTTAGGTATGAAACAACTTATACGTGTATTAAGATTTGTAAAGACACGTCTGATTTTTTTCTCGCAAAGGGCGGCGTGCAGGCGTAGACCCGCGCCATGAAGTTACACCCCGATATCATGCGGTTGGCCGACACCCACGATTTGCCGTTCTGGCGCAGGCCCATCGCGCTGTTGTTCCTGATGTCTGCCGCGATGCCGATTGCTTTTGCGACATGGTCCGCGCTGCTGAACAATTTTGTCATTTCCGCGGCAGGCTTTGACGGTTCTGATATCGGATGGCTGCACACGGTGCGCGAGATTCCAGGGTTCTTTGCCATTGGTGTCATCGCAATCATCATGGTCATGCGCGAGCAGATCCTGGGCGTCGTGTCGCTTTTGCTGCTGGGTGTGGCAACTGCGCTGACCGCGTATTTTCCATCGATGGGTGGCATCCTCACGATTACGATGCTCAGCTCGATCGGGTTTCACTATTACGAGACGGTCAACCAAAGTCTGCAACTGCAATGGATCGACAAGAAGCGGGCGCCGCAAACTCTGGGCTGGATCATCGCAGCCGGATCGGCGGCGACATTCGTGGCTTATGTCCTGATCGTGCTCACCTGGCGGGCGTTCGATCTGTCGTATAACTTGGTTTACATGGTCGCAGGCGGCACCACTGCGGTGATGGCGATCTTTGCCTTTCTTGCATATCCGCAGTTCGAGGCGCCAAATCCCCAGCTCAAGAAGATGGTGCTGCGCAAGCGCTATTGGCTTTATTACGCGCTGCAGTTCATGGCGGGGGCGCGGCGGCAGATTTTCGTGGTCTTTGCCGCGTTCATGATGGTCGAGCATTTCAGCTTTGAGGTGGATCAGGTCACATCGCTGTTTCTGATTACGCTGGTCGCCAACATGATCTGCGCCCCGCTTTTGGGCCGTGTCGTTGCCCGCTTTGGAGAGCGCAATGCGCTTGTCTTTGAATATGCAGGGCTTTTGCTGGTCTTTCTGGCCTATGGTGGCATCTACTGGTTTGGCTGGGGCGTTGTGGTCGGCGCCGGGCTTTACGTCGTGAACCACATTTTCTTCGCACTTGCTTTGGCGTTGAAAACGTACTTTCAGAAAATCGCTGATCCCGGTGATATCGCGCCAACAGCGGCAGTGGCCTTCACGATCAACCATATTGCAGCGGTCTTTCTGCCTGCCGGGCTGGGCTATCTGTGGCTTACCTCGCCGTCAGCGGTGTTCTTGCTTGCGGCGATGATGGCGGGCGTGTCGTTGCTGCTGGCACTGTTGATCCCGCGCCATCCAGAGCCGGGCAACGAGACGATTTTTGCGCGCCCCATGGGCGTGCCCGCCGAATAAGGACCGCTATGCCCACCTTCACTGCATTAACCACCCTGACCGGAAAAGACCCTGCCGAGGCGCTGGGCACCGCGATGGAACGGCTTGATCCGGAACCCACCGGTGTGGGTGTGTTCGAGGTCGAAGATGGATCAGGCTTATGGGAAGTTGGCGGGTACTTCGTGGAAACGCCGGATGAGGCCGCGCTGGCCGTTCTGGCGGCTGCGTTTGGCGCCAAGCCCTTTGTGGTTTCGGAACTGCCCGAGACCGATTGGGTCGCCAAGGTCAAACGTGAACTTGCTCCGGTCGAGGCGGGACGTTTTTTTGTCTACGGCAGCCACGATGCAGACAAGGTGCCCGCAAATGCCGAACCACTTCTGATCGAGGCGGCGATGGCGTTTGGCACGGGTCATCACGGCACCACGCTGGGCTGCCTGCTGGCGCTTGATAAGGTGGTGAGCGACGGCGTCGCGGTGGGCTCAACGCTGGATGTCGGGTGCGGCACAGCCGTGCTTGCCATGGCAGCAGCCCGGATCTGGGATCACGAGGTGGTGGCAAGCGATATTGATGCCGTTGCAGTCGAAGTGGCCGAAGCCAATATGCGCGCCAACGGGTTGGAAGGGCGCGTTTTGTGCCTTGAGGCCACAGGCACCGACCACGCGGAAATCGCCGCACGCGCGCCCTTTGATCTGGTTTTTGCCAATATTCTGAAAGGCCCCTTGATCGCCCTTGCTCCGGATCTGGCGGCTGTCACGGCCTCCAACGGACATGCGATTCTGTCGGGTCTTTTGAACGAACAGGCTGATGAGGTCGCTGCCGTTTACCAAGAAAATGGATACAATCTGGTCGAACACCAGCAGATTGGTGATTGGAGTACGCTTCTTTTACGTAAAACACCCAATTTTAACCCGAATTGAGACAGTTTTTAGCAGTTTGCCCCATTTTTGCCTCAATTGGACGCTCCACTAAGGCATTATTTTTTTTGGCATTTACCGGAGGCTGCCATGGGAGAGTCCCATCTCCAATTTGACGACAGGGTGCGCGGTATCCAACGCAAACACCAGAAATTGTCTGGTGGGGTTGTCCACTCTGTCAATCATGACGGGCTGATTATCGCGCGTCCGCGCCGGCCCCGTATTCAGCTTCCGATCAAAGGCCTCTTTTTGATGGTCAGCTCGTTCTTCCTGTTCAAGGCATTCCTGCTGGGATATCTCGGCTCGATCACCTACCTCGAGCGGGTCGAAAAGCTGTCGCTTGGAACGCTTGTCGAACAAGCCGGAGCTGCCCTGATGAAGCCCGATCCGATTTCGATTTGGCTTCTGGACACGTTTCGCCTGTTCTTTTGAACCGCGTATAACCTGAACGTAAAAAGCCACGTCGGTCACCCGCGTGGCTTTTTGATTGGCGTATTTCTGTCGCGACCGGCTTAGCGGCGGGTCCAGTTCATGTTGTCGATGTCAGATAGGCTCAGACCGATGTCTTCAAGCTCGCGCGCTGTCAGTTTGGACAGGCTTTTGCGCGTCATGCGCGCGTCGTTCCATGCGGCCAATGTGCCGTACAGGTTGGCGATGCGTGTCATCAGGCCGCCTGCGGAAGCAGGGGATGCGGCCATCGGGCGGGTGGTGTCAAATGCGGCCATTTTCGATGTCCTTCCAGGAATTTGGCGTAGAGGTTTTTTGTGTTCTATGCGCCGCAGGTAGGAGCGTTCTTCAATGTGCACAAGCTGCTAAAAGCGCATGGGTGTCATGCTGGTTTTGCATAGCTTGGCCTGCCGTTAAAGCATTGTTCATAAACGCGAAATCACGCCTATAAGAATGTCGTTTTTAGGCATGTATAGGGCGAAAACGACCTTTTTCCGATCCCTGCAGGCTGTGATCTGTCAAATTGCTGGTATTATTCAATCTTGGCGTTTGTTCGCCTTTCGTGCTACTGCGTCAGAAAAGCAACAAAACAGGGGCCGAGCATGCGCGTTTTGGGGATAGATCCCGGCTTGCGCAATATGGGATGGGGCGTGATTCACGTCTCTGGCCCGCGCATTGCCCATGTCGCGAATGGAGTGTGCCGCTCAACAGGCACCGATTTGGGCGCCCGGCTACTTCAGTTGCATCAAGCGCTGAGCGCGGTTTTGATCGAACACGCCCCCGATACGGCGGCGGTTGAGCAGACATTCGTCAATAAGGACGGCGCTGGCACGCTCAAGCTGGGTCAGGCGCGGGGCATTGCGATGCTGGTTGCCGCGCAAGCCGGGCTTAGCATCGGGGAATACGCGCCAAACGCTGTGAAAAAAACGGTCGTTGGCGTCGGCCATGCGGATAAGCGGCAGGTGGATCATATGGTGCGCATGCAACTCCCGGGGGCCGAGATCGCCGGCCCGGACGCGGCAGACGCCCTGGCAATCGCGATTTGCCACGCCCACCACGCCCAATCGGCCGGCCATCTGGAGGCCGCGTTGAAGCGGGCCGCCTCATGATTGGTAAGCTCTCGGGCCGCATCGACTATCGCGGCGCCGACCACGTCCTGATCGACGTGCGCGGGGTTGGCTACATGGTCTATTGCAACGAACGCACTTTGGCTGGCCTGCCCGGCGTTGGCGAGGCCGTCGCCCTCTATACAGACCTTTTGGTCCGCGAAGACCTCCTCCAACTCTTCGGCTTCACGTCTTTGGTGGAAAAAGAGTGGCACCGCCTGCTCATGTCCGTTCAGGGGATCGGCGCGAAAGCCTCGATGGCGATCCTTGGTACGCTGGGCGCCGATGGCGTCAGCCGCGCGATTGCCTTGGGCGATTGGAACGCCGTGAAAGCCGCCAAAGGCATCGGCCCCAAGACGGCGCAGCGCGTCGTGATCGAGTTGAAAGACAAAGCGCCGACCGTAATGGCGATGGCAGGCGCGGCCCCCGTAGTGTCCGAGACCGACAACGAGAGTGTCGAGGTGATCGAAGCGCCGATCGTCGCGCCGTCCGGCGCAGCGCAATCCGAAGCGCTGTCCGCGTTGGGCAACCTTGGCTATGCCCCCGGTGAGGCCGCAAGCGCTGTCGCCGAAGCCGCAGGGGCTGACCCCTCTGCAGATACAACAACCCTGATTAAAGCAGCGCTTAAACTGCTGGCCCCGAAAGGGTAGGGGATG
>CAKZXZ010000260.1 GCA_937883775.1 uncultured Paracoccaceae bacterium
ACGTCCCATACCGGCCATGCTGCAGTACGGCCCGTCGAAGGAGACATGAACTGCAAGGCCCTATCTCCAGCGCGGCTGTCGCGGATGGTGTGGGGCTTGTGCAGCTGCAGCGCGTGTTGACGCAGCATGGGTGAGAGAGGCAGCGAACCTCTTGTAGACCGCAACACAGATCATCGAAGCAGTCATTGCCCGCTGATTTTGAGAGCCGCATCAAGTCTGGACACAACAAGCGCCAAGATCCTCGACCGGCTTCTTCGTCGGCTTCCCGGAGTGGGCCATCCAAAACACCACGTGACATACCACCCAAGGAGCAAATCTGAACATCATCGAAGAAAACGCTATAAAACAAAGCAAAACGGCCACTCAAGGCGGCCCGATCACGTATGCGAAAATGGTATGTTGGCGGAGGCTCAGGGATTCAAGGGAAATCGATGGCTTTTGAGAATTCCAAAGTAACACAATGACTTAGCTAATTCCCGATTTCGCTTATCCTCGATAATCATGCGGGATTTTATGCGGGATCAATTTGCCTACCTACCGAGGTTTGGCGCCGAATTAGCAAAAAGGCACAATTCTATTAAGTCCCGCTTGAAATTCCATTATGCTGTTTGTGTAGAGCTGCATTTGTCTTCCACATACCCTGCGACAAAACGAATAAGGAGCCAGCTCTCTCGAGACCGAGATAACGCAAGTCTTCCTGTAGGAAAAAGTCTTCGGGCCACTGGACCACATGAGAAGCAATTCAACGTTTTTCAGACAGACGGGATCATCTTAATTACATCGCGGCTCTTGAGCTCAACTGGTATCGTTTTGCTTTGTGATTTGGAGCAGTTTCAAGATATCCTTTCTCTAGCAGAGACCGGATCGTTCGATTAAAAGTAGGTTGGCTCATTTGCCGAGTAATTGGATGTTCCCTGATATCAGACGCTTCGACAATAGGTTCTTTGTTTTGATCGCTGACGAGACGAACTGCATAGAGTAAATCCAGTTCGTTCGATGACAAAGACGTCAAGCCAAGATCCCGCTCCATAGTTGCGAGAAGCTCGCGAAGTCGAGCAACTGTTGAGAATTGAAACTTGTCGATCATCGATATTCCGGAGTTTTTCTCATTATTTAACGCGCAAACACTTTAACACGAAGCACTGTTTCGCTTCAAAATAGTATCTTTAACCGACCTCCGAACTATTGCTACGCTTTACCACCTACACACATCAAGTTTTTCAAACCTGCAGAGCTCTATATCTTGTGTTCACGGACCAGAAACACCGCCCAACGCTTCGTTAGCAGGTTAAGATGACATCAAAATCAAACCAAGAAATTCACATTTGCAAAAGCACTTAAAGTAAAAATGGAGATCGAGTTCTATTATTTCCAAAACTAGATTTAGACTGAATTCTCAAATTAATTTAGACTATCCCAGTCGACCTAATAAGTCAGCACGATCAGATTATGCCAAAAATGGTCTGCACTTCAAAACCCGCATCCTCGCCCCTCATTAAATAGAAATCCACCTAGCGAATGCTTGTTGATGTTTCTGATGACCTGAAGTGGTCCCACCTTTTCGGACAGGTTTGCAGCGTTTCTAAGGTGTACCGGGTTTAAGTTTCATGCTGCTTTCGCTTGTTCCAAGCTGCCCCAATATGCGTCGTCGGGTGTTTGCCGATCAAGCGCGGAATGTGGGCGGTCTGAGTTGTAGAATACCATCCAGTTTTTGATGACCCGCCGCGCAGCAAAGCCGTCATGGATTTCTTCGAGATAGATCGCCTCCTGCTTCAGGCTGCGCCACAGCCGTTCGATGAAGATGTTGTCCAGATATCGCCCCCGACCATCCATCGAGATGCGCACCCCAGCCTCGGTCAGTGTGGTGATCCACGCCGCCCCTGTGAACTGCGATCCTTGATCTGTATTGCATATTTCAGGCGGGCCGTGCTTGGCGATTGCCTCACGCAAAGCCTCGACGCAGAAGTCCGCATGCATCGTGTTTGACAGCCGCCAACTCAGCACCTTGCGCGTGGCCCAATCCATGATCGCCACAAGATAGAGGAAGCCATTCTTGACCGGCACGAATGTGATATCGGCGCACCAAACCTGGTTGGGCCGATCGATCACCATCTTTCTCAGCAAATACGGGAACACCGGATGCTGGGGGTGTGGCTGGCTCGTTCGAGGGCGCTTGTAAATGGCTTCGAGACCCATCTTTGCCATCAACCGCCTGACGCGGTGACGGCCCACGATCGTACCTTCCCTGCGTAAATATGCGGCGATCTGGCGCGACCCAAAAAACGGGCATCTTGTGAACACGCGGTCGATCTCTTTCATCATCGCAAGCGTTTCGGCATCGATCCCGACCGGCGTATAGTAGAATGCAGATCGGCTGAGCTGCACCAGATTGCACTGCTGGCTGATGCTCAACTTGGGATGGCCGCGTTGGATCATAGATCGCTTCTTTGCCGGGCTCACCTTTTGAGCCCTTCCGACAAAAAATCGTTCTCAACAGCCAACCTCCCGATCTTTGCATGCAGGTCTTTGACTTCCGCCTCAGACGGGCCTGTCGGCTTGCCCCCGCCAGAGAAGACATCCGCCATTCCATCTATGGCCTGCCGTTTCCACGTGCTGACCTGGTTCGGATGCAATTGGTGCTTCGCCGCGATCTCCTGCACGGTCTTGTCGCCTCGCAGCGCTTCTAACGCCACCTTGGCCTTAAACTGATCTGTAAAGTTCCGGCGCTTCGCCATGTTCGTATCCCTCCAAAGGTTTGGGATACACCTTAGCTGACTGTCCGAATTTCTGGGACCACTTCAACCTGCTCCCCATTGAGTCAGCGAAACTAGATTGGCTCTGTTCAGGTTTTGGTTTTTCTTTCACCGATTAACATATTCTGCGGGTGTGAAGCCAGCGAGGCTTTTGTCCGGGCGGTAGTGATTGAAGTCGATACGCCACGCAGCTATCAACTCGCAGGCATGGCGCAGTCTGTAGAACAGGTGCCCGTTCAGACACTTTTCCCGCATCCTACCGTTGAAGCTTTGCGCAAACCGGTTTTTCTTGTGCGATTTAGTGCCAGTCAAGCTAACGGGCTTCCTGCCATTTCAGGATCGCAGGCTAACTCAAAACACCGGACACATCAGGGAACAGGTCACTGAATGTCCATCAACCCGGCCATAAGACACCTCCGGATTTAAGTATACGGTTAGGAAGCAAGCCTCCGTAAACAAAATTATTTGTTTACAGAAGCTTGCCCTCTCGTTTCACATTGACAGCATTAGTCAGGACTTAGAAAGTCATCTTAGAGAAACGAGAGAAGTCAAGCGAAGGCTCGTCTAGCGACCGACAGTTTTGACAGGCAGCGACAACACCTTGCTGTAGTATTTTAGACGTGAGTGGTGGTTTCAGCGTAGCGTCGCAGATGGCAAGCCGTTCTGCTGTCAGATCGTGTTCGCGAACTTCACTTGAAATAAGTATCTGTGGCGTCTGAAAGGAACATTTCTTCAGCCTCAGACAAAAATCGACTGTTTCTTCTGTGTCTCCCAGAAAATCTGCATCGATAAAGCAAATTGTTGCCCGGCCAGCGACCGCAGTAAGATCATTCCAGCATACATCTAACTTAGGCTGCAAAATGAGGATTTCGCGTTGAGGTCCCGCCCATTCCCTTAGACTTACAAGATGTGCGCTGTCTATATCGCCGAAGAAAAGATAGAACTGGTCAAGCGCTTCATTTTCCGGAACAGAAAGCGAAACCACCCGCCCCAAGAGCCTATCAATCAGTTCTTCCGATATAGGTCGCAGGCTGGCAGTATTGCGCGCTTCTATAGGGTTGTCTCTATCAATACTGGAATGCTTCGCAGGACCAAATGGGGTGACTTGGGATCCTGGTGCTTCGGCGTTTCGTCTTTTGCTGTAGGCTACAAGCGGGGAGAGTTGCGTCGGCAGTTCGCCGACCGCTTGTGCTCTATCACTCCCCAGTCTGAGGGCCATGTTTGCTGAATGTCGGTCTATGTTTCTTTTAGAGTGAATACTGCAATCAGATGGCTGGCTTGGCTTCTGCATTCTGAACTGAAAATCATGAAATCGCTTCGCGCAGATGCTGGAGAAAACGCCACAAGCAACCAACCCGGAAGTCACAAGGTACGCAGAGTGACCACCATACATCAAAGCGTGACTATGGAAGATTTGAAACGCTGAAACGAGCGCGAGGGCTGTGAAAACAACCGACAATATGATCTGCGCGAAAGCAATCTGACGATATATTTTATAACTATTTTGAATTTTTCTCACAGTAGAGACCTTCAGGAAATAGAAATTATAGCCGCTAAATCTGAATTTATATCGATTTCTTCTGACTATAGGATATTATATAAATCATATTATTAGTCAATATGACTAATTTAAAGGGCTGGAAAAATTGATGAGGAGATTTTTATCAATCGCGAAACGCGCGCTCACGCACTTTGGTGACTGGCCGCACGATATACTCAAGGACTGTCTTTTTACCCGAGAGAAATTCAACTTCAGCGACCATACCTGGAACAATAGGTAATGGTTGACCCCCCCCATCTTCCAAGGTGGTAGAGGTTGCAATCTCAACCACAAAAACGTTGTCGCCACGATCAGGATGCGCAATTGGGCTTGCGCCAATTTGGACTAGCTCACCATCAAGTGACCCGTATCGCGAAAAGTCATAGGCAGTAATCTTAACGTTGACTGACTGACCAACATATAAAAACGCAATCTCAGCGGGCGTGACGAAGGCTTCAACCACCAGAGCGTCTTCTATCGGGACAATTTCCATAATTGCGCCACCAGCTGCCAACACTCCGCCCATTGTCGATATGAAAACCTGATTGACAATCCCGGCAACCGGGGATCTGACACCAGTCTCTCGCAACCGTTGTTCAAGCACTGGAAAAGAGGGTTCTAGCCCGGCTAATTCACTCGATGCCCTACTTAGCTGATCCAAAGCGTCCGCGCGAAAACCGAGCTGAAGCGCCTTCTTTTTCTTTTCTATCTCGTCAACCCGGGCCTGTTCCATCGACAACCGCGATGCGGCCTGGGCAATCCGACCGTCCCACTCGCTTAGTTGGATCTCAAGCTGTAGAAGCGAGGTTTGAGGCTCAAGACCGCGCTCTACCAAAGGTTGAATAACACTGAGTTGTTCGTTCAATAAAGCAACGGTATTTTCAGTTGAGCTTTTCATGCTTCTTGCTTCAATTACAGTATTTTTCTGTTGCTGATACTGAACATGCAAAACGGCAAGCTCGGACATATGCTCGGCCTTGCGAGCCTCGAATAACTGTCGCTCGTGCGCGACTTGAACTGGTGCCGCTGCTGTCAGAATTGGATTAAACGCAAGCGGCGTGTTCTCAACTTCACTTGTCAGACGTAAGACTCGTGCTTCAAGGGAATAGGCATGTTGCCGTTCCTGATCCAAGCGACCGATCAATTGCGTTGGATCCATCTCGACAAGAAGATCGCCAGCCTCAACGACATCTCCGTTACGCACATTAACCTTGGTTATCATGCCTGCTTCGGGCGCTTGCACTGTTTGCAAACTGTCACTTGGAACGATACGACCGTCAGTCCTCGTTAAGTCGTCGATTTCTGTTGTTGCGGCCCAAAAAACGACGATAGCAAAGAACGCAATGACCGAAAGCAGAAGGAGCGATCCCTTTAAGCCACGTTCGCGTCGCCTTTGTTGCAGCGCGCGATTAAAGACCTCATCGATCGACATCAACAGCAGGCTCCCGTTGATTGCGAGTTTTCAGGGCACGTTGAAGCACATTTTCCTTCGGGCCATCAGCTATGACTTTTCCGGCATCCAGGATGATGACTCGATCAACAGTGTCTAGAAGCGAAGTTCGGTGCGTAACGAGAAGAAAGGTCGTATTGGCATCAAGTTTCGTCAATCCAGAAATGAGCGCTTGCTCACTATGAACATCCATCGCGCTTGTTGGTTCATCGAGGAATAGAATTGGTTTCTGACCAATGATTGCGCGGGCAAGACCAATTGCTTGCCTTTGACCGCCGGACAGCTCTGCTCCACGCTCGCTTAGCTGTAAATCATATCCAAGTGGGTGCTTGGATACAAAGTCATGAACACCCGTTAACTTGGATGCCCCCAGCACTTCCAAATCTGTTGCGCTTTGTTTACCGACAGCAATGTTATCGCGAACGGTCCCCGAGAAAAGCCATACATCCTGTAGTAAAGAACCTATATTCTCACGCAGATCATGCCGAGCGATATGTGTGATATCGGTATCGTCAATCAGCACCTGCCCGCTGTCTGCAGAATATAGTCCGCAGAGCAGTCTACCAATCGTGCTTTTTCCCGATCCAACTTTGCCTAGAATTGCAACCTTCTCTCCAGGGAGTATTTCGAAGGAGACATTACTAAGAATTGGACTTTTCTGGTCCGGGTAACGGAACGTCACATTCCTAAATTCGATCCTCCCAAAGAAAAAAGGACGAGCGAGCCATCTGCGATCGTCGGGGTGCTCCACAGGCTGGTTCATCAATTTGGTGACTGAACGAAATGAAGCACGTGCTTGACTAAAACGTGTCATGATCTGTGCTAGTTGAGCGAGCGGAGCAAGCGTTCTTCCAGTGAGGATCACACAGGCAATCAAAGCCCCCATGCTGACTGTGCCTTGGGTAATTAGAAAAACACCGTAAAATACGATCATCACCTGAGCTGCTTGTTGCGTGAACGCTGTGGCATTCATTGCAAATTGCGCCGCCGCACGAGAACTTGAAGATGAGGTCGACTGCTCTTTCAAAGCGGTGTCCCACCTATCGCGCATTACATGGCCCGCACCCAAAGTCTTTATCGTCTCCAACCCCGAGAGCGTTTCAACCAAAACACTCTGCTTGGTTTGGCCTTCGGCCTGACTTTTGTCGGCCAAACGCATCAACGTTGGTTGGACTACTACGCCGACGAGTAGGACGATAGGTACGGCAATCATCGGAACAATCGCCAAAGGCCCGCCAATGAGGCTGATCACGAAGACAAACAAGACGATAAAGGGAAGGTCAATAACGCCAACCAGTGTCGCTGACGTGATGAAATCCCTAAGCGTTTCGAATTCGCGCATGATGTTGGCTATGGCCCCCGTCGAGCCTCGTTTCGCCGCAAGCTGCAAGTCGAGCATGCGGTCAAAGATGATACGCCCCATGATCAGATCAGCTTTCTGACCGGCTCGATCGATGAATGCAGCCCTCAACGATCGAAGTATGAAATCAAAAACGAGAGCTATACCGACACCAAAGGTCAGTGCGAGAAGAGATTCAATCGCCTCGTTCGGCAACACCCGATCATAGACAACCATTATAAAAATAGACGTCGCGAGGCCCAAAACGTTTGAAACTGCGGCTGCGATTAAAACTTGAGTATAGGCCCATTTATTTCGAGCGAGTGTGGACCAAAACCAATGCCCCTTAGATCGCGTTACGCGAGACGCCCCATTATCCAGGTCTTTCTTCCGTATCAGCAAGACCTTGTTATCAAAAGTTTTCTTTAGATCATCTAAGGATATAAGGCCGACTTCGTCGGCTGAATACAGCGGATCAAGAACGGAGAATTGGTTGCCGTGTCGTTTTAGAAGAAGAACGGCGCGGCCACCTGGTCCCATGAGCATGGCCGGTAGCAAGTCTTGATCGAGTTTTGAATAGTCGTACTCGCCAAGGCCAATTAAGAACCCAATTCGCTCCGCGAGGTCAACCAAACCATCTATCGTGAGTTCGGTGGTGCCTGTCTGGTAGCTCCTCAGAGTAGAGAGAGATATCGGTGCCCCGAATTCACGCGCCGCAGCAAGAAGGCAAATCTCCAACGGATGAGCGTTTGCAGCGGCACCTTTCAAGTCATCGGCTTTCATCGCGTCCGGCACCTTGTTGGCTGATACCTAGCGGACTAGCCGCACTAGCTACTTCTGGTCGAGCAAGAGGCTTGCTCAATTCAATGCCAAACTCTTTTGCTAAATCACCAGTTAGCTCGAGGATGTTGAGCTCAGCCGCAATTTGATTAGACGTTATCGACAATTGGCTTATCTTTGCATCTGTCAGATCCCTTTGAGCATCGAGAATGTCCGTAATTCCACTACGACCGATTGCAAATTGCTCCTGAACCGCGGATAGAGCTGCTGCGTTAAACCGGATTGAATCTGCAGCAGCCTTAGCCTCAAGAATAGCAGACTGGCGTGCAGTGAGTGCTGTCTCCAACTGGCTGAGAAGCTGGCGTTCGGCCTGTTCGATACTCCGTCTGACCACTTCAATGTCACTCTGTGCCTCTATCTCACGCGCACGCTGTGCACCGCCTGAGAAGACTGATTGATCAACCGATAATCCGGCAAGTACTCGGCTATCCGCATTGTCACTCATCAGACCCGAGCGCACCCCGCTCATCTCAACAAAAACACCTGGATATCTTTCAGCCAAGACGACATCCCGCCGTCTTTCAGCCACAAGCAGTCTCAAACGGAGTTCTTGCATCTGGCTACTGGATGCTATGCGTTCTCGAGCGACTTCTTG
The DNA here is from genome assembly GCA_937883775.1 of uncultured Paracoccaceae bacterium. Lineage (GTDB taxonomy): Bacteria > Pseudomonadota > Alphaproteobacteria > Rhodobacterales > Rhodobacteraceae > JAHTBL01. Next base: position 8,518 of record CAKZXZ010000260.1, read on the forward strand.
AGGAATGCTTCCAGGAGAGATTGGTAGCTTTATCGGAGGCGGCGACTTTCCAACAAAGGCAGCATAAGAGGCACGCGCTCCAGAAGCAGCTGACCGTGCCCTGACGATGCGAGACTGAGCGTCGGCGAGGCGGCTTCGGGCAGAAAACAAGTCACTTTCTGGGATAACACCACTCTCAACGCGTTCTTCCGTCTGATTTAGAAAAGACTGGTGTGCATCCAAGTTTTCTTGAGCCAAAGTGACGAGCTGATTTTGCCGCCAGATTTCCAAACCGAGCATTGCAACGGTGTTACTGAGCGAGGAAGCAAGGGACAGCATTTCAAAACGAGCTTGCGTTTCGTTTACTTCAGCAATCGCAATCCTGTTTCGTGTAGCAGAGCCATCAAAGAGAAGCTGCCTCAAGGTCAGGCGTGCATTTGTCGATGTCATGCCGTTCTCGTTCAATAGATCCTGGTTGGCGGACAGACTTGATGTAAGCTTTGGTCGAAGATCAGTGGCCACAATGTCACGTCGCACTGATGAGTTTCGCAGTCGAGCGCGCTGTTCTGTTAAAGCTGGTAAATCTAAAACCGCATCTTTGACCGCGCGCGCGAATATACTCATATGAAAGTCATCATCGAGACTCTGAGCCTCTAATGCTGGTCGTTCGACGAGAGCGAGTTCTGGCAAGGAAATCTTGGCTGCTGCAGGCTTGTGCAGAACAGAATTTGAATCCGTCATGCAGCCAGCAAGACAAACAATCAAACAAAGGGATACGGTCTTGATTTGTACCGGTTTTGGCGCCGAGCGAAGCATTCAGGTACCTGACACAATTGGCATGTGGCACTGCCCTGAAACTTGATAATCGACGCCATCCCAACCGTGCGCTTGAGCAAAGTCACTTGATGACTTTGGCACCATTCCGTCATCGGTAAGACGTTCAAGATTTGAAAGCGATCCTACCTGCTTTTCAATTACATAAGAATGAATAGGCGACAGATCTCTTGTAGATACCGTGCCATTTTCGTTTCGATGACCTTCGACTCCGCTCGCGCTAAAGAAATCGTTTGCTTGGCCGGGCATGCCCGAAAGAGTTACTGAGCTCAAAACTCCCTTTCGCTGTATTTCATCCATTACTTGTGCGGTTCTCGCCACGTCCGCACGATGTCGAATTAACCGTTCGTATACCTCCCGGGTCTGCTGTGACAGATCACCATTTGCTTGGAAGAAATAAGCTCGATGCGGCTTTACTTGTTTCAAAATCATCTCACGCCTGACAAACAAAATGTCTGCCAAGGGGAATGGAGCAAGACAAAAAGTGAAATTGCGAAATGTCGTTGGAGGTCGCCCGCAAAGCCATTTACCGGTCGCTGATACGAACGCATTTTTCTTGCGCCCTAACGAAAAGAGCGCAAAGGGTAAAAGCCCAAGTCGACATCGCTGGAATACAACAGGAGCATATTCTGCGATTTCACCAAGCTCGGCGGCGCTCACATGACATCCTATGAGCGATGCCGCGAATGAAAAGGATTGATCCTGTGACCATAGGAGGCCGTCCAGTTCTTTATCCACGCGAACAAAGTCTGCATTCAACATCTCAGTGCTACCTCAAAAATACGTCAAGGGACAAAACGAAAGCCTTGCCTTCGTCGCTACGTATTTGCGGTCACAACTGAAAAGTCGTAGAGATTATCAGCGCTCAGAGAGGTCGCAGCCACGTCCTCAAGTATTGCGATTTGTTCGATCCGATTTTCAGGATCTACGTCTGCGTCCAAGTCCACATTGAGCAAAACTGTACCATCCGTATCATCAGACACGGCGAGCAAGACCCCTCCGCTCGCCCCTTCGATGAACGGTTCGAGTGCGTCGAAAATCATTTCAGCATCACTGGCTTCATCTCCGTCCGCCAAAGACAGATCGAGAGCCTCGCTTAGAACGATGAAACCGGTGTTTAGTGCCAGCGCGTCACCGTCAAACAGAACCTGAAACGCTTCGCCTCGCAGTGCGCCAGTTGCATTTTCATCGTCATAACTAAATGCAAGCGTGTCAGCATCCTCATGTGTGCCAGTCTTGAAATCACGGATCGTATTCGCTTCACCTGATCCGTCCGCGAACAACAAGACGAAGTCGCTCCCTCCGTCGTCATCCAGTTCGAGAACAGTATCTCCAATACTGTCTACAAAGAGATCAGAACCGTCGGTTCCGATGACTACGTCTTGATCGGCTTTGGCAATTGTAACGCTTTGTAGTTCTTCTGGGATCGCCACTGGGTTCTGTGGTCCCTCGGTGCGAGATCCACCGCGCACAAAGTACAGATTGACCTCGTCACTTGCTCCTTCGAATACGTTATCCGACAGAGTGACACTTTCGTTCTGCACATCACCGCTTAAGCCGATAGCTTCACCGTTGTTTTTGAAAACACTGTTTACGACTTCCAGTTCAAGTGGGTTGTCAGTTCCAATTCCAGCAGTGTTTCCGTCGAAAATGGCATCGTCGACAGACAGCGTCGCCCCTGGGTTCAGATAAATCCCGGAGGTAAGATTCACGAACGTTCCACCTGAAACGTTGATCTCACCTTCAGAACCGATTTCGTTAAGGATACCACGGGTTGGACCCGAGGCACTTGGGCTTTCTAAGATGTTTACATCTTTTAAATTAAGCACCACATCATCACCCGCCAAATAGAAGCCGGCTCCATTAACTTGTCCAGTGACTTCCAGTGTGAGCCCAGAGACGTTGACGTCCACAGAACTGGGTTCCCCTGATGTCGGCGCCTCTTGGATGCGAATACCACCAGATAGAACAGCACCCTCCAGTGCGGTGATAGTGATTGATGCATCTAAAACGAGCGTATCGACGTAGGTGCCTGACCCGATGAGGATATAGGCCCCCTTCCCTGCCGCACCGATGGCTTCAGAGAGGTCCGTAAACGGGTTGATACCTGCTAAGCTGTCATCAGCATCCACCACGTTGGACCCGTTTAGAACATAGATTTCGCCCGCGCCAACAACCAATACGTTATCAGCAACGGCAAACCCATTTGCGATGTCCCACACTTCTGAAGCGAGCTTATCTTCGACGCGATCCAGCTCACCATCGTGATATGGCCGGTCGCCAAACAGCTTACCGAATTCGTTGCGGTTATCCTCAACCAAATCCCCACTATTTTCCCGGCTTTCGATAGCTAGGCTATTCACATTTCCGAGTAGGTTGTCGTGAAGTGTCTGTTGGCGTTCCGCAAAATTGGGCTGGCCACTAACTTTGGTTTGGACGACATCAAAAATGGGATCTCCGCCATCGATCAAGTATTCAGCGTATAAGTTTCCAATATCAACAAATGCGGCGTTGACTTCAGGACTACCGTCCGGGAATGCGTCGTAATATCCTGCATCGCCATAGTTCCAGAGTAGTTTGAAAGCGGCAACCGGATCGGACTGCTCAAAAGCTTCAAACAGACTTACTGGATCGCCTGGCACCGCTTCATTGGGTTGCCCAATTGAAACGCCGGACAGATCAACCGTCGGAAGAAGTGAAGGGTTAGCATCGTCAAGTGTGTTGAAATCAAAGTCGAGGCTATAGTTTACGCCTGATGGAAGATTGATTGTAGCTCCATCGAGGTCGTCAACTGAGAGGCTGACAAAAAATTCATCATCTTGGTTTTGGCCCGGAAGACCAATGAGGGCTTCAATTTGTGTGACGTCAATATCGTCAATTGATCCTGCGATCACGACAACACCTTTTCCTGAGATCGTTAAACCATCTGCTTGCTCAGGTGTCAGTTGAAAGATCACCCCTTCAGCAACAACATATGCGTCCTCGGTGAAATCAATCTCAAGCTCGAAGTCGGAAAGGTCTGTATCTGATTCAATTAATGCATCTGCGAAGACAACCTTACCATCTTCGATGTCTTGTGCGTTGTCGGCAGCATCATTAACAGCGTCTTGATCCAGAGCCTCATTTAATGTGCCGTTCTCAATCTTACTTTTGACTTCTGTCTGGAGTGCTTGCTGAACATCAGCGACTTGGTTAGCAACATCACCGAAATCATCTTCATTTGCTTTTTGATCGACGACGTCGTTAGCGTTAGTAATCGTTTCGGCAACCACTCCGAGGTCACTGTTAGAGGTAGCCCCGTCAAGAGCCTCGGTGAGCACTTCTTGAATTTTATCCAAGTTATTCAGCGGGTTTGGATCCCCCACGTCCGTTCGATTTATCTCGGCGACAAGCGCGTCAACCACAGCATCCTCAGACGCTCCGGCTGCAGTACCCAAAGAAATCAAATTGACGATCTTGACCCCTGCCGCAAAAAGCTGGCTGTTTTCGCTTGCAATTGGATCCACGTTGAGAACGTCCACATCACTCGAAATCCCTAGTATGTTGCTGACTTTCGCAGTTGCGGCCTCGACGGAGGTCACACCATCATCGGTCAATTCCTGGATCAATGTCGTGATAGGAGAAACAATAGAAGAGCCAGCGGGCGCCTTAAGCGTTCCTGTGAACGCGAGCCCGGTCGAGATGTCAGTACCACCTGACGATATGATCGGGCCGGACCCTTCGCCGCTCAACTCAAAAGCACCGTTGTCATCGGTTCTCGTTGATACTTCACCATTGTCGAGGACGCCGTTTTCATTATCATCCCGAAACACAAGCGCATTGCGGATGTAACCATCAACAACGAAGCCCGTCGTGGTTGGCGCAGTCGCAGATCCACCACCTCCTGAGGACGAATCGCCACCTGACCCATCGGAAGAGCCTCCGCCAGATCCGCCACCACCTGCAGCACCCAAACCAGCAAGGGCAAGGCCACCCGCAGCAACCACCCCCATCGCTCCGGTCGACGCGATAGCGATTGAAGAAAGCGCTTCTGCTTCCACCAGGATTTGACCTTCCGCCGTGACAAGATACTCGCCGTCCGGAACAAGAATTGTTTCGCCGTCATTCAGAGTGATTAGGAGACTGCCATCCGTTTGGAAAACTACGTCCGCGACCGCACCAACATCTGAAAGATTAACAAACCCGTCATCTTGTGCCTGCGCTTCTGCTGCAAAGAGAGGTACAATCAAGGAGCTAAGAAGCACACCAGAAGCGGCCCGCTTACCCTGATCTTTCGCCCATTTCCTCAGAAACTTTGCACGCAAAGATGCTTTTGTCGGAATTTCTATCTTCTGGATGTTTTCTTGCTTTGCGAGCCTCTGTTGAAGCTCCGGCTGCGTTATGACTTGAGTGCAAGGCAGCAAATGACCATTTACTACGGCACTTGAGAGTTGTCCCTTTGACCTTTGATTACGTGCTTCCGACAACAAGAACTCTGACATTGGTAAATCTCCGTTCGATCTTTATTTTTATCATACTGACTATTTTTTACAGAATAAAGTCAACAAAAATAAACAATAAAAAATCAATTCGTTTATTTTGAGATATATGCGCGGCTTTTACCTCTCTGTCTCTGCTTTTTTGCTTAGCAGACGTCGGTAGAGCGATGCGCAGTTTACACTTCCGAGCGGACGGACGTGGCCGTTCTAATTCGGCGGCGGATACGGAAGAAGAGCGCCAGCGCGGCTAAGACCGCGAACGCGCCAGCTACATCGCCCAAGAGAAATAGAAAGACGAATAGTACCAACTCGGTCAGGATTACGTCATCACGGCCAATGAATGAAAAACAAGAGCCCGCCGCGAAGGACGAAAGAATGACGATCACAACCAGAGATCTCCACGTCCTTAAAGACCGATACTTTGCACCTGCAACGACGCTCAATAAGATCAGACAATTCCGAATAATTGGAGCAGACAACAAATAAACAGAAAGCTTCAGAAGGATGGCAGCATCAATCTGCGCACCCATTATGAAGGGCTGCAGGGTAGCCGTTGGGAATATGTATATGACAGCCCACCAGCCATGCATCCAAGCTGCTATTGCCTTTACTACAGCTGGCAAGAAAAGTAGTATCGGAACAATAGAGATTGCATCATTAAAGTTGTCCCCGACGAGAGCCGTTTGTACGGGATAAATCACGTACCAAGTCAGTATTACTGCTACGCCATGCAGAAGGCTAAATTCCAAAGTTCTTCGTAAATGACCCCTATTGGCGCACCACCAATAGGCGCATCCAAATCCTGAAAAATTCATTCCCCGTCTCCAGATTTTTTTAAGTCATTTTGATAAAGTTTTACAAGCTCTACAAGCGATCCGCAAGTATGCGCGAGCAAGCGCCTTCGGAATACTGTCGATCCAACCTGGACATGGCAACTGCAAACAAATGATAGAAAATGAAATGTTTTCAGCAAAAATATGAATAGTATATGATTTTATTGCGGCTATAGGCAGCCAATCTGCCATGTAATTGCCCAAATGCAGTGCCAGCTATTCTTGTGCCGTCAACTGTATTTGTTCTCAAGTTGCGCGTGACAACGGATTGCGATAACGAGACGCAGGCTTTAGGTCGAGAAAAAATCCTCAATATGCATTATTTTTCAGTAATGTCCACCGTAGCTTTGGATTTAAGATCAACAGCAGGCTCGCTAGACAAAGCATCAGCGTATGGTCAACCTGATCTCGTCTGAGACACTGAAGTTTGCTAGCTCGACGTCAAGAAAGATGTGCGATAGTGCGAATTGAAAGACCAACATGTTCGCCCCATTCTCCCAACAGCCATAATCGGTGCGGATAATGCTGCTTGTTTGCGCGTTCTTAGAGTTTGTCGTGATTGTCAGCATGCCGTTTGACGCCGGGAACAGCATGCGCATATTTTTGATGGCTGTGGGCGGCTCTTGGCCCAACCTTATGAAAGGAACGACACAGATATTTGCCGGACAGCCAGTTTTGATGTTCGCAACCTAGGCATTGATGCATGGAGGGGTTTTGCACCTGGTCAAGAATATCGTGGGGCTTTTGTGGTTGAGACCAATTATCATTAACCGATTAGGCACATCCGCGTTTTGGTACATTGCGGCGCTGTCATACTTGGGCGCGAGTGGGCTTTTCGCGCTCCTCTCCGTAACTGGTGGACCAGCGATGGGCGCGTCAGGTGTCCTCTTCGGTTTTCTATGCACAGTGGCGACTTGGGAAATTTGGGACAGAAACGCCCGCCGCGAGAGCCTTGTTCTGCTTGAGCAACACGAAGCTCCACTCTTTTCAATCAATGTTGCGCTCACGCTATCAAGCTCTGCCGCAATCGCTTGGCAGGCGCATTTGGGCGGATTTCTTGCAAGTTTCCTGTGCGGTCTGATCATGTGGCGTCGCACTTATTCATCACGTTGGACATAACCCGGAGGATCGCGCTATGCGCCTTGCCATCATCCCACTTATCGCAAGCGCGATCTTTCACGTAATCGGCTTCGCCCTTGCCGGGTTTGCGACGACAAGCCTGTTTCTACTGTTCCCAGCCGCGCTTTATAGTGTTCTACCCATCGGCCTTTGGCGGGGGACGACGTGGGTAGCATTGGTGACGCTCATCTGCATGGTCGGGGGCAGCATCGGCACAGTAATTGAGTTCACCGGACCGCTCATCGCGCCCGCACCGTTTTTGATCGGGATCATACTTGCAGACCTTGTTACCGCAGCACTTCTGATCCTGGCATTTGCTCAGTCGCGCAGGATAACAAACGCGCGCTAAGGGGTTCCGGTTCGTTAATTCTGCTATGCCGCAACGACCACTCCGCGAGGGCTTTCATTTCAAGCATCTCGCCCCTCACCGAACACTTTCGACGCAGCATCAGCGCACTCACTCACGGGCCAAAGCCGACCTTGGGCGCACGTTCGGGATGCTGCAGTCGCAGCCAGCTTAACAGTCATTCGCTGCGATAGCGATATCTCGAGCGCTACGAATGGGGAAGGTGCGGACAAAGCGGCCAATAGCTTTGCAACGAGCAATGATCGGTTTGGTCGCGGAAGCAGCCGTTTTCTATTATCATTTAGGCATGTTACTGAGCGCCATGGCATTGGCACTGAACCACGTAAATCATTTCACCCATTTTGCATGGGGTAGAAAGGCGTGCGCGGCATAGGCTGACACCTTTCCATATGACCCCACCGATTGGAGTGGGGTTGCCGCTCCTTCGGCAAACTAAGGAGCAAAGTATGACAACAAACAAAATGAATGATGACGCTAGCGAGGTAACCGAGAAGGGGTTAGCTACTGACATCTTCATCAGAGCAGTTGAACCGGAAGATGCGCCTGGCGTTGCGGCTTTGATGAACCTTCCCGGTTATCGTTGGGGCACGATGCGGCTGCCCTATCAGAGTATCGACACCACACGTCAAAAGATGTCTACAAGCGGACCGAATTTCGTATGCCTTGTGGCCACCTCGAACGACGAGATCGTCGGCATGGCCTCTCTAACGCGCTTTGAGGGGCGCAGGTCACATGTCGGTGCCGTGGGCATGGGCGTTCACGATCTTTACGTCGGAAAGGGACTTGGAACGCGTTTGTTGACGTCATTGCTTGAGGTGGCCGACGATTGGTGGGCGTTGCGCAGGATTGAATTGACCGTGAATGCGGACAACGCTCGCGCTATTAGTCTCTACGAACGCATGGGGTTTGACCGAGAAGGTGTCTTGCGAGATTATGAGTTGCGCGGGGGTAAGTTCATTGATGCCGTCAGTATGGCACGCTTGGCGAACAAGCCTCGGGTCGGAAAGAGAAGTGAGACATGATCGACACCGACCGCCTGACCTTAAGGCCGTTTCGCGATGATGATCTTCCTCGAGTCAAAGCAACCCTCGGCGATCCCAAGATTATGGCTTTCAGCGACAATGGTCCGCTTGATCATACGGCTTGCTGCGAATGGTTGAATCGGGCGAAGCAAACCACCACAGATCACGAGCTACCACTCATGCTGGCCATCTGCTTGAAATCGGACGGGCAGTTGATTGGGTACGTTTCACTCGCAAACTATCCTCACCGCGTGAGCGACGGTGAAGCAGAGCTCGGTTTCCGTTTGGCCTATAGTCGCAGGGGACACGGGATTGCGACCGAGGCCGCACTGGCCATGGTCGCGCACGCAACATGCCTGTCCAATACCCAACGTATCGTGGCCATAGTCGATCCAAACAACCGACAATCAGTGCGCGTGTTGCAGAAGGTCGGCATGACTTATGAAAGGGACGTCATGTTCGAAGGCTACGACTATCCCGACCATAAGTTTGGCCTGGAGCTGGCCGCAGCAGCGCATTGATCACTTCGGCGGGTAGAAGATAGCTCCAGGCAAGTATGCACGCGGTAAGTCCATGCCGACGGGCAATGCTCGCTCTGTTTCGAGATGATCTGGCAAGAGATGCGTGTGAGGCCCATCAGGTGATTTCGCGTCGGGCGGCGGGATCTGCCCCAGTACTTCGATACGTCCAAGTGCGCTTTGGACAACGCGAGTCGGGCTTTCTTTGACGAGCGGACCGGTGATCTTTGGTAGGGCTTGCGCAAACGCGAGACCCGCTGCACCATCCAACGCCTCTTGCGCAGCGCCTTTGTCCAAACGGACACAGAAACGACCTTCCTTTCGGCCCAACCCAAGATCGTAGAGCTTGGCATTCTGCTCTTGCACTAGAGCATCGGTATCCGGACCTAAATCCGCGACGCCAGAAGCCACAGGCAGGCGCCCGCGTTCTCGTTTGACCGCAAGAACAATCCGAGGCTCACGCCCCCAGTCGGGGGGATCAAACGTGAGCGCGCGAATATCATCGTTGATTTTCACCCGCAATGCGCCGTTGTTTGTGAAGGCAATGATGTCATCACCATCGACCTGCACCTCAACTTTTTCGTCCTGAGCGGCTGTGAACTCAGCGACGGCTCCGACAACTCCGATGACCCAGGTGCCGCGTCCGGCTTCCAGCGTTGAGGTTACAAACGCGCGGACATCGTCTGTGGTCCAAGGCAGCCTGCGACACGTGACACCCAGCTCTTTCAAACGACCGGGTATCTGATCCCAGACCTCTTGCCGCGCTGCTTCCGACTGTATGCGCCACCCATCCATTTCCTCACCGGAACGCCCACACCCCAAGCACCAACCCGTGGTCTCATCGAGTTTGCATATGCCTGTGCAAGGACTTGCGATGTTCATGATAGAGTCTCCTTTGCTGGAGCCAAGGCGGCAAGGATCGCGTCCAATCCATCGGTGAGCGCTGCTGGCCCGGGTTGAAGGATGAGAGGGGATTTGATTTCGATGATCCGACCTGAGCGGACTGCTGGGATGGTGTCCCAACCGGGTCGCGCCGCGATTTTCTCGGGTCGCACTTTCTTGCCACACCAGGACGCGAGGATGACGTCTGGCGCTGCCGCGATCACTTGGTCCGATGTCACGAACCGATCTTTTGCGGCACCTTGCTGGGCCAAATCTGGAAAGACGTCCTGTCCCCCTGCAATCTCCACCAGTTCTGAGACCCAGTGGATGCCGGAAATCATCGGCTCGTCCCATTCCTCAAAATACACTTTGAAGCGAGGACGGCGCGAGGCTCGTGCAGATATGGTCGCTAATCGTTGTTCATAATGGTCCGCTAAACGTGCAGCGCGTCGCCCTTGGCCTACAGTTGCTCCAAGGTGTCGGATCATAGCGAGGATACCTGAGATATCCCTTTGATTGTAGGCCATAACGGCGACGCCTGCTCGGATGAGTTCGGCGGCAATATCAGCCTGTAGATCGGAAAAGGTCAGAACGAGATCGGGGCAGAGTGCGAGGATCTTCGGAATGTCAGCAGAGGTGAATGCGGACACGCGTGGCTTTTCTTTCCTCACGCGTTTTGGACGCACGGCGTAGCCAGACACGCCGACGATGCGGTCCTCTTCGCCAAGCAGGTAGAGCGTTTCGACCGTTTCCTCGGTCAAACAAACAATGCGCTCTGGCGGAAACGTGCGCATGGTCTACAGAACATCCCGGCGTGCTTTGGCCCCGCCGCGCCGGGTCCGTAGCTGTAGTTTCAGATCCAATGGCTTGAGCGGCGATGCGACCGAATCCACAAGCAGCTGGCAGAAGACAGCGACGGCAGGTGACGTCCGGATAAAGGGCCGCGCCAACTCATAGGCGCGCATCGCTTCATTGAAGTAGCCAGCGTCGCCTTTCAAAGCACCCAGCCATTGCGCATAGCCAAGATATCCCATCTCCTTTGCGATATGATCGGGAACATATCCAACGTCCAGTTGTGAAATCGTCCGTTCCAGCAGCATTTGGCTACGTCCTTTGCCAGAATTGGCCGAGGCATGCTCTTGCGCACGCCCCAGCCTGATTTGCGTTAGCTGCTTTCCAACGCTGCCAGCAGTTGGCCCAAGTTATGCTCGAACATGGCGAGGTAGCTGGTGGCCGGGCCGCCGCGCTCGGACAGCGCATCGGAGAAGAGCTGGCCGCCGATTTCAAGGCCGGTCTCATCCGCGATTTGCTGAACAAGCGCCGGGCTGGTAATGTTTTCCACGAAGAGTGCGGCAACACCTTGTTCCCGGATTTGCGTGATCAAGGATGCAAGCTCTTGCGCAGACGGTTCGGCTTCTGTGTCGATCCCAATCGGCGCAATGAAGTTCATGCCGTAGGCGTCTGCCAAATACCCGAACGCGTCATGTGCGGTAACAACCGTCCGACGATCCTCTGGGAGAGCGGCCAAGCGTTGCAGCGTCTCAGCATGCAGCGCGTAAAGTGTTGAGATGTAGGAAGCCGCATTCGCCTGAAACTCCGTCGCATGATCCGGCATCGCTTCCGACATAGCGTCTGCAATGTTCTGGACGTAGACCACGCCATTCGTCAGTGCATTCCAAGCGTGCGGGTCAATCTCGCTGTCAACGAGAACAGGTGTCACGCCTTCGGTGGCGACATAAACGGTGCCCTCGGTACCAGACTCTGCGATCAGTGTGTCCGACCACGTCTCAAAACCCATGCCATTGACGAAGATGACATCGGCTTCCGCTACTGCGCGCGCGTCGGCAACAGAGGGCTGGTAAACATGCGCGTCCGCATCGGGTCCAACGATGGTTGTGACTTCGGCGTGGTCACCCACCACCTGCTCGACCATGTCGCCAAGGATCGAGAAGCTGGCGACGACCTTTATATCATGTGCCCAAGCGGGGATTGCAGTCAGGGCAACGAAAAGCCCGCTTGCAATAGTGGTGTTAAGTTTCATTGGGGTCTCTCTTTGTTTGATGTTTGCGCAAGGGATGTTGATGTTTGGTTGGACGGTTTGCGCCACCGTCCCCCAAATCCGAGAGGTCCCAGAAGGACCGAAATCAGGAAAAACCCACCGGCTGTAAGCACGATGGCGGGACCAGAGGGGGTTTCCGGAAAGAGATATGAAAGGGTCAGTCCGAGCCAGCAGCTTGCAAGGGCGAAGAAGAATGTCAGCCCAAGCTGACCCGTGATCGTGCTCGACCAATACCGCGCCGAGGTTGCGGGCAGGATCATCAGACCGACGGCCATCAATGTGCCGAGTGTTTTGAACGCGGCTAACAGGTTCAATACGAGCAGCAGCATGAATGCCTGCTCGATCAGCCAGGGTCGTTTGGTCTGCGCCTCAAAGAATGTCGGGTCGCAGGTGCTGATGATCAGGGGGCGCAGGAGCACGGCGAAAGACACCAGCGTGACCGTCGCTACACCGCCGACAAGGATCATCGAGGCATCATCAATGCCGAGGATCGACCCAAACAGGAAACTTTTCAGCGGAACGGCCGATCCAGCGGCAGATAGGATGAAGATACCGGCGGCCAAGGCGATCAGGTAAATGGACGCTAGGCTCGCGTCACTTCGCAGGATTGTCTTGCGGGCGAGCAACGCCGTCAAAGCAGCAGCGGCAACCCCGGCCACAAGGCCGCCCACAAGAAGTGACGTTACAGACAATCCTGCAACCACAAACCCGATCACAACACCCGGTGTGATGGCATGCGCCATGGCTTCCCCAGCCAGTGACAGCCTGCGTAAAACCAGAAATGCGCCGATGGGGGCAACGGAGGCCGAAAGAACAGTGGTCGCAACGAATGCGCGCTGCATGAAAGCGAAACTCCACATCTCAGAGAAAAGCTCAAACATGCGCGGCTTCCTCGCGAGAGGCGCGGAACATCCAAGATGCTTGGCTTTTGGAGAGGTAGTTCTGCGCCACAAGGCGTTCTGGCGTCAGGATCGCATCGACGGAACCGTGACAGGCTTCGCCATTTCCCAAAAGCAATGCGGTGTCGCAATGATCGAGAACTGACGAGAGATCATGAACCACCAAAACAACAGCGCGGCCCTCGTCCCGCCAACGGTCAATGAGCGTCAACAGATGGGCTTCTGTGGTCTGATCCACAGCCGCAAAGGGCTCATCCAGCAGGATGAGAGGAGCGTTTTGCATGATCACGCGTGCGAAAAGAGCACGTTGCAATTGCCCGCCAGACAGTGTGTGCAAGGACCGATCCGCGATATCCAACACGCCTGCTGCATCCATCGCCGATGCAACCTTGGCACTCGTCTCACGATCCAATCGACCGCCAAGGCCAAAGCCTTTCCAGGCCCCCATTGCCACTAGGTCGCGCACCCGCAACGGAAAGCGGCGATCAAACTCCGTCATTTGCGCGAGATAGCCGATCTCTTTTGGAGGTCCATCTGGCCAGCAGAGTTTGCCAGAAAGCGGGGCCATCAACCCAAGAAGCATCTTGACGAAAGTGCTTTTTCCAGAGCCGTTTGCACCCAATATGGCCAGCGTGGAGCCGCGCTCCATGTCCATCGACAATCCCCTGAACAATTTCAGCTCAGGGTATCCAAGTGCCAAGTTACGGATTTCCAAGACCGCCGACATCTACAGCACCGCCCAAATGCAGAGCCAAAGCAAAGCGGACGCCGCCGCCGCAGCGCCGATCAAGGATGCCGTGCTCAAGTTGGTAAGGCAGAAGCTTTGCCGGTATGGCGTTAGCTCAGGCTGTTCTGGGTCGTTTGCCTCACGCATCGCGGCCTCCGCTGCAGCGGGGGCAATGAGATACGTCGATGTAGGTACGCAGTCGCGTCGAACATGTTTGCCTCTCTCCAGGACACCCCGCCTGGGTCAGTTACACTTGCGATGGCAGGTCTCCTGACTTGCGGATCGATGCTCTCCCGAACCTTCCCAGGCGTGTGCCCAGTGGTTTTTGTCGGGGTCGCTCACCGCTTACAGTTGCGGGGGCAGTCACGGATTTGGCGCCTTTTGGCTACACCGCACCGTGTTCCCATTTCATCTCGCCGACTCAACGTTCTTTGAGAACCATCAGGCGTAGCTAAAGCTTTCCGAGTGAAATGGTCAATGATCTAGCTCGCCAATTCGAATGTCGGATCTTGCAGCTCTCAAGCTATTCCTGCGACGTGCAGCATCAGTCAAATTGGGCTCACTACCAACCTCCGAGGCAGTGCCGCAATCCTGTGATATGATGCTTCGTCAACGTTGGGTTGTCGGTGTGGAGGGCATGGCGGATCGGAGGATACGTCATGGAACAAACATCAAACTTACCAGCCATTCGCGCTCTTCGCCCGGCTTGGAACAAGGAGCGCATCGTCGGTCAGAAACGACCGCTGAAGCCAAAGCATGTCTGGGCGACCCGTGTCCGACTAGAATTGGCAGAAAACCATCGTGACCTCGCACTGTTCAACATGGCGATCGACAGCAAGCTGCGCGGCTGTGACCTAGTAAACATGAAAGTCGTGGATGTCATAGCGTCCGGTCAAATCAAAGAGCGTGCTTCCGTTCTGCAAAGCAAAACGCAGAAACCAGTGCGCTTTGAGATATCCGAGGGCAATCGCGCCTCAGTCGAGAAATGGATGGAAGACGAGCTCATGGTTGGCTCAGAGTACCTTTGGCCTGGCCGCTTCCACGAACGCCTACACATCTCGACCCGTCAGTACGCGCGGATCGTCAGGGATTGGGTGACGTCGATCGGCTTGGAAGCGACCGCCTACGGCACGCATTCGATGCGCCGGACGAAGGTGACGCAGATTTACAAGAAAACGGGCAATTTGCGTGCTGTTCAAACTTTGTTGGGGCATACAAAGACGGATAGCACTGTTCGATATCTTGGTGTTGAACTTGAAGATGCTTTGGCCATCGCAGAAGCCATCGAAACCTTATAAGGAGGGCCGCTCACAAGGGCTGCCCAAAGCCGACCTCCAACGGCCAATCCAAATGCTGCGGGCGCAGCCCGCATAGCAGACATTGGCTGCACCGCCGAAACGCTGGCTCGCCCAAACTCACACTATCCGGACGGAGCCGACCTCTGACACTCATTTGCAAAGGTCTGCTTTCAGTTCGGCCGATTGTCACCGTTCCTTGTTAGTACAAAAGCCTCGTTTGCTTCGTCGGCTCTACTGTACATCCATGATATTCGTCACGTTCTCACGGAAGTAGTCCAATGCACCGTTCTCTTCGTGCGAGACGATATAGGTCAGGCTGGTCACGCTCTTCTGGCGCACACCGTAGAAGAAGCGTTGGTTAAAACACGTCAGGTGCCAACCATTGCCGAGTTCAAAACTATCGATGCCCAAAGCTTCGGTACCTTTCGGGAAGATCTCTTCGCCAAGGCGGCCTACCAACGAAATTAAGGCATCGCGCGTGTCAGCTTTCTGCCAATCCGTATCAACCTCATCACGGAAGTGATCTATCCGAAAATCAATGTCTTCGGCGATCAGTTCGAATAGCGAGGGGTCTCCAACCACGAACTTCGCAAGAACCTGGCCGATCACAGTGTCACTGGCGGTTACGGGTGTCAGTTGCATCGTCTCTACTCCTTGAATGACTGATGTTGCGTGTTTGGAGGCTGACATCGTAAAAGGAAATTGCGACTTCAGCTGTTTTTAGTATAGTTTTTGACTATGATAGACTTGAACACCTTGCGCTACTTCACGAGCGCCTACGAGACAGGGACATTTAGTCACGCGGCCCGATTGAATGGGGTGAGCCAACCCACAGTGTCGGCTGCCATACAGAAGCTGGAAGACCGGCTTGGAGTGCTTTTGTTCAAACGATCAAAGGCAGGGCTCAAACCATCACCCTTTGCAGGACGGCTCTACCACGACGTTGTTGACCACGTTACACATTTGGCTTCGCTGCAAACACGTTTGCTTTCTGAACCGATACAATCCATTCGGATTTACTGCGCACCCGACATGTTGGTGCGAAGGCTTGCGCCGAAGCTGAACAGCCTACACCGCCGGTTCGCCAGCGTGCAGTTCACGTTTACCGAAGACGTGCGAGAAAGCGATCTGGCTTACGTTTCGGATAGATGTGTGCCAGAAGCTCATGATTTTCTTCCAACAGAAGAAGAACGCTTCTATTTGGCTGTTGCCCGATCCCATCCAATTGCAAAAAACGGAACGATTCAGATTGAGGGCCTTCGCAAACTCCCGCTGATTCAAAGACCATATTGTCCGAGTGCAGATCGGTTGGAACTCGGCGCAGGCGGAATTAGTTTTGCGGCTCAGGCGACAAACGACAATCAATTGCTGGATCTCGTCTCTGCAGAGTTAGGGGTAGCTTTCGTCCCCGCCTCGCATGCAGAGGCTCGGGATGACATCGTTCTTCTTTCGTTGGAAGGCGCGGATGCAGGGATGCGGGTAACCGGTATCTCACATCGAAAATCTGTTCGGGCTAAGGAACTCGCCCAACTGCTCGCCAACCCGGGCAATAATGTGGAAGCTTTGTTGGCTGATGGCAGCCTAACTACCATGCGGTAGGCAGCCAAAGCAGCCTTTGGTGCTTGATGCAGGATCTGGGAGGTCTGGGCTCTTCTCGGTCATCGGAGCTCGTGCGGCGTCAGCCTTGCACTAGACCTGTGCCACCTTCGAGGACGGCCCATTCCTGCCGCTCGCATCTAGATCAGGTTTCTGCAGCTGCAGCCCGCATAGCGGACCTTCGACGTTAGCGTTCGTGTGCCCAATCACTTGATCAATGAGCCATCGAACAAAGCCAGTTTTCCTCACTATCTGCTCGGTGGCTGCAAACTCTTGCGCACATTCATCTCACCAGGCGTGTTCGGACCCGTCAGCATTAACAAAACGCCCGTTAGCACGGCTTAGCCCCCTGGAGCGGTATAGGGCCAGAATGTCGCTCGCCGTATCTTCAGGCGTACGTTTCGCATTGCCGTCGCCCATGTCGGTTCGCATCCAGCCTGGGTTTAAAGCAACCGCAGCGCGTGATGAGCCCTGCCATTCCATTGCGAGCGGGTCATTATATTCAGGAGCGCTTTCGAGCCAGCATATCCATAGTGGCCACCCATATCTTTCTCACCGATGGAGCCAAGCCAGGATGAGATGTTCAAAACGACCGCGTCATCGGTGGGATTTGGGAGCAGTTTCGACACCAGTTCGGTTGGCATAAGGGCGTTGATCCACATGCTCTCTGCGACGTTCGTGCCAGAGAAATGGTCGATCTTGAACGTTGACTGGAAATAGTTGGGATCGCCTTTTTTATCTTTCGGATTGAAGCCTGCATTGTTGATTAAAAGGCTGATCTCTGCCCCGCTGTCATTGATCGTTTTTGTGAGATCGCGCAGGCTTGCGGGGTCCGATAGATCAAGGGCAAGTGGCATATCGACGGTTTCCGATGACAGAGCATTGGCATTGCGCGCGGTCCCGATCACGTGCCAGCCTGCGTCGTGAAACTCCGAGGCGATGGCCGCGCCAAGCCCTCTGTTGGCGCCGGTGACAAGCACAGTCTTTCCATTTCTTGACATTCGCTTTCTCCTAATACGTCTTGATGGCCACGATGCCGGCCACCATCATGGCGAGGCCGACGGCCCGTCCAGCGCCGAGTGTGTGTTGCGGATTGCCAAAGGCGCAAAAGTGATCCAGCGCCGATGCCACGCAGAGCTGTCCTATGAGGATCAGGCCTATTGTCAGGCCAACGCCCAGCTTTGGTGTGATGATCACAATCGCCACAATATAGCCTGTCGCGATGAGGCCGCCGAGCCACACCATGCGCGGTGCGCTGAGCATTTCGGACAGGCTTGGTTTTGTCACCGCGACGATCATCGCTAGCACGACTGTTCCTGTCAAAAACACGATAAATGAAGCGGTAAATGCGTTGCGGGTGACCCCGCCCAACTGGCCATTGAAGACCAATCGGAGGGGGACAAACGCACCGGTGATGAATGCCGCCAGTATGAGGGACCACTGGGTCATGACAGCACGGCGATGACTTCACGTGCCGCAGCTGCCGCCGAGACCTGTTGTTGGCCTGTCACCAGGTTTCCATCGCGAATGGCGTGTTCTTCCAAGGCTCCGGCAACATCGAACTGCGTGTCAGCGAGTTTGCGGGCTTCCGTTTCGATCCAGAAGGGTTGGATTTTTTTACCAATCGCGTTTTCGGCATATTCCTCTTCCGAGTTTGCGAACCCAGTCCAGCGCTTCCCTTTGACTAGAAGATCGCCATTCGAAAGCCGCGTCTTCAAGAGGATACAGGTGCCGTGGCAGACAGCAGCAGTCACCTTTCCGCTTTCGTAGAAGTCAGCCACAAAACTGTGAACCCGTTCATTGTCGATCATCGTCACCATCGGGCCCTGACCGCCGACGACAAAAAGTGCGTCATAGTCGGATGCTGTGATGTCTGACAGCGCAGGCGTGTCTGAGATCAGCTGCATTTTGTTGGGGTCGTTCTTGAAGGCGAGAGAGATGGTATCCTGAACCGAATAGCCGCTCTCGTCCTCCGGGTCGGAATAGCCATCAGCTTCCAATTTGCCGCCGTCTGGCGAGGCGATCCGGATATCGTAACCTGCTTCCGCAAAAACCTCGTAGGCGTGGGACAGTTCGGCCCACCAGAAGCCGATGGGCCAATGCGTGACGGGCGACACCGCTGGATTTGAGACGATCATCAGTATTTTCTTGGAAGTACTCATTTTCATTCTCCTTGATGCACGACCCAGATAGCCGGCCGCATCAATAGGAATGGACGTGCATTGATATGATTGCTAATGCATTCGGATCATGTCTGACTTTAGTGACACTCAAGTCCGCCGCCTCGACTTTATGCTGCTGTTGGTGCTGCGCGAAGGCGTCAGACAACATAAATTGTCGAGCGTGGCGGAGACGCTCGGTGTCACCCAGACGGCCATCAGCCATTCTGTTGCGCGGTTGCGGGAGCTTTTTGACGACGAGCTGTTCATCAGACGGCCCCACGGGGTCGAGCCGACAGCACGCGCCGTCGCATTGGCCAGCGTCGCAGAAGCGGTGATAGAGGCAGCTGCGTCGATGCTGGTGGATCCAACACCGTTCGATCCATCCACCGTGAACCGGACCGTGCGCGTGTGCACTCTCGACTACGAAGTGACGCTAATGTCAGGCGTGATCGAGGCACTCAGGAAGGAGGCGCCGGGCGTTCGGCTAGAGTTTCGCAGCATGGGAAAAGACGCGGCCATTCAGGCATTGGAGCGCGACGAGGCCGATCTGTGGCTTGGGTTTGCCAGGCAACTCCCAGCATCGCTGGAAACGGCCATGTTGTTTGAGGAGACCTACAAAGTCGTCTCTCGCCGCAGTCATCCGCGTATTTCGGCGGATATACCGCTCGACCTGGATCTCTTTTGCGAGGAAGCTCACGTTCTTGCGGCACCCGGCGGTACGTCGGTTGGCATTGTAGACAAAACCCTGCGCGCTGCTGGGCGCACGCGGACGATAGGCGTGATGACGACAAGCTTTCTATCTGCGCTTGACGTGGTCTCCCGCACAGACTTGATCTCCACGGTGCCGTCGCGCCTGGCACAGGCGCAGGCCGAGAGCTTTCGATTGAATATAAACGATCCACCTATCGCGCCGCGGCCTTTCCAAGTCTCTGCGACATGGCACAAACGTGCGAGCGGTGACGCCGCAATCGGGTGGATGGTTCAAAGACTGAAGGACGCATTGGGGTAACCGAAGTGCATTTTCACAGAAGCCACCGTTCTTGCGCTACGCAGCATCGGTGATTTTGGGCTCAAACCAGACCTCGGCTGCGACGCAGCATCCAGCGCTGAGTGTTCAGGAAATCCGCCACACACCGCCCAAAATGGCAATCAATCACGGACCCAGAAATTGTAGCGCGGCACCTCCCCAAAACGGACCCTACAAATGGTGTTGCGCATGAATTACCAATGTCTTGTTGCAGGACCGCCTTTTACGATCCCCGACAAGTTGCTTGTCTGCCATCCAACGTAGAAGTCGCCGGGTTACGGGCGGACCACTTCGGCACCAACTGTACAAACGTCCATCTTGCTCGCATAGAATGCCACATAGTGGGTGAGAAGCGAGAACTTCGCGGTTGGATCGTCATAGCACCACGCCGCGCGTGCCGCTATACGGCACTCCGCAGCTACATCGAAGTATCGAGCTACACCTTTCCACTCGCAATAGCTGTTGCCGTCTTTCGGGATCAAATGCCCAGTGATGTCATCAGGCGGAATGTAGTAAGTGGGCGCGTGATGCGTTTCAAGCACCCGAAGCGCGCCGGCTGTGTCGACAATGAGAGTGCCGTGAAGCACGACAGTAATGCGGTGTGGGACAGGTTCCAACGCCGGTGGGCGCGGGTAATCCTGTACGTTTTCAACGGTCAATGGCTGAGATTGGGTCAAGATGATTGGTCCACTCCAAAAATACGCATACGATATAATGCCGAGCCTTCATTTGCCCATCGGTTAGGTCGAAGTACCGCATCAGACTACCTTGCAGCCTATGGTCGATCTTGAGAGTCGTCTTTGAATACTGCGCGCGCCTCCCGCTTTCCGGACTGTCCGGCTTCCAGTAGGGTCAGAAGACAAGAAGTCCTGAGTGGGCAAATTTTGAAACTGTTCTTCTTTTCAGTCACTGACATATGACGTGAAACAAAATGCCGACGAAAATATGCATCTGCAAATTCGAGTGCTTGAGGCAATAGCTAATGAGACTTAATGGTAGCTGCGCGTGCGGGGCTGTTCGATATCAAGTTAGGGGCTCCCCCTTTTCGGCGGTGCACTGCCATTGCGAAAGCTGCCGTAGGGCGACCGGATCGCCGATGACAAGTTACTTTGGCGTAGCTCGGGCACAAGTCACATGGAAAGGCGTGCGCAGTTTTTGGAATTCTTCGCCAGGCGTCACGCGCGGCTCTTGCAGTGAATGCGGAACTCCGATGCATTACATGAGCACTCGCTGGCCTGGAGAAATACACCTGGTCGCTGTCACCCTGGATGACCCGACACTCTATAAGCCAACCGCGCACGTGCATTGGGCGAAGCGTCTACTTTGGCTCACTTTGGATGACGACCTACCAAGACATGATGACCGTGCCCCCGGATGAACAACTAAGTGTTTGGTGGATAACGGCCCTTTGCGGACCTTCGACCTACCTTCAAGATGCTGCGATCGCAGCCCGCATTGCGGACATTCGTTCAACCTGCAGCATTTCACTCGACTTGAACTAACACTTCGCGAACGAAGACGTCGTTGGACGTGGTACCGACACCGAGCTTGCACTTCGAAGGCTGCGGCGCAGCCAATCGACCTGTATTCTAACTGCAGGTGCATGGCTTTGCTTGTTTCACATTTCTTTGATGCCATGATTAGGTGAAAGCCTTTCGTTGTTTTCACCACGTCACCGGTGGCCCCTGCGTTGCGGGCAAGCTACAATCTCGAAAGATCAATAACAGATTCAGTAAGTAGACCGATGCAGGCAATGGCGTATTACAATCAAGATTTCAAAGAGGTTGCCCACTGCGGTGCCAATACCACGATAAATATCGCATGCGATGACGAAGGGCGAAAGGGCGCGGCGTTTGGAATTGTCGGGCGTAGTCCGGGGCCGATGACTGCCGTTGGCGTCTACATCTTACTCCCCCATGGAATTCCAGTGTCTGATTTCAAACTGGGGGGAATTGGCCAACCGTTTGATCCGCCACCACCTGAGGGATGTGTTCCGGCAATCATAGGGTCCGACTCGCTTGGATGCTGGGGCCACCAATGCCCGCAGTGTAATGGATACTTCCGCAACGGAAACCATGCTGCAATTTATCCGCAGACTTGTCCTTATTGCGGCCTGAGAACAGCAGCATTTCAATTTCTCACACCGGCACAACGACGGTTTTTAGCCTACCTCGCGGAAACATTGGAGTTAGAACTAGCCGCACCCGATGAAAAAGGGACAGAGCGACAAGTAGAAATCGACATGGAAAGCATCGTCAAACAGGCCGCAGATGAACCCAAGCCCGATTTCTACTACGCGTCACAGACCCAACAGACGCGATACAAGTGTGATCACTGCGGCGAGTTTAACGATATCAGGGGACTCTATGGCTACTGCGCCGCCTGTGGGTGGAGAAATAACGTACAGATGCTTTCTGGTA
Organism: uncultured Paracoccaceae bacterium; assembly: GCA_937883775.1. Classification (GTDB taxonomy): domain Bacteria; phylum Pseudomonadota; class Alphaproteobacteria; order Rhodobacterales; family Rhodobacteraceae; genus JAHTBL01. The sequence goes on from CAKZXZ010000260.1 coordinate 30,738, forward strand.
GGCTTGAAGAAATCAGGCAATCTCTAAATGAGGGACAAACGCAACCAGAGGCAGCCGTAGGCCAAAGCGTCTCTGCATTCGATGCAGCTTGCCGTGACTTTGCCAAGCAACTTGTGCGCCGGACTCCGATGAAGGCCGCGCGGAAAGAAGCGCTTTTTAGATTAGTCTTTCATGACATTGAGTCGGAAACATTCAAACGTTTGAAAGACTTTTTCGACCTGAACCCGCTGAAAGGATTAGCCGGTAAAGATACCAGCTTTATCCGGTTGATGATGGAGCGAAGGCACGTCTTTGAACACAATGCGGGCGTTATAGACAGTAGATACGTCGAACGCAGCGGCGATGATGATGCAGTAGAAGGAAACTTATTGCGTGAGAACCGCGAAAATGCGCATCGCCTGATTGGATTGCTTGCACGTATCGCAAGCAATGTTGACAGTGACTTCCATGAGATTTTCCCACCGACTGAGTGGCCAATCAAGTATTTCAAAGAGAGGCAAGAAAGGGCGTCACGGTAGCTGTGCGTACAAGCCAGAAGAATAAATCTGAGTTAACCGAAAATTCGCATATAGTGGGAGAAATCAGGAATGACAAAGCTTGGCGCAAAAGACAAACTCGCGGAAAAGGTGCTTGTCCGCACAATCAATGAATTGCTACGGCGCGACAAATTCGGGCTGACGCCCGACGAAAATAATTTCGAAGATTCGCCAACGATTGAATTTGAGATGGATGGAATTCCGGCAGTCGCTCACGCGCATGATGCTGGGCACGGTGAAATTTCAATCAAAGTCGCGCTATGGCCTTCCGATCAAGGAAATAAGTTTATCGCCGCCGCCTTATCGGGATCAGCCATGCGCAGGAAAATGGGCGGCTTCTATACGTCAGCGTGGCTGGAACGGAAAGACAGCGCATGGCTGCAAACGTCCAACGGCCTGACGGCCTCATGCGCCAAAGACAGACGCAAAGATGTGGAAGCTCTGCCATGGGAAGAGCCTAACGGTTTCGGTGCAGAAGGAAAATTCTACCTTTAGTCGGCTATCGGAGTGGTATCATCGGCGGGCGGTTGCAAAGCCCTCAGACCTTCCAAGATCGCTGTTGCAGTCGCCTCATCTGACGCCGCGATAGCATCTATCAAGCGTTCTGTCTGCGCCGCGTCAGCGGCCTGCATTGCACCAATCTCAGTTTGTAGGCCGATGACCGTTTGTTGCAGCGCCTCTGCCTCACGATTTGGCAGATATGTATTCGCGGCATATTGCGCACCAAAAACAAGGAATGGAATAAGGATGGCAGCCCATATTGCGCCCTTACCAAGTCGGATCGCATCCGCTGCCGCTTCATCGTTCTTCGACGCAGCTTCTTTGAAGTCTTTCAGAAATTCCGCCGCCGCCAATTGAAGCTCTGTCGCAGTCTGTGCGGACGTTTCGGCAACGTGCGAGATTTGGTCAAAGCGCTGTTCAATGCGCTCAAGGCGCTTGTTTGTCTCGATAAGCGGGTTTTCAATTCGTGGCAGATCAATGACCGGTGGCATTACTTCAAGCCGATCATTGTGCAGCTGGTCCAAGATGCTTTGTTGTTCAGCAATACCGGCGGCAATGCGTGAAAAAGAGGAATCTTCGCCTAAACCAAGCCCACGCATTCTATCTTGCAGACCTGACGCCGCTAACGCGGCTGCGCCAGTAGCCCTTGTCAGGCTGTCCATGTAGCCTTCTGGTAGCCTCCCTAATGCGGCTTTCCTGGCTTCTTCAATTGCCGCATCTTCAGCGTTGATTTGGTCGAAGACGCCTGCGCCCGTGATGGTGGACAGATGATCTTGGATACCGCTTGTCGCCAAGTCGCTCATGACGTCCCTGACTTGATCCTGCACGCTGGTGATACTGCTGGCATTAATCGCGTCTTGTATGCTGTCAATTCCGCTGGCTTTGATCGCATCTTGCAGACTGTTCACGGAACCCATGGCTTCCCGCACACCGCTGACGCCGCCGATGCCGCGCAACGCGTCCTTCATGACGGCGCTTCCTTCCGTCATTTCCTTGAATTGCTCCCTCAGGCGTTCATCCGCATCCACCCGCTCTTCATCGCTCACGTCCATGTTTAACTTGGAAATGTCGAAACTTTTGGGTATCTCATCGCCGGTGTCATTATCATTCATCGCCGACACCTTGTCGTCGCCTCACCGCTTTCCAAATGATATAGTGTCTGCTGTTGGCATATACTAGTTTTCAGGGTCAAAGTTTGTGGAACCCAACTCAACGGCAGCTTTTCGAGTTTCAAAGGAGCCATTTTGCGAGCGCAGCGAATGACCGGTTCCCGCCCAGCGGATGGTTAGTGAAATGATGTGATACGCACTTAAAAAGACGTTTCCCTTTCAGAATCGAACAATAACAAGAACCCAAACCCGAAGAGCGCTGATCGAAGAAATTCTTCTTTGCAACAGGGTGCAAATTACCCTCATGTTGGCATGCTGGGAAAGGACCCAAAACATATCAGCCGTCTCGAAAAGCTTGCATGACCTGGATGAAAGCCTGGCGTTCGGCCTCTGCGCGGGACATGCCCGCATTGTACTGCAGGATCGCCGCGCGCTCTTCGAAGGCGTCAAGGGCGACAGGATCAAGCGCCATGTACTCTGCGACAAGCGACTTCTGCGACAAATCGGATTTCCGTAATTGCGTCAGAGTGTTGTCTGTCGCAATCTGCGCCTGACATCCCGCGTTTGTCGCAGCTTCCCGTCTCGGCGGTGACAATGCTAGGTTGTCAGTCACATCCATGTCGAAGGTAAGAAGCTTATACATCAGAGACGACCTTCCATGTTTGGGCAGTCTTTTTGCCGCCCGTGCTTGGCACGAGTTCGCGCACAACCCAATAATTTGTCTCAAGAATGCTCAGCAGCGTCTCGACCATCTTTGTATCGCGGATTGCAGCCGGTCCATTCCGAACAATTGTTCGTTTGTCGAAGGATTGGTTCGGGAACTTTAATTGCAGCCAAACCCGCAAGCGCTCCGCCATCTGCAAGTTCGGATCAACATAACCGGCATCGAGAGCACGCTGTGCCTCGGAGACATACCAAGCTGTGAGTTGGATCGCGTCCATCATCACTGCCGGGGTGACAATACGCGTCGCTGCATCCGTTAGCAGCGCCAGCACCCCAGCGATGCGCGCTGCCTGTTCGGCGGCCTTCGATGCAAAACCCGTTATATGCGCCAGGTCGCCGTCTTTGTCCTGCTGACGCTCGACCTCATTCGCAAAAGTGACAAGCAGAGACCGCGCTTGGGGTGCCAGTTTCACTAAGGGCGGAACAAGTTCAAGTGGATTTCCAGAATCGCTCGGCGGTAGCGACAGCAAATTGCTGATCAGCCCGTGAAACTCGGCGAGCTTTTCCAGTGCAGCGGAGCGCTTTTGAACGTCCTCTTTGGCTTCGGAGATAAACCGTTTACCGATCCGACTTTCCGGGTAGGCGATAAGACAGCGCGACAAGAAACCCTGATCGCGCAGCGTCTCATTGCTGAACACACTCTCTGCGACGCCATCCTGTAACATTACATGCAGGCACCCCCGACGATGACGGAAAGTCGTCAACTCGTGACCGGCCCGTGTTCGGTTCAACGGAGCAGCATCCCAAAGCTTCGACAGCCCGGCGGCGGATTTAAGCTGGTTTTCCTTACTCATGGCGTGCCCGCCAAAAAACTGCCCGCCCTCATCCGAAAAGATACCGACCGAAGGGTCGCCGTCTTCAAAATGGTGCAGCAATCCCTCATAGGTCACATCCGACAAGATCTTTCGGGGGACAATTGGAGCGATTGGCGCTTGCGGGACATCGTTGTCGATCACTGCGTCGCCGTCACCGCCGCCATGCGCTTTCACTTGTTTGCGGTGCATGCTCTCAAACACTTCACGCTCAAACGTGTAATTTTCGCGGCAACGAAGATAGGATTTGAGTTGCTGCTCCTCCCAAGCTTGAACCGGCTTTATCGCCAGCTTATCGCAGGAGGACTTACGCTCACCCGATGCTGCGACAGTGAGAAGGAAAAGACTAAGGGGGGCTTGTCCGGCAAGCGTTTCCACATCTGCAAGCGGTTGCGTCGCAAGTGACGACACGGCCAACAGAGACTGAAACCCGATCTCCAGAGGGGCTTGTGTCAAATCCGCCAACGCTTGCGTTGGTGCGCGCAGCGGTCCCAGATGCTCTATGGGAAGTGGCAGCCCTTTCGGCTGTGAGCGCAAGAGTGGCTCCGGCAAAGTTGATCTGTGGGAAGTAGGTAGGTCTTTGGCCACGGTGTTTAAATCTCCGTTTTAAAAATAGCTCTCCCATGACCTGAATAGTTACATTCAAGCCTATGCGAACTTGGTGACGTCGCATTTGGGGGAGCCCGCGCCTCCCGATCCGAACCGGGGCGCGTGACTGCATGAAGAGTGCTCACTCGATGAGTGACGACTCTGGCAACAAAAAATACGGCAAAAAAGCTAATCTCATTCAAACCAACAGCGCGGCAACTAATTTTCCGCAACACCCTGTGAAGTGTGAGAGACTGCCCGCCCTGCGCACGATTCTTGTACGCTGGGCCTATCAGGCATTTGTTGAACAGGCCTAAAGCGCAATCCTTGCCAAAGCGTCTCTCCGAAACGCAAGGCCGCCGCCCACGCCATAAGCAGGCCGCTTGTATTTGTGGCCAAGAATATCTGCCCGCACACGATCATCGATTCCAGCGGTTAAGAGCGCGTCTTCAACGTAGTGCCGCAGGCAGTAAGCCGTATGCGCGGGCGTCTCTTTCAGCCCGTTGATCTCCAGATATTTGTTTACCAGATTCGACCAACTCGTTGCCTTATGCCGATATCTCTGGATACCACCGCGCGCTACGATCCTTTTTGCGGCATCAAGTGACACACCCAGCAATGGGATCTCGCGGGCCGTATGACGCTGCTTGAGTTCGCGCCCGTGCGGGGCCACGCGCAGGAAGGGGATGGGGTCGTCCAAGCAAAAGTCTTCCAGCGGGCAGGAGAGGACCTCAGACGGCCTTAGGCCTGTGTTGATCAGCATAAGAAATGCATCACTGGCCTCGATGTTGAGGCCATCTAGCGCACCTGGGGCAAGCAATCGATCTTTGATCCATTGCTGCGAGAACGGCGGCCGCGCAACCAATGGATCTATGGCCTTGTCAAACCGCAGCCTCGCGAAAGGGTTCTCTAGATTGGAATGGCCTTTGAGTTCGCACCACTGCCGGATGACTTGTGACAGGTGACCGAAGTCTTTGTTGGCGGTCTCCGCTCGAGTTTCCCCTGTCTCAATCCGCGTCGCCCACCAGGCCCTAAACGTGAGCGCATCCTCTCTCGTGATCTTGTCAATTCCAGCCCTTGCTCGCTTGGGCACCGCCTTCTCGAAATTGGACACCGCGCGTTCCCTTGGCAGGCGCCACAGATGCCTTTGACGGTCGGACTTGCGCAGGTGCCGCGTCTTAGTGAGCTCAATAAATTCCTCAAAGACAGCGCGCATCGGTGGAAGAGCAATTTGAGCGCCACCAAGGATGGCCTCCCCGACTTCTGGCGGTGTCGGTTCAGACAGAGTACCCGCCGCGGCCAACAACCGGGGCAAATTCTCCTCGAATGTGCGCTGAAGTAACACATCGCTTGGCACGTAGTCGAAGCCGCGGCTTTCAGCCATCTTCTTGGCAGCGGCGTATTTCGCGTGAGCCAAAGCCTCTTCGCCCAGCTCCAGAAGGTGCCATTCCGAGCGTTTCAGCTCTTCGAGTTCGAAGGCCTTACGCTTCGCGACGCTCAAGTCGGCCGTCCGCAGAGCCTGCCGCACCTGCCGAACCGGTTGCCCAGATTTGCCCAACACTTTCCCTAAGAGATGTTTTGGCACGTTCATCACGAAGTAATAGCGGCCTCGATCCAACGTCAGTCCCATCAATACAGCTCCTACACCGAACCCGCGGGTATGCGGGAATTTATGCGGGATTCTATGAGGGTAACGCCGGTTACAACGCGTAAACACACCGTTCGGTCATTGAAATCATTGGATTTTCTGAAATCGAGAGGGTCCATAGGACCGGTTTAGTGGCGGAGGCTCAGGGATTCGAACCCTGGGGACGCTTTCACGCCCGCCGGTTTTCAAGACCGGTGCATTCGACCACTCTGCCAAACCTCCGCTGCGCATGCCCTACCCCCGCAGTCGCGATTCTGAAAGATGGTTTTCGCAACCGCATCTCACGGGGATTTTTGCCACCTGCTTTCTGACAGCCTTCCCAAAACGCAATGCCACCGCTAAGATGCGCGTCAAGCGTGGGGGTAAACTCGCGCATCAACAGGCGGGGCACTTGCCCAATCAGATCAGAGCAGTGACGGGGCATGGAAATGACAACAGGAACTCTTAGACGGACGATCCTTGCGGGGGCGGCGCTCGCGCTTTTGGCGGCATGTGAAGAGGGCCAGGGATTTGGCAATCCGTTTCAGCAAAATGCGCAATCTTCTCAAGAGGATACCACCTCGCCCACCGGCACCGGTCGGATGGTCGAGCGCGATGTCGAAGCGCCCGAAGTGTTCTCTGCAACCGAAGCTGGGCTGTGGGACGGTCGTCCATCGCTCGGCGGCGTATGGGTGGCGCACCCGGATGTCAAAGACCCAGAGCGTGTGATTATTCGCAACGAGGCGAACAACCAATTCGTCATTGGCGCCTTGTTCCGCAAAGAACGCGAAACACCGGGGCCGCGCATTCAGGTGTCGTCAGATGCGGCGTCCGAACTGGGCTTGCTGGCGGGTCAGCCACAACGGATCGACATCACCGCACTGCGCCGCGAAACGGTTGAAGAAACCGTCGCCGCCAACACCGCCGAAGACGCGCCCACCGAAGATGGGTTGAATGCACCAGCCCAGATCGAAGCATCTGAACTGGACCCGATTGCAGGCGCTGCCGCGGCTATTGATGCTGCCGAAGGCACGGAAACGGCGGCTGCAGCCCCCACCGAAACGCCTGCGCCCGCACCAACGCCACGATCTACATCAAGTTCACTTGATAAGCCCTTCATTCAAATCGGTATTTTCTCGGTCGAGCAGAATGCGCAGAACACAGCTGCGTCGATGCGGACGGCTGGGATCGTGCCGACGGTCAAGCAATCCAGCTCATCCGGAAAAACCTTCTGGCGGGTCATCGTCGGACCAGCAACCAATGCGAGCGAACGCACCGCATTGTTGGATAAGGTAAAGGAAAAGGGCTTTAATGACGCCTATTTCGTCTCAAATTGACGGGAAAATGATATGAAATCTCTGCTCCTCTCTGTCACGTTTTTGCTTATTGCAGCGCTGCAAGCCGCAGCTTTCGATACCCGCGCCACAGCGGCTTACGTTCTTGACCAAACAACGGGCACAGTTTTGTTAAGCAAGAACGCCGAAGAACCGCTGCCGCCCGCGTCGATGTCGAAACTGATGACGCTTTACATGACATTCGAAGCAATTGCAGATGGCCGTCTTACGCTGGATGAAACCCTGCCCGTGTCGCAGCGGGCGATGGATCTGGGCGGCTCTACTATGTTTTTGAACACCCGCGACCGGGTGTCTGTGGAAGACCTTATTCGCGGCATTATCGTGCTGTCCGGCAATGACGCCTGCATCGTTCTGGCCGAGGCCCTCAGCCCCGATGGAACCGAGGCCGGGTTTGCCCGGATGATGACAGCGCGCGCGCAAGAGATGGGGATGATGAATTCGACATTCACCAACTCCACCGGCTGGCCACAGGCCGGTCACCGCATGTCGATGGAAGATCTGGCGATCCTGGCAGACCGCCTCATCACCGATTATCCGACCTATTATCCGCTTTTCGCAGAGCGCGAGTTTTTGTTTGACGGGCGTGCACCGCAAAACAAAAGCAACCGTAACCCCTTGCTTGCGCTTGATATTGGAGCTGACGGTCTCAAGACGGGTCATACGCAGGAAGCAGGCTATGGCCTTGTGGGATCCGCAAAGCAGGGCGACCGCCGCGTCATTTTCGTGGTCACTGGCCTGCCAACCGTTGCCTCGCGTGCCGAGGAATCCGAGAAGATCACAACATGGGCCTTCCGCCAATTCGTCGAGAAAAACGTCGCCACCAGTGGTACGTTGATCGCGCAAGCGGATGTGTGGATGGGCAACCAGACCAGCGTCGGGCTGACCGTGGCCGACGATCTCTCCCTTCTTGTGCCGGTCGTCGGCGCCAGCAACATCAACGCTTTCGCTGAATTCAATGGTCCGATTGAAGCCCCCATCGAGGCTGGCCAGCAATTGGGTGAATTGGTGGTCGAGGTCGAAGGCCTGCCGGATGTCCATCACCCGCTTGTAGCCGACCGCGCGATCGCCCGCGGGGGTGTAATGCCGCGTCTGCGCGCCGCTGTAACCGTGCTGCTGCGCGACTATGCAGGCATTTCAACACAAGGTGCGCTGTAGCCTGTGACGGCACGATTTATCACGTTTGAAGGGATTGATGGATCAGGAAAATCCACTCAATCCAAACGCTTGGCAGCTGTTCTTAAAGCGCAAGGCACGGATGTCATCCTCACCCGCGAGCCGGGCGGATCACCAGGTGCCGAAGAAATTCGACGCCTTCTTGTGGAAGGTGATCCTGATCGCTGGTCGCCTGAAACCGAAATCCTGCTCTTCACAGCCGCCCGCCGCGATCACCTTGAAAAGACGATCCTGCCCGCATTAGAGGCAGGCAAAACCGTCATCTGCGACCGCTTCGCCGACAGCACCCGCGTCTACCAAGGCACCGCTCGGGGGGATCTGCGCCAAACCGTCGATCAACTGCACGACCTGATGATCGCACGCGAGCCGGATCTAACCTTTATTATCGACATGGACCCCGAGATTGCCTTGGCGCGCGGCCTGGCCCGCGCAAGCGGCGAAGACCGGTTCGAAGATCTGGGGCTTGCCTTCCAGAAGGACTTGCGCGCGGGCTTTCAAACCCTCGCCGCCCAAGCGCCAGAACGATGCCACCTCATCGATGGCAATCACGGCCCAGATGCAGTGGCAGAGCAAGTGCGGACCGTGCTAAACGCTGCTTTATGAGCGATGATGATTTTCCCCAACCAGACCGTCTTGAGGGTGCCCCGCACCCCCGCGAAACAGCGCATCTGATCGGTCAGGACGCTGCCCGCGACGCGTTTCTGGCGGCCTACAGCTCGGATCGGTTGCATCATGGTTGGCTTATCAGCGGCCCAAAAGGCGTCGGCAAGGCAACGCTCGCCTGGCAAATCGCGCGCTTTTTGATCGCCACGCCGCCTGCGCAAGACGACGGCCTGTTTGGTGCACCCCCGCCCCCCAGCAGCCTTCAGATCGACGCCGAACATCCTGTTGCGCGCCGCATGATGGCGGGGTCCGAGCCGTCCCTTTTCGTGCTCAAACGCCCCTATGACGAGAAGCTCAAGCGCCTCAAGCAAGACATCACCGTTGATGAAGTGCGCAAACTGAAAGGGTTTTTCGCGCTGAGTGCCGCCGATGGCGGACACCGCGTCGTGATCGTCGACAGTGCGGATGAGATGAACGTAAACGCCGCCAACGCGCTTTTGAAGTTGCTTGAAGAGCCGCCCAAAGACACCACGCTGTTGCTTGTCAGTCACCAGCCTTCGCGCCTGCTGCCCACGATCCGCTCGCGCTGCCGCGAGCTGCGCCTCAGCCCTCTTGCCCCCGATCAGGTTGCCCAGGCGCTGGCCCAGGCCGGTCAAGACGGCACTCAGGCGGCTGCCCTGTCGACGCTTGCGGGCGGCTCTGTGGGTGAGGCGATCACCCTGCTCACCCTCGACGGCGTCAAGCTCTACGCTGATCTGGTGAATCTCTTTGCGACCTGCCCCAATATGAACCGTGCCCACGCGCTCAAACTGGCCGATAGCGCCGCCGGGCGCACCAATACGGCGCGCTTTGATCTGCTGCTTGGCCTGATGGATCTCTTTTTGGCCCGCGTTGCGCGCACCGGGGCTGCGATGCTTCCGGTCCCGGCCAATGACGCCGAACCTGCAGTGCTCTCAAAACTCGCGCCCAGCCCCTATGCCGCCCGCCAATGGGCCAGCCTGCAGCAAGACCTCAGCGCCCGTGCGCGCCACGGTCGTGCTGTGAACCTTGACCCCTCAGCACTCATTCTAGATATGGTTTTGAAGATCGACCAAACCGCTGCGAAACTCGCAGCCCAGCAGGGTGCTGCATGACCGACATTCCCCAGATCGTGGACAGCCATTGCCACCTCGATTTTCCCGATTTTGAAGACGACCGCGACGCTATCATTGCTCGCGCCCGCGAGGCCGGTGTCACGCGCATGGTCACGATCTGCACCAAGCTGCGCGCCGAGCCCACCGTGCGCGCCATTGCAGAGGCGTATGACGGCGTCTTCTACGCAGCGGGCACCCATCCCATGTCCGCCGCGTCCGAGCCATTGGTAAGCGTCGAAGACCTCGTCAAACTGGCCGATCACCCCAAGTTTGTCGGTATCGGAGAGACAGGGCTCGACTATCATTACACCGCCGAAAGCGCTGATATACAAAAGAAATCCCTGCGCGTGCATATCGAAGCGGCGCGCCAGACCGCACTGCCGCTTATCATCCACGCCCGCGCTGCCGATGACGACATGGCCCGCATCCTGACCGAGGAACATGCAGCAGGGGGCTTCACCTGCGTGATGCATTGCTTCTCCAGCACGCGCGAACTGGCGGAAACCGCGCTCGATTTGGGCTTCTACCTCTCGATGTCCGGCATCGCGACCTTCCCCAAAAGCCAGGAGGTCCGCGATATCTTCGCCGCCGCCCCCGTTGAGCGCATTCTCGTCGAAACCGACGCCCCTTACCTTGCGCCCCCGCCCCATCGCGGCAAGCGCAACGAGCCGGGCTATACGGCTCATACCGCCCGCGTCGGGGCCGAGGTGTTTGGCATGGACTACGCCGATTTCGCCGCACAGACCTCTGCCAATTTCGACCGGCTTTTCACGAAAGCCACCGCCTGATGCGCCGCTTCACAATCCTCGGCTGCGGCTCTTCGGGCGGCGTTCCGCGTTTGGGCGGCAACTGGGGGGAGTGCGATCCCACCAATCCGAAAAACCGCCGCCGCCGTTGCTCCATGCTGATTGAACAGGACGGCCCTGACGGCACGACCCGCATCCTGATCGACACGTCGCCCGATATGCGCAGCCAGCTTCTGGACGCAGAGGTCGGCGCGCTTGATGCTGTCGTCTACACCCACAGCCATGCCGATCATGTCCACGGCCTCGATGATGTCCGCATGATCGTCTACAACATGCGCGCCCGGCTCAATGTCTGGGCCGATGAAGCCACCCAAAAAGACCTCTACGCCCGCTTCGGCTACGCGTTCATCCAGCCGGAAGGCTCCAACTATCCGCCCATCTGCGAGATGAACACAATCGACGGCGACGTTACCATCGACGGTGCGGGCGGCCCGGTCACCCTCACCCCATTTTACGCCAATCACGGCATGATGGACGCACTTGGCTTCCGCATCGGAGACCTCGCCTATCTTCCTGATGTCGCAGAGCTTTTCCCCGACGCGTGGGAGAAGCTAACCGGCCTCGACACGCTCATCATCGATGCGCTACGCCGTACGCCCCACCCGACCCATCTGCATCTGGAAAAGACACTCGAATATATCGACCGCATCGCGCCCAAAAACGCGGTGCTGACCAATATGCACATTGATCTGGACTACGCGACGCTCGACGCTGAAACCCCCGATCACATCACGCCGGCCTACGACATGATGACACTCACCCAGCCGCTCTGATGCAGGCGCTGCTCAATGTCATTCTGCCCGTCTTCTTGCTGATCGGCGCGGGCTATCTTGCGGTTTGGCGGGGATATTTCTCACAAACCCATGTCGACGGGCTGATGAAATTCACCCAGAATTTTGCGATCCCCTGCCTGCTTTTTGCTGCCATCTCAACACTCGATCTGGGACAGGAATTCGACTGGCGTCTACTCTTGTCCTTCTACACAGGCGCAACGCTCAGCTTCTTGGCGGGCATCCTTGGCGCGCGGCTGATCTTTGGCCGCCCTTGGCCCGACTGCGTCGCAATCGGCTTTTGCTGCCTCTTTTCCAATTCCGTCTTGCTGGGCCTACCCATCACCGAGCGCGCCTACGGTGCTGACGCGTTGGCCGGAAACTACGCCATCATCGCGATCCATTCGCCCTTTGCCTATGGCCTTGGCATCACGGTGATGGAGATCGTGAAGGCCGACAAAACAGGCGCGGCCTTAATCCCGCAAGTGCTCAAAGCAATGTTTCGCAATGCGCTGATCCTTGGCATCGGCCTTGGCTTTGCGGTCAATCTTTCCGGCGTAAGTCTGCCCATGGTCGTCACCGACGCCGTCAACCTGATGGCCCGCGCCGCGCTGCCTGCGGCCCTGTTCGGACTTGGCGGTGTTCTGGTGCAATACCGTCCCGAGGGGGATCTGCGCGCGATCGGCTTTGTGATCTGCGCCTCGCTGATCCTGCATCCAGCAATCACTTGGGGCATGGGCACCACACTCAACCTCGACCGTGACGCGTTCCGCTCTGCCGTGCTCACCGCAGCCATGGCCCCCGGCATCAACACCTATATTTTCGCCAACATGTATGGCGTCGCCAAGCGCGTCGCCGCATCTTCGGTCCTGATCGCAACGGCCCTGTCGGTAATCACGGTCTGGGTCTGGCTGACCCTGCTTCCCTAAGCCCAAGTTAACCTTAACGCGCGCCGCCTTGTTTCATCTTTGCAAAAGTATTCCGGGGTCTGGGGCAGAGCCCCAGCCACTTCAGCTCTGCGAGATCCCCCGCAACCGGTCAGAGCGTCGCCGCAACAGCTCTACCGTGGTCAGCAACGCAATCGAGACTATCACAAGGATCGTCGCCACCGACAGGATCGCCGGGCTGATCTGTTCGCGGATGCCATTCCACATCTGACGCGGAATAGTCTGCTGATCGAAATCTGCCACGAACAGCACCACGACCACCTCGTCAAAGCTGGTCACAAACGCGAACAGCGCACCCGAAATGACCCCCGGCAAAATGAGCGGCATGATGATCTTGAAAAACGTCGTGGTGGGCGTCGCCCCAAGGTTCGCCGCCGCCCGCGTGAGCGAATGGTCGAACCCCACCAGCGTGGCCGTCACCGTGATGATGACGAACGGAATCCCCAGCGTCGCATGGGCCATGATGATCCCGATATAGGTGTTCGCAAGCCCGACCTGGCTATAGAAAAAGAACATGCCGGTCGCCACGATGATGATCGGCACAATCATCGGTGAAATCAGGATCGCCATGATCGCTCGTCTGTAGGGCATCTCCGGGCGGCTCAATCCCAACGCCGCCAAAGTCCCCAGAACCGTCGCCAGAATGGTCGAGAAAAACCCGATAATGACCGAGTTCTTCGCCGCCTGAATCCAGGCCGAGTTCTGCCACGCGTCCGACCACCAAGACCCATCCCGCGCCACATCCGGCGCCTGCATCCCAAAGGTCAGCAGCAAGTCATACCAGCGCATCGAATAGCCCGTGGGATCAAACGACAGCATCTTTTCGGTAAAGGTGAAATACGGCTCTGCGTTGAAGCTCAGCGGGATCACGATCAGGATCGGCGCGATCAGAAACAGGAAGATCAGTCCACAGATCACCAAATAGCAATAATGCCAGATCTTCTCGAGCGGGGAGGCGTGTTTCGGTAAAGCCATATCTCTATCCCAGCTTCAGATTGTCGATGCCGACCAACCGGTCGTAGAGCCAATAAAGCGCCAGCACGCCAAACAGCAGCAGCGCCGCCAAGGCCGCAGCCAAGGACCAGTTCAACGAATTCGTCATGTGAAACGCGATCAGGTTCGAGATTAGCTGACCATCAGACCCGCCCACCAACGCAGGCGTGATGTAATAGCCCACGGCGAGGATGAAGACGAGCAACGCCCCAGCTCCGATCCCCGGCACCGTCTGCGGGAAATAGATGCGGCGGAAAGCGGTCCAACTGGTTGCCCCAAGGCTGCGCGCAGCACGCACATAAGACGGGTTAATGGGGCGCATCACCGAATAGAGCGGCAGCACCATAAACGGCAGCAAGATATGCGTCATGGCGACAATCGTGCCGGTCTGATTATAAATCATCTGGATGCGGCTTTCATCAGCAACCAACCCGCTTGCGACCAGCGTATCATTCACAACGCCTTGGGATTGCAGCAAAACAATCCAGCTGGTGGTGCGCACCAGAAGCGAGGTCCAGAACGGCAACAGCACGAAAATCATCAAGATGTTTGAGTATTTTAACGGCAACGTCGCCAGCAGATGCGCGATGGGGAAGCCCAGAATAAAGGTTAAAGCGGTGATGAGAAGCGACAGGATCAGCGTCCGCTGGAACAGCAAAATATAGACCGCGCGGTTCTCGTTGACCGACACTATGTCGCCTTCGGAATTCTTCTCCAGATCGACCGCCGCAAGATAGAAATTCAGCGTATAGGCAGATGACGCATCGCGCATCACGCGCCAAAGCTGCGGGTCGGCCCAGTCCTCGTCGATATCCAGAATGGCCTCTTTGAACGGCGCTTCCAGGCGCTCTGCCCGCCGGGTCGTCTTGGTAAACAAAGACCGCGTTCCGGGCGCTTCATAGTTAATCCGCGTGCCGACAGCGCCCTGCGCCCGCAGCTCTCGTAACAAAACCAGATCGCTTACCAAGGCTTCATAAGCCGCTTCATCAGGCTCCGTGCCCGGCGGATTGGCATCGAACCAGCCGCGCAAGTTAACCATAATCTCGGTCTGGGTGCCGTCCGACAAATCCGTATGCTCGGTAAAGCCAGGATTGTGGATCGACCGGTGCAACATCTGCCCAATCGGCGCCACGAAGGTCACCAGCACAAAGGCCAAAAGCGGCAGCACCAGCAAAAACGCGCGGCGGCGCGCCTTGGCTTGAGCGGCCATCAGGGCGGCCTTCAAAGGTTTGCCATCAACGGTTGTCAGTTGTTCAGGCTGCGCCTGCGTCGGGGCCGCGCCCATTGTTGCATCCGCCATCAGGACGTCCCTTCGACAATTAGCATATCGCTGTCGGCATTCTCAAAGCGGATCTGCGCAACCCGCTGATATGCCGGAGATAAATAGAACGCGCGCGCCGCAGCAATATCGGGAAACTCCACCACCACATGGCGCTGCTTGAAGTTGCCTTCCAGCACTTCAGACTCGCCGCCGCGCACTAGGAAGCGTCCGCCAGCCGCCTCAATGATGGGCGTGTCCAGCCGCACATATTCCGCGTAGTCGGTCGGGTTCGTCACCGTGATGTGACCGATCAGATAGGCTTTGGGCATCCGCGTCCTCGCGTTAAGAAAAGGGCGGGCCCGAAAGCCCGCCCTCTTTCAATTTACTGTGCCAACCAAGCGTTGAAACGCTCGTTCAGCTCGGTATCGCGGTCGGCCCAGAACTCGAAGTTGTTCACCAACGCGTTCTCAAGGTTGGCCGCAGCGGTTGGCATGTGCGGAGCCATCTCCGTTTTGCCATCCGAATAGAGACCCACCAGATCACCGGACGACTGACGCGCCGGACCATAGCTGATCCAGCTGGCCTGATCCGCCAGACGCTGGGTGTCGGTCGCAAAGGCGATGAACTTCTTGGCTTCTTCCATGTTCGGTGCGCCTTGCGGAATCACGAACAGGTCAAAGTCGAGGATCTGACCGTCCCAGACGATCTCGAACGGCTGGCCTTCGCCAACAGCGGCGTTGAAGATCCGACCGTTATACGCGGTCGACATCACGACCTCACCATCGGCCAGAAGCTGCGGCGGCTGCGCGCCCGCTTCCCACCACACGACCTCATCTTTGATGGTGTCGAGCTTGGCAAACGCCTTGTCCACACCCTCGTCGGTCTCCAGCATGTCGTAGACCTCGGCAGCCGGCACGCCATCAGCCATCAAAGCCATCTCAAGATTGGCTTTGGCGTTCTTGCGCAGACCGCGCTTGCCCGGGAAGTCCGCCAGATTGAAGAAGTCATCAATGCTGTCAGGGGCATTGTCGTTGTTTTCAGTGTTATAGGCCATGACAGTGGACCAAACGATATTGGCCACCGCACAATCGGTCAGCGCGCCTTCGATGAAGTCGTCAGCCGCAGGCGTGCCATCGGGTGCTGCGGGCAGGATAGAGTGATCGATCTCAACCAGCAGACCTTCGTCGCACAGGCGCACGGCGTCGGAATATTCCACGTCAGCCACGTCCACGGTCACGTTGCCCGCTTCCACCTGCGCCTTGATCGGCGTGGCGGGGTTGTCGGCATCGACCGAGTTCACAGCGATGCCCATCTCAGCCGTGAACGGCTTGTGATACGCCTCGACCTGAGACTTCGTGTAGGCGCCGCCCCAGGACATCACTGTCACTTCAGCTGCGTTGGCCGCAAAGGCCGTGCCCATCAGGGCGGTTGTCATAATAAGGGTCTTTTTCATCAGTTTCTCCCGTTGATGATAAGGTTTAAGCCCGGTTTGACACCGGGTTCTTAGAGTGGATCCAGCGCCCGCGCGTCTTCCGTAGCCCACGAGACTTTCGTTGTCTCGCCCACTTTCAGATGCGTGTGTCCCGCGCTGTTTGGCACTTTGACGATGAACTCGTCATTGCCGTGCACATTCAGGCGACAGCGGATGTGGTCGCCCAAATAAATCAGTTCCTTGACCTGTGCGTCTGTGGCGTTCGGCCCGTCCGTCGCAACGTCAATGCGCTCTGGTCGCACCGATATCAGCGTCTGCGAGCCGACCTCGCCCGCGTTTACAGCCAAAGCCTCGGTCGTGGCGCCGCCGGGCAGTTCCACAACCACCGCGTCGCCCATCTTGCTTTTGACCGTGCCGGTCAGTTTGTTGTTCTCGCCGATGAACTGCGCCACGAAACTATTGTCGGGCCGCTCATACAGATCATCGGGCGGGGCCAGTTGCTGGATGCGCCCGTCATTGAAGACCGCAACCCGGTCCGACATGGTCAGCGCCTCGGACTGGTCATGGGTCACGTAAACAACCGTGATCCCCAAATTCTCATGCAAGTGCTTGATTTCATACTGCATATGTTCGCGCAGCTGCTTGTCCAGCGCGCCCAGCGGTTCGTCCATCAGCACCAGCGAGGGGTCAAACACGAGCGCGCGTGCCAAAGCGATCCGCTGCTGCTGGCCGCCAGACAATTGCGCCGGGCGGCGGTTCCCAAACTCGCCCATCTGGACCATGTCCAGCGCGCGGGCAATCTTCGCCTCGCGCTCATCCTTACCCATCCCGCGCACTTCCAGCGGAAAGGCGAGGTTCTCGTTCACCGTCATATGCGGGAAGAGCGCATAGTTCTGAAACACCATCCCGATGCCGCGCTTATGCGGCGGGATGTTGTTGATCTCGCGCCCATCCAGACGGATTTCGCCATGGGTTGCCGTTTCGAACCCGGCTAGCATCATCAGGCAGGTCGTCTTGCCAGAGCCGGACGGCCCAAGCATCGTCAGAAACTCGCCCTTGGGCATTGAGAGGTTCAAATCTTTCACGACGAGGATTTCCCCGTCATAGCTTTTCTGCACGCGGTCGAACTCGACATACGCGTCGCTGGATGTGTCTAAAGCCATGTGGCTCCCTGATGTTTCGGGCGATCTGACGCCGCCGTTCGACAAGAGTTAATCAAGCCCGGCGCAATCTGACAACACGATTCCCTAAATAGCGGCAATACTGTCGCAGAACCGGACGAATGCTGTGATTTTAACCAATCTCACAGACTGATTGAGCGCAAAGGCTGCAAAATCAAATCAAATGTCCTGCCTCAGGCGCTCACTTATTCGGCCGCAACATCCACACCATCCGCGCCATAGTGCTTGCATTTCGACATTTTCCCTATGCCAGGGTTAAAGGCGTTGGTCGGATCAATCTCGCGATAGAAGGCGGCCAGATCAGGCTTGGCCTTATACAAATGCCCCACATTATGCTCGGCCGGATACTCGGCGCCGCGCGTGTCCAGCAGCTTGAGCATGGCGGCCTTCAACGCCTTGGGATCGCAGCCTTTCTTGACGATGTAATCCTGATGCAGCACGTGACACATGAAGTGCCCGTAATACATCCGGTGCACCAGCTGGTCGGCGATTTCGGGTGGCAAATGCTCTTCCCATTCGCGGGTGTTGCGCGGCAATGCAATATCAAGCGCCAGAATATCCTCGACCTCTTTGGTATGGATCGCCGCATAGCGAATGGCGGCACCCGCCGCGGCAAAGCGGTGCAACCCGGCGATTTTGGCCTCGCGGGCATCGCATTCGAAGTAATCACAGTCCCGCGTTGCGCAGAACGTCTCAAGAAAGGCCTTGGTCTCGGCGATGCCTGCATCACGCATCTTCAGGATCAGATGATGTTCAAACCGGTCACGATAGGCACGCATGCGCTTTGGCAGCAGGTTTGGCCACAGCTTGGATGCAAACTGCATGAACTTGTCGGTGAAGCCTTTCAGCCCCGGCACCCCGTTCAACCGCGCGTCAACCGCACCCTTCATCGCAAAGAACATCGGCAACCGGTCGGTGCCCAGCTTGTCGATCATCAAAACCGTGTCCTTGCCGTAAACGGCGGTGATATCGAACACCTCGCGGTGCATATATTCAGCACTGACAGGAAGACTTTCAAAGTCAGCCAGCATCACACGGCGCAGGTCGGTCAATTCATCGGCGCTGTTTGTCCCGATATAAAAGACCTGCTCGGCTGCGTTTTTCTCAAACGTGTCCAGACGTGCCGCAAAAACGGCCAGCTTACCCGCGCACCCCGATGCTTCATGCAACCGCCGCTTGTCTGCGTTGAACCTTGCGGGCGTTGCGGCATCCACGTCGCGCACGCGTTGCGCATAATCCGTGTCCGAGGCTTTGCGATTGTTGCTTTCAAAATCAGCGTCTGAATAGTCGCCCTTTTGAAGCCGTGTCAGAATTTCTTCGGGCGTATCGCCCAGCGCGATGCCCAGGTGATTCACCAGCTGCAACTCACCTGCATCCGACACCTGCGCAAAAAGCGACATTTCGGTGTAGGATGGCCCCCGCTCCACCAGCGAACCGCCGGAATTGTTGCACACGCCACCAATGACCGATGCGCCAATACAGGAAGACCCAATGACCGAATGCGGCTGTCGTCCCAGCGGGGCCAGCATCTTTTCCAGCTTGAACAACGTCGCCCCCGGAAAACTGATGACCTGCTTGCCACCGTCGATCAGCTGCAGCTGGTCCATCCGCCGCGTGTTCATCAAGACCACATCACGATCATAGGTCCCGTTTGGCGTCGAGCCTTCGGTCAGCCCTGTATTGGCCGCCTGCATAATCACGATTTTGTCGGCGGCCACGCAGGCTTTCAGGATCTCCCACTGCTCCAGCAGGGTCTTAGGCTGCACCACTGCAAGCGCGTCCCCCTCGCCAGACCGGAACCCCTTGCGAAACCGGCTTGTCGCCTTTTCCGAGGTCATCACATGCCTGCGCCCAACGATCTTGGTGAATTTGGCGATCAGGTCAGCATCGGTCATCGTACACTCCCTCGGGCCCCAAAACGGGCACGTGGATCGTGACATGTTTCATGCAAGACACGGAATGCGACCGATGACCCCAATGCCACAAGGGGCGACAAGCCGCTTTGGATCAGCGGGCCAGCCCTGTTGCTGGCGTTCAAAAAAATACGTGGGTTTCCAAAGACCAACGCCCGATTTGCAATCTGTGCACAAGCGATCAAAAAATCGCCTATGTCGTTTTCACTTAGGGAAAATGGTGCGGTCGAGAAGACTCGAACTTCCACGGGTGTTACCCCACAGCGACCTCAACGCTGCGCGTCTACCAATTCCGCCACGACCGCAC
>CAKZXZ010000261.1 GCA_937883775.1 uncultured Paracoccaceae bacterium
CCCCTTCGATGCAGAGCGCATCGAAATGGGAGACGGCATCGCCTCTCCCAAACCCTCTACGACCAACCTGCGCGGTTGGATCGCGTCCCGCAAGTACGCCCGGAACGCCGGGTCCGACACCCCCTGTCGGCCTCCCGTGCCCCGTGGCCGGGGCTGGATTGCCGGGGGTGCCGCGCTTGCGGGTTGCGCGGATCGTCGGACCTGTCGGTGCCGATCCTTGCGAGGTTTGCCGCTGGCAAACCGCCTGTGATCCGGTGTCCCATCCCGCCCCACAAATGGCTGGGGATGGGATGCCAGATCACAGGCAAGCCCGTGCCTCTGAGAGCCAGAGGCTCGCTTCGGACGGGCTGTCTTTTCCCCTCCGGCCCCAGCGTTCTGGGGCGCGGGCCTCCGGGAAAAAGACGGTTGCGCGCTACCCCGACGGCTCCGGAACGCGATGTTCCGAAGCCCCCGGCTTTCGCCCAACAGGGAGGTTGAAGCTGGTCCCGTCCACGAGGGTGACCGGACCAGGTCACCTCCCATCCTGCGCCAGCACTCCGCCTCTTGACACGGGCCAAGAGCCGGGCGACACGTGTGTGCCTGGCGTGTCACAGCGGCGGATGTTGCTGTCTTCTGGAGAGGAGGGCGCATGGCCAGCTACCACCTCTCCGTGAAGACGATCAAACGCAGCGCCGGGCGCTCTGCCACGGCGGCAGCGGCCTACCGTGTCGGTGAGCGCATCGAGTGCCAGCGCGAGGGACGTGTCCACGATTACACCCGCAAGCAGGGCATCAAGGAGACCTTCATCGTCACCCCGGAGAATGCTCCGGCCTGGGCGCAGGACCGCTCGAAACTTTGGAACGAGGTCGAGGCCAGTGAGACCCGCCGCAACTCCGTCACCGCCCGCGAATGGGAGCTGGCCCTGCCGTCCGAGATCAGCGCCGAGGACCGGTCGCAGATCACCCGCCAGTTTGCCGAGGAGCTGGTCAGTCGCTACGGCGTGGCCGTCGATGTGGCGATCCATGAACCTCACCGTGAAGGAGATCAGCGCAACCATCACGCCCACGTCCTGACCTCCACCCGCAAGCTGGAACCGGAGGGCTTCACCGCCAAAACCCGTGTGCTCGATTCCGCGAAGACCGGCGGCGTCGAGATCGAGCAGATGCGCGGCGTCTGGGCCGAGTTGCAGAACAAGGCACTGGAGCGGGCGGGGGAGGTGGAACGTGTCGATCACCGGTCGCTCGAAGCGCAGCGCGAGGCCGCGCTAGAGCGTGGTGACGCGCTTTCTGCCGACGAGCTGGACCGTGACCCCGAACTGAAGCTGGGGCCAGCGGCCAATTCTATGGAACGCAGGGCGAAGGCGATGGCCGAGCGCCAGGGTCGGGAATACAAACCCGTCACCGAGCGCGGGGCCGTGGTTCATGCCGCCCGCCAGGCTCGCGCCGCATTCCGCGAAATGCGCGAGCGTCTAGACATCGCGCGGGAGACCTACGAAGCCGAGCGCGACGCAGGGCAGGGACGTGTGTCGGCCGGTCTGGCGGCGCTCAGGGCAGCGGCTGCGAAAGAGCGCGGCGCACGGGCCGGGCCGGAAGACATGCGGGAACGGTTGGCGCGGGTCGTGGGCCGGTCAGAGGACCGGGATGACACGCCGAAGCTGGAACGCCGGAACTATGCGCGTGAGCGCCTGAAAGAGATAATGGAGAAGGACGCTGGCCGCGACGGCCAGGCGACGGTTCACAAGCTGGATGGTCACAGCGAGCCGGGGCTTGGCGAGGACACCGGGAGTGCGGACCGCAAGCCGTCTGTGAACGAGCGGTTGAAGGATGTTTTGAACAAGCCGCGTGAGAAGCTGGAGATCGAGGATGACCGCGACCAGGAGAAGGATCAGGAGTTAGAAAACGAACGCGAGATTGACAGGGAGATAGACCGTGACCCAGGCCTCAGTCACTGACGAGGCGATGAGAAGTCGTTTCCCCATTCTTCATGGGAACGCTCGCCTGAGAGAACCCGACGCCAACAAGGAATGAAATCACACCGGTCGCAGTCTTGAACTCGCGCACCTTGATTGCATTCTGCGTTAGCCGCGTCCTAGCGGTGACAAGGAGCTTTTCTTGACCGTCATTCGCGACTGCTCGCACGAGCCAGAGGCTATGCCAGCTTGGCCCTTTACGTTCCGGGTCAGCCTTGCACAGCACTTCAACTGTGTGTCCCTCCTCAGCAAGCGCTCGAAGGCCTTGTTCGGTAGTGACGTTCGGTTCGATCTCTGTGGTCGCGGTCATCAGATACTTTTGAAGAAAATGTCTCGTTTCCTTGTGCCGGAATGCATCGTGACTGGCAATCTTATATCATTGATTTCATCATGCTCACAAAGCTGGGGGCAGACAGACCTGTTGCAGGGGGAGGGCGCAGCCCTCGCCCCCTCCAGCGTTCGCCACGTGGCAGATTTGCGAGGCGGAAACCTGCAAACTCGCCAGCTATGTATGCCATCCGAGGGATATTGTGATATCTTCAAGGTTATCTCAACCTAATCGTCCGACTGAGTATCTTTGGGGGCTCTTTTTTACAATTTTTTGGAGTGGTCATGGTGCGAATTATTGCGGGGAATGCCGGCCATCGAACACACGGTGGCTTCAATTGGATATTCGGGTACGCAACCGTTGTCGGCGCGTTGGCGAGTGCTTCGTTCGCGCAAGAGCGCGATCCTATGCTGTTTTATGACGCGAATGGGCTAAAGGTGCGCGGGCATCTCCAGTTTGGGTTGAACGCTGTCGTTGAGGACAATCTGTTCTGGGACCTCGCCGCAGCGACGGCGCCAACCAGTGGTTTTGACCCCGACACAGAGTGGTTGGAGGGCTATATAAAGCCGGGTCTCAGCTTTGAGCAGCAACTCGATACCGGGGCAGTGTTTTACGGCAAGCTCTCCGCTGTTTCCTCTTACTCTTGGGGAACAGACGCCTTCGACACAGGCGATACCGGCGCCACAACGCTCGAAGAAGCCTATCTCGCGATCCGGGGCGATCTTGGTGGGGGCTTGTCTTATGACCTCTCACTTGGGCCGCGTGAGTTGACGCTTGGCACGGGGATGCTGATCGCGAATGGTGCTACAAGCGGTTTTGAGCGCGGCGCGCTGAAGTTGGGCCCGCGCAAGGCCTGGGAAATGGCCGCCATCGGACGCTTATCCTTTGGGGATGTCACCGGAACGGCCTTCTACCTTGACCCGAACGAGCTGCCTTCCACGGACGGAAACAACGAGCTTGCAGGTCTCGATATCCGGTTTGACGCTCCGGCTGGCGGATATCTTGGCGCGACTTTCGTGAATGTGCTCAATTCAGATTCGCCCTATCCGCAAGCCGCGCCCAGCGGGGGTGGTGCGCCGACGGTGACCCCCGGGGCACGGGAGGGCACCAATACACTTGATCTCTACGGCAAAACCAACCCGTTCGCCGGTGCATTAGAGAACTGGGACTTCACAGGCGAGGTCGCCTATCAGTGGAACGACCGGATCGACCTGGAGGCTTGGGCTGGTCGCATAACCGCCGGATACAACTTCGCAAATGTGGCGTGGTCGCCGTACCTCACTGTGGGATTCCAAACCTTCTCGGGTGACGATCCCAACACGACGAAACTCGAACGGTTTGATCCGCTCTATTATCAAGGAAGTCCGAGCGCCTGGGCAACCGGATCGAAATCCGCATCGACCTTCATCAATTCGAACGTGAATGCGTTGTCGTTGGCGCTTCGTGTCCAACCGACCAAACAGGACACCTTGACCCTTAGATACTCTCATATCCGGGCAAACGAGTTGAACAGCCCTGTTCAATTCGGACAGGCGACTCGCTTGGATACTAACGGGAATGTGGTCTCAGGCGTTACAGATACGCATCTCGCAGACGACCTGTTCCTTGAATACAGCCGCATCATCAACCGCAATACATTCCTGACGGCCGGTGTCTCGGCCTCGTTTCCCGGCAAGGGGATCGACAACGTGGTCGGCGGGGACGCAGACCCATGGACTGGAGGATTTATCAATGTCGTCGTCAACTTCTAATCTTATCGCGCTGACTACGGGGATTGCTATGGCACTTGGTGCATCATCTGGCGCAATCGCGCAAACTGCTCCGCTTTCGGCTCAGGACTCCGATCCCAATGTCATGGGCTGGATGCAGGGATTTCCACCGCCTCCCGACGAGATCATCACACAGCCAGATTCGGTGTACTTCAGCTTTCCCAGGCTGCGCTGGTCGGTCTGCCATCTGAGAGAGTTTCTGCCCACCGAGGAGATCAGCCGCGGTATTGGTGCGCCGGTCCCGCTGGA
The DNA here is from genome assembly GCA_937883775.1 of uncultured Paracoccaceae bacterium. Taxonomy (GTDB): domain Bacteria; phylum Pseudomonadota; class Alphaproteobacteria; order Rhodobacterales; family Rhodobacteraceae; genus JAHTBL01. The sequence continues at coordinate 4,295 of CAKZXZ010000261.1, forward strand.
CTATCTGCCGCCCGCCGAATTCGCCGACACGCGGCAAGAGATTGACGCTCTGACCTTCATGCCGATGGATGGCGAAGAAGAGATGACCTGGGAAGAGTCGCTCTATGCCAACTACACCGATGGAATGCTTATCCTTCATGAAGGACAGGTGGTCTACGAACGCTACTTTGGGTGCCTTGAGGGTGACGGCAAACACGCCATCATGTCGATGACCAAGTCGGTCACCGGGCTTCTGGGCGAAATCTTGGTAGAGGAAGGTATTCTCGACGATACGCTTCTGGTCCGAGATGTGATCCCCGAGATTGGCGACAGCGCCTTTGGCAGCGCGACGGTCCGCGAAGTCATGGATATGACCACGGGCGTTCAGTATTCCGAGGACTACTCGAACCCGAATGCCGATATCTGGCTTTACTCCGCCGCCGCCAGCCCGCTGCCGAAAGCAGAGGGGTACGTGGGGCCCGACGGGTACTGGGAATATCTCCAGCAGGTGCAACCCGAGGGCGAACATGGTGCCCAGTTCCACTACAAGACAATCAATTCCGACATGTTGGGCTGGATGATCAGCCGCGTGACCGGCAAGTCGGTAACCGATCTGGCCTCGGAGAGACTCTGGCGGCGCATGGGGGCGGAGCAGGATGCCTATCAGACCGTTGATGGGAAAGGCGTGCCATTCGCTGGGGGCGGGATCAGCGCGGGTCTGCGCGATCTCGGGCGTCTTGGGCTCCTGATGTTGAATGGCGGCGTCATCAATGGCGAGCGGCTGTTCCCTTCCGCTGTGGTCGACAAGATCAGCGCCGGGGGCGACCCATCCAAGTTCGCGGGATTCCCCACCATTCCGGGCGGCAGCTACACGAGCCAGTGGTGGGTTTTTCACAACGACAACGGTGCCTTTGCCGCGCGTGGCGTTCATGGACAGACGATCTATGTCGACCCGACGGCGCGGATGGTGCTGGTGCGGCTCTCGTCCTTCCCCCAAGCGCAGAACGGGTTTATCGACCCCACCTCGCTGCCAGCCTATCAGGCCGTGGCGGACCATCTGATCACAGAAGAGGATTAGCTGACGAGGTTGGTTGGTGCTGAGTGGATTATCGAGGATATCGCGGGCCGTGGTGTCGTGGACAACAGCCCCGCCAGTCTGATCTTTCTGCCAGGAGGGCGGCTCGCGGGGAATGCCAGCTGCAACAGTCTGATCGGTCAGTATTCCTTAGATGGCACGTCGCTCACTATAACGCCGTCAGGTGTCACCATGATGGCCTGTCCCGACGCCTTGATGACACAGGAGCGGGAACTCCTAGAAGCTCTTGGAATGGTCGAGCGATACGCAATAGACAAAGACAGTGCGCTAATTCTTACCACGGAAAGTGGAGATACCATGACGGCACACCGAAGGTAATATGTTCACTTCGATCGGAGTTGCGGTCCGTACAGGTGCGTTTGGTACCCTCGAATTCATTCACACCGTCGTCCAGACCAGGGTAAGAAGGCCGATGTGTTCATGACTGCTGATGGTTCCAACCATCCCCGAAACACGGTTGATAGGCAAGCAGTCGCGCGGATCGAAGTGACGGCCTTTGGTGTCATCTACGGCTCAATTACTGTTCTGGCGCTTCTCGTTGCCATGAATCAATCCGATCCGAGACCCTTGGAAACCGCCTTCATCTTGTTCGGGTCGGTTTTTTGCAATCACCTTGGCAAAGGGATTTGCGCAAGTATCTTCCGATACGGTACGCAACAAGAGACCGTTCGGCCTTTCCGAACTGCGCCTGCCTGGACTCATAGTGCACCGACATTGGTCGCAGCCAACATCCCGACGCTGCTGATTGTTGGCTCAGCGACAGAAATCTACAGCTTTGATACTGGGATTGCTCTGGCGCAGCTGGCTGCCATTTGGATTCTCGGGCTCACCGGGTATCGCATGGGCTGGGTGATATACGGCAAAGTCACGTCTGGGTTTATCCACGTGGCTTTCACAGCAGCCATTGGAATAGCCCTGGCAGTCGTCAAACATATCGTTCATTGAAATGGGCAATGGTCTGGCGGGTTGCAGGGTCTGAACGTGGCCATTAGGAGAAAGAACCAAGCCAATCGGTCACTCCTCTGCGTGCGTCGTCGGAAGTAACTTCCAGCGATTATCCGACAATTGCACCATTCTTCGCCGTTGGCCCGGCTGTTTCCCTTCGTTCAGGAGTTGGCTCAAGTCCGCACCAACGTCTTCACTGTAAATGTGATAGAGGTGACCGGTCGGGCTGTCGGAGGGAAGATCACTGAGATCGATCACGTCAACACCGATCAGTGTAGATACGTCATTTCCTGCTTCACCAAGACGAGGATAGCCATGTAGTTGCGCCGAGAGCGCGAGCGGACGATCCTCTGACGTGACATACACTGTGATGTTCTCGACGACGCGCTGGATGCGTGGAAGAATACGCACAAAGATTTCGAAATCCATATCCGGAGCCAAAAGGACCAGTTCACCAATCCGCACATCTGGATTTCTGTTCGCGACCTCAGAAAGGGCCAGAACGAGCCCGCGCGCGCCCAAACTGTGCCCGGCAACGTTGATCTCATCGTGCCCGAACCGTTTCTCCAATTCCATTATCGCGCTAGCTATGTCTGGAATGCTCCAGTACAGGTCAGCCTCGTCGTGCGTATAGTTTGTTAGCGCCCCATCGGACGGCCACCTGCTTACGCGGCAGCCCACTCGTCAGTGCAACTCGCACTGCTTCGGCGCGGAACTCCGCACTCGCTTGTTTGCCCATCTACATTCTCCTTTGTAACACGATACGTGGTCAAAAGAGCGGCACAATCCCGACACAGGTCCAACACTGCTGATTCAATTCTCTCGATGAACGGGAGGATTGGCGATGATGGGACCGAGGCAAGAGGCTCAAGCGGCCCTGTTCTACGAGTTCTCGCTTGAAGATCACGTTCCCCATGATCACTTGGTTCAGTCGGTTGATCGGTTTGTTGATCTGACCAGCGTCCGCACGCATCTGGCGGATTTCTATAGCCACACGGGTCGCCCCTCCATCGACCCAGAACTTCTGATCCGCATGCTTTTAATCGGATACTGCTTCGGCATTCGATCTGAGCGGCGGCTTTGCGAGGAGGTGCATCTGAACCTCGCCTATCGGTGGTTCTGTCGCCTCGATTTGACAGATCGCATCCCGGATCACTCGAGCTTTTCCAAGAACCGTCACGGTCGCTTCCGCGAAAGCGACCTGCTGCGCTATGTATTTGAGACGACAGTTGCCCGCTGCATGGCAGAGGGCTTAATCGGTGGCCAGGGCTTCGCGGTCGACGCCAGCTTGATCAGCGCCGATGTCCAGAAACAGAACTCGAGCAATCCCGAGGATTGGGCCGCACGTGAGATTGATCCCGCGGATGCACCGCGCGCCGTGCGCGAGTATCTCGACACGCTGGATGATGAAGCTTTTGGAGCTGCAACAACGGCCAAGCCCAAGTTCACTGCGCATGCCGATCCTGCCAGCCAATGGACAGCAGCGCGCAAAGGGCCAGCTTTCTTTGCCTATTCTGACAATTATCTTATCGATACGGACCACGGCATCATCATGGATGTGGATGCGAGCCGGTCGAACAAGACCGCCGAGGTGGGCGCAATGCGCAAGATGCTCGACCGTACCGAAGAGCGCTTTGGCATGAAGCCAGATTGGATCGCCGCAGATACGGCCTACGGATCATCCGACACTCTGGTCTGGCTGGCTCTGAAGCGCCAAATCCTCCCCTTCATTCCTGTCTTTGACAAAGGCGAACGGACGGATGGAACCTTCTCACGATCCGACTTCACATGGGATGATGAGAACGACCGGTACATCTGCCCGGGCGGCAAAGAGATGCGGCACACATGGCGAACCTATTCTGATCCAAAACGGAATGCGCCAGTTTGGAAATCCAGAAACTATCGGGCCCTGAAATCAGACTGCACAGGATGCGCGCTGAAGGCAAAGTGCTGCCCCAACGCTGAAACACGTTCGGTCCGTCGCGATAAATATGAGGTCGTCAGAGACTTTACCCGCCAATGTACTGCCTCAGACTTCAATCCTAAGGCCCAAGCACGACGCAAGAAGGTCGAGATGCTCTTCGCCCACCTCAAACGCATCCTCGGCTTAGGACGGCTCCGATTACGGGGGCCATGCGGCGTTCAAGACGAATTTACCCTCGCAGCTACCGCCCAAAACCTCCGGAAACTCGCAAAGCTCAAACCTATGGAGCCCGCCGCAGGTTGAAGCGGCGGCTACACCTTAGACATCTGAACGAAGTCAAATCGATACTTCAAACAAGCGCGCCGAAATCAGTGACTTTTTCAACGAAATCAGCCCAGAGTACCGAATGCTGCTGATTGCACAAATGTCCGCAACTGATATCTAGG
>CAKZXZ010000262.1 GCA_937883775.1 uncultured Paracoccaceae bacterium
CCTTGGCGATGTAGGAATAAGAGCCAAGCGCAAACGGATCCCGGCCCCAATTGGTGCGGATATAGCCATTGGCCACACGCCCGGCGCTTGCCAGCCCCGCACAAGGTGTAAACGCAAGGCTCGTTGTGGCAAGGGTCTTTGTCATGAAGGCGCGACGATCCATAGGGTATCCTTTCACGCGCAGGTGGGGATGGGGCGGGCCGGTATCAACACCAAAGCACGACCTCGAAAGCAAAAAAGCCACCCGTCGCCGGGTGGCCTTTTGAAATTGGAGCGGGCGAGGCGATTCGAACGCCCGACCCTAACCTTGGCAAGGTTATGCTCTACCCCTGAGCTACGCCCGCTTCCTTGGGTAGGGCGGATGTATAAATTGATGCGGCGCGCTGCAAGTGAAAAATCGCACCGCAGTCAAAAAAGTCACACCAAAGCATGCGCGATCAGCCCGATAGCAGCCAAAGCAATCATGCCGGTCGTCAACAGCATGCCGCCCACGCGCAATTTCATCACAGGCGGGCTTGCCGAAAAGCCATAACCATGGGCCAGACGCCCCGCCAACAGCATCAGCCCAAGCCCATGCACGACCCATCCCGGCGTGCCTTGCGCCTCGACCAAAGCCAGCAGGATCAGCCCGATCGGCGCATATTCTGCGCAATTGGCCTGTGCCCGCATCCGTTTGAGCAAGCTCTTGTCGCCCGCATCGCCAAGCCCGATCTGATTGCTCCGCCGGTACCCGATCACGCGAAACGAAAGCACCATGAAGAGCAGCGCAATCAGTCCCGCATAAAGCGCCGTGATCCCCAGCATTTACTCGAACTCGACCAGCAGGTCCTTGGCGTCGATCTGCCCACCGGCCTGCACATGCACCGCCTTCACGACCGCATCACGCTCCGCATGAATGCCTGTCTCCATCTTCATCGCTTCGATGGTTAGCAGCAGATCGCCTTCCTTGACCTCCATGCCGACCATCGCCGCGACCGATGCCACAACCCCCGGCATGGGTGCGCCGATATGGTTCGGATCGCCTTCCGTTGCCTTGGGCCGCGCCGCCGTGGTGGCCTTCACCATCCGGTTCGGCACGCGAATAACCCGCGGCTGCCCGTTCAGCTCAAAGAAACACTTCACATCGCCGTCTTCATTGGTCTCGCCAATGGCTTGCAGGCGGATCTCAAGCGTCTTGCCTGGATCAATCTCGGCTGTGATCTCTTCACCCGGCGTCATTCCGTAAAAGAACGTCAGCGTCGGCAAGGTCCGCACGGGGCCATAGGTCCGATGCCGCCCCATGTAATCCAGAAACACCTTGGGATACATCAGATACCCGTTCAGATCCTCGTCATCGACGGGCTTGCCGTCCAGCTCTTTCACAACCTCGGCGCGGACCTTCTTGAAATCCACCGGCTCCAGATGCTTGCCCGGACGCTCCGTATCCGGCTTTTCGCCTTTCAAAACCTTCGCAACAATGCCCTTCGGGAACCCACCCGGAGGCTGCCCCAAATTGCCGCGCATCATATCGACAACGCTGTCAGGGAAGGCCACATCGGTGTCCTTATCCTCAACCTCTGCGCGGCTCAGCCCCTGGCTCACCATCATCAACGCCATATCGCCCACGACCTTGGACGAGGGCGTGACCTTCACGATATCGCCGAACATCTGGTTCACATCCGCATAGGTCTGCGCCACCTCGTGCCAACGATCTTCCAACCCCAAACTACGGGCCTGTGCTTTCAAATTCGTAAACTGCCCCCCGGGCATCTCGTGCAAATACACCTCAGACGACGGCGCCTGTTGCCCCGTCTCAAACGCTGCATATTGCGCGCGCACGCCTTCCCAATAGTCGCTGATCTGTCGCACCGCGCCCGGATCAATGCCCGTGTCGCGCTCGGTATGGCGCAAGGACTCCACAACCGTCCCCAACGTCGCCTGCGACGTGTTCCCCGACAGCGCGTCCATTGCGCAATCCACCGCGTCTACCCCAGCTTCCGACGCCGCAAGGATCGTCCCACAGGCCACGCCCGCCGTGTCATGCGTATGGAAGTGGATCGGCAAACCGACCTCTTCTTTCAACGCCTTGACCAGCACAGACGCCGTCGCCGGTTTCATCAACCCGGCCATGTCCTTGAGGCCCAGCACATGCGCGCCAGCCTTCTTCAAGTCCTTGGCCATGCCAACGTAATACTTCAAATCATACTTGGCCCGCGCCGGGTCCAGCATGTCGCCCGTATAGCAAATCGTGCCTTCGCACACCTTGCCAGCATCGATCACCGCATCCATCGCGACGCGCATATTCTCGACCCAGTTGAGGCTATCGAAGACGCGGAACACATCGACGCCCGTCTCGGCGGCCTGTTTGACGAAGAACTGCACGACATTGTCGGGGTAGTTCGTATACCCAACCCCGTTCGACGCGCGCAAAAGCATCTGCGTCATCACATTCGGCATCGCAGCCCGGATATCGCGCAGCCGCTGCCACGGGCATTCCTGCAAGAACCGATAAGCGACATCAAACGTGGCCCCGCCCCAGCATTCAACACTGAAAAGCTGCGGGATATTCGCCGCATAGCTCGGCGCCACCCGGATCATGTCAATCGACCGCATCCGCGTTGCCAAAAGCGACTGATGCCCGTCACGCATGGTCGTATCGGTAATCAGCAACTGCTTTTGCGCTGCCATCCAGTCTGCCACCGCTTGCGGCCCTTCGGCCTCCAGCAACGTCCGCGAGCCGGGGGCCGGATTCGCCACATACGACACCGGAGGCGTTGGCGCCTTCGCCTCAGCCGCAGGCATCGGACGCCCTTCGGTCTCAGGATGCCCGTTCACCGAGATATCCGCGATATAAGTCAGGATTTTCGTCGCCCGGTCCCGCCGCTTCTTGAACTGGAATAGGTCTGGCGTCTCATCAATGAACTTGGTCGTATATTCATTGCTCAGGAAAGTCGGGTGTTTAAGCAGATTTTCGACAAAGGCGATGTTCGTGGAAACCCCCCGAATGCGAAACTCCCGCAACGCCCGGTCCATCCGCGCAATCGCCGCTTCCGGCGTCGGGGCCCACGCCGTCACCTTCTCCAAAAGCGAGTCGTAATACCGCGTAATCACAGCGCCCGAATAGGCGGTACCGCCATCCAGACGAATGCCCATGCCGGTCGCCCCGCGATAGGCCGTGATGCGCCCGTAATCGGGGATAAAGTTGTTCAGCGGGTCTTCCGTCGTCACCCGGCACTGGATCGCATGACCGTCCAGCTTCACATCATATTGCGAGGCCGTTCCCGTCGCATTCACCAGCGACTTGCCCTCGGCAATCAGGATCTGCGCGCGCACGATATCAATGCCAGTGACTTCCTCGGTCACCGTATGCTCGACCTGCACCCGCGGGTTCACCTCGATGAAGTAAAACTCGCCCGAATTCATATCCATCAGGAACTCGACCGTGCCAGCACATTCATAGTTCACATGCTGGCAAATCTTCTTACCCAGATTACAAATCTGTTCACGCTGCGTGCCGCTCAGATATGGGGCAGGGGCGCGCTCCACCACTTTCTGGTTGCGCCGCTGGACAGAGCAATCGCGCTCATAAAGATGGTAAATATTGCCCATCTTGTCGCCCAGGATCTGCACTTCCACGTGGCGCGCGCGGGTAATCATCTTTTCCAGATACCCCTCGCCATTGCCGAACGCGGCTTCGGCCTCACGCCGCCCTTCAAGCACCTTTTCCTCAAGTTCGTCTTCAGACAGGATCGGTCGCATCCCGCGCCCACCACCGCCCCAGGACGCTTTCAGCATCAGCGGATAACCGACTTCGGCCGCCTCTTTCTTGATCGCGGTCATGTCATCGCCCAGCACATCCGTCGCCGGGATCACGGGCACGCCCGCCTCAATCGCCACGCGGCGCGCTGACGCCTTGTCGCCCAAAGCGCGCATCGTCTCGGCCTTCGGGCCGATAAAGGTGATCCCGTTGGCGTCACACGCGTCTACAAATTCAGGGTTTTCCGACAGCAACCCATAGCCCGGATGGATCGCATCCGCGCCCGACATCTTGGCCACGCGAATGATCTCTTCGATGCTTAGGTACGCCGCGACCGGCCCCATGCCTTCGCCGATCCGGTAGGCCTCGTCTGCCTTGAACCGGTGCAGGCTCAGCTTGTCTTCTTCAGCATAAACAGCAACGGTGCGCTTTCCCAGTTCATTGGCGGCCCGCATGACGCGGATGGCGATTTCCCCACGGTTGGCGATGAGGATTTTCTTGAACTCGGGCATGGCAGGTTCCCTGACTTAAGTGCTATCGCCGCATCGTTTATGACGTTTGGGCAGCGGCGGCAACGCGTAGAAGTGGGTAGAGCCAGTGGTTTAGCGCTAAACGAACGCCCGCCCGCGCAGATCAGCAAGGCATTGCGCCCCGATCTGCTGCATGTTGGCGATCAGATCTTTCTCGAAAATCTCGGCCACATGGGGCAGGCCTTTTGCGCCGAACGCCGCCAACCCGTAATGCCACGCACGCCCCAGCATCACGAAATCCGCGCCCATCGCGAGCGCCCGCATCACGTCCAAACCGCCTTCGATCCCGCTGTCGAAAATCACCGGCAGATCCGTCTCCGCGCGCACCTTCGGCAGCGCCTCAATCGTCGCCGGAGCCGCATCAAACTGCCGCCCCGCATGGTTCGACACCCACACCGCATCCACACCAAACCCGGCCATCTTCGCCGCATCCTCGGCTCGCAAAATGCCCTTCACGACCAAAGGCCCGTCCCACGCCTCCCGCAACCCCTGCAAATACGCCCAATCCGGGGAGGTCCGCAGCAAATACCCCGCATGCGCATTCGACGGCAGCAACCCGCCGGGCTTCATGTAACTGTCGATAAACCGCAGCCGCGGCATCCCGTGGCGCAACGTCCCAAGGCTCCACGCCGGACACATCGCCGCCTGCGCAATCATCTTGCCCCGCAGAACCGGCGGCTGCACCAACCCGCCCCGCGTCTGCCGTTCCCGTCGTGACGGCCCCGGCACATCCACCGTCAGGATCAGCGTGTGAAACCCCGCATCCTTGGCGCGCCGCAACATGTCATCCCGGATATCCGGCTCGCCGGGGGGATAAAGCTGAAACCACCCCTGATCGCCCGCGCAAGGCCCAACATATTCAGGCGTCTGGCTGGCCACCGTCGACAGCCCATAAGGCATGCCCATATCCGCCGCATACCGCGCCAGCAACCGCTCCGCATCCGGCCAGATCAGCCCCGACATCCCCACCGGAGAGATCCCGATCGGCAGCGCATAGTCCCGCCCCATCAGCCGACACGACAGATCCGGAGCCACCGGCCCTTGCAACACCGCAGGCTCAAAAAGCACCCGGTCCAAAGCCTCCCGATTGCGCGCCAAGGTCCGCTCATTGCCCGTCGCGCTGTCTAGATACTCCCACACAAAATGCGGGATACGCCGCCGCGCGCGGGCTTTCACATCAGACAGGGCCGGGTAGGAGGCATGCAAATCCATACCGCTCAAGTACCGCGCAATGGGCTGATCCCAAAGCGTTTTTGCCTTAGGATTCGCACGGGCCTTTCGGCGATTGATAACAATCGCCTGTCGGCTGCGCATTTTGCTCTGCAAAAGCGCCAGAACAGACCGCGAACACCCTCTTTCCCTCGCCCCCAAACCGCGCTACCTTCCCTTCTATGAGCACTTTCGACGAAAACGACGCCTTCGAGGCCGCCGTCCCGCTATCCCAACGCGCCATGCAAGCGCGGGGCGCGCCATATCTCGAAGACCTAAACCCCGCCCAACGCGAAGCCGTCGAGAAGATGGAAGGCCCCGTCCTGATGCTCGCAGGGGCGGGCACCGGCAAGACCAAAGCGCTCACCACCCGCATCGCGCATCTGCTGATGACGGGCACCGCCCGGCCCAACGAAATCCTCGCCGTGACCTTCACAAACAAAGCCGCGCGCGAGATGAAACTCCGCGTCGGCCGCACGCTCAATCAGGATATCGAAGGCATGCCCTGGCTCGGCACCTTCCACGCGATCTGCGTCAAGCTGCTGCGCCGTCATGCTGAACTCGTCGGTCTGAAAACGAACTTCACGATCCTCGACACCGACGATCAAATCCGCCTGCTCAAGCAACTCGTCTCTGCTGCCAATATCGACGACAAGCGCTGGCCCGCCCGGATGCTCGCCGGCATCATCGACAGCTGGAAAAACCGCGCCTGGACGCCTGAAAATGTCCCCGTCGCCGAAAGCGGCGCCTATGACGGCAAAGGCGTTGAACTTTACGCCCAATACCAGGCCCGCCTGATCCAACTGAACGCCACCGATTTCGGAGACCTGCTGCTCCACATGGTCACGATCTTCCAGCAAAATCAGGATGTTCTCGACCAATACCGCCGCTGGTTCCGTTACATCCTCGTGGACGAATACCAGGACACTAACGTCGCCCAATACCTCTGGCTGCGCCTGCTCGCCGATGGTCACAAGAACATCTGCTGCGTCGGCGATGATGATCAATCCATCTACGGCTGGCGCGGGGCCGAGGTCGGCAATATCCTGCGGTTCGAGAAAGATTTCCCCGGCGCCCATGTCGTGCGCCTCGAGCAAAACTACCGCTCAACCCCCCATATCCTCGCCGCCGCTTCCGGCGTGATCGACGCCAACAAAGGCCGCTTGGGCAAGACCCTCTGGACTGCCGAAGAACACGGCGAAAAGGTCCGGTTGATCGGCCATTGGGACGGGGATGAAGAAGCCCGCTGGGTCGGCGACGAGGTCGAGGCGATGCAATCGGGCACCCGCGGGCTCAGCCCCTATAACCTCGATCAAATGGCCATCCTCGTGCGCGCCTCCCACCAGATGCGCGCCTTTGAAGACCGCTTCCTGACCATCGGTCTGCCCTACCGCGTCATCGGCGGCCCGCGTTTCTACGAACGGATGGAGATCCGCGACGCGATGGCCTATTTCCGCCTCGCCGTCTCCCCCGCCGACGATCTGGCGTTCGAGCGGATCGTGAACAC
>CAKZXZ010000263.1 GCA_937883775.1 uncultured Paracoccaceae bacterium
CCCATCGCTGCGCGCAGGCCCCCAACCAACTGGTGAATGACCGCGCCTGCCGAGCCCTTATAAGGCACCTGCCCCTCGATCCCCTCGGGAACAAGCTTGTCGCTTGCGGCGTCTTTCTGAAAGTACCGATCCGCTGATCCGCGGGCCATCGCGCCAAGCGAACCCATACCGCGGTAGGATTTGAAGGAGCGACCTTGATACAGGATCACCTCGCCCGGGCTTTCGTCGGTGCCCGCGATCATCGAGCCGACCATGGCGCAATGCGCACCCGCGGCAATGGCCTTGGCGAAATCGCCGGAAAACTTGATGCCGCCATCGGCAATCACCGGAGTACCCGTCGCGGCGGCGGCCTCGGCACAGTCAGAAATCGCAGTAAGTTGCGGCACGCCCACGCCCGCCACCATCCGCGTCGTACAGATCGATCCAGGGCCGATCCCCACTTTGATCGCGTCTGCCCCGGCGCCAATCAGCGCGCGCGTCGCCTCGCCAGTAGCCACGTTCCCGGCGACAATCTGAACCTCATTCGAAAGCGATTTCGCCCGTTCAACAGCGGTCGCAACACCTTCGGAATGACCATGCGCCGTATCGATGACCAACAGATCGACGCCCGCATCCACCAAAGCCTCCGAGCGTTCAAACCCGGCATCCCCAACGGTAGACGCCGCAGCAACACGCAAGCGGCCCAGACTGTCCTTGCAAGCATGCGGGTTCAGCACCGCCTGCTCGATATCCTTGATCGTCAGCAGGCCTGTCAGCTTGCCATTTGCATCTGTCACCAGCACTTTCTCGATCCGGCGTTCGCGCATTAGCACTTTCGCGTCTTCAAGTGACGCGGGTTCAGACAGAATCGCAAGATTGTCAGAGGTCATCATCACCGCAACCGGCGTGTCGTCATTTGTCGCAAACCGCATATCGCGGTTGGTCACGATGCCCAGCACACGGCCATCGCTGTTCACCACGGGAAAGCCGGTGATCTTGTAGCGCTCTTGCAGGGCTTTGGCATCGGCCAGCGTCTGGTCGGGTGTCAGCGTGATCGGGTTATAGACGATCCCGGATTCGAAGCGTTTGACGCGGCGGACCTGGCGCGCCTGCTCTTCGACGTCCAGGTTGCGGTGGATCACACCCATACCGCCTGCTTGCGCCATGGCAATCGCCATGCGCCCTTCGGTCACCGTATCCATGGCCGAGCTAAGCAGCGGGATGTTCATCCCGATTGTGCGGGTGACCATTGTGGCGGTGTTGGCAGTCGAGGGCAGCACGTTGGAGGCCGCCGGAACCAGTAGGACATCATCGAATGTGAGGGCCTCGCGAATGTGCATGGGGGGTCTCCTTGGCGCGTTCGTTTGGCAAGGCCATATCTCATGGATGCTGCCGTTGCGAAAGAGCAAAAGCGCGCCGGATGCTTGCGGGCGGACATTATTCTGCGCAGAGTTTACTCATGAGCACCAAAGAGCCGCCGCGCACCCGCCTTGATCTGCCTTTCGTGGGCATCGCCACCTTCGGCAAACGCCCCTATGTGGCCGATTGGGGCACGCTGGAGGCGGATGTTGCGATCCTTGGCGCGCCGTTTGATTGCGGCACGCAATACCGCCCCGGCGCGCGGTTCGGGCCGCGTGCGATACGGGAGGCCTCGACCCTCTTCAGCTTCGGGCATGCGGGGGCCTATGACCATGAGGATGACGTCACCTATCTGGGCGGCGATGTGCGGATCGCCGATATGGGCGATGCGGATATCGTGCACACCGATACCGATGCGAGCCATGCCGCGATTGAAGCGGGCGTGCGCGCGATCACAGCCGCCGGAGCGTTGCCCGTTGTGCTGGGCGGCGATCACTCTGTGAATATCCCCTGCATCCGCGCGCTGGACGATCAGGGGCCGTTCCACATCCTGCAGATCGACGCGCATCTGGATTTCGTCGATGAACGGTTCGGTGTGCGCAATGGCCACGGCAATCCGATGCGGCGCGCTGTAGAAAAACCATATGTCAGCGGCATCAGCCAGGTTGGCATTCGCAACGTCTCGTCGACCCATCGGGAGGGGTATGAGGACGCGCGGGCCCATGGCACGCATATTTTCTCGGTCCGGCAAATGCGCAGCGAAGGGCGGCAGGCGGTTCTAAAGACGATCCCCACAGGCGCAAGAGTGTATATCACGATCGATATTGACGGCTTCGACCCGTCGATTGCACCCGGGACAGGCACGCCGAGCCATGGGGGATTTCTTTATTACGAAGTGTTGGAGCTGTTGCAGGATGTAGCCAAAACCCATCAGGTCATCGGCCTTGATCTGGTCGAGGTCGCCCCGGACTACGACCCGACAGGCAGCACGGGGATCCTTGCTGCACAAATCCTGTTGAACACGTTGGGATTTATCTTTCACGCCCGCGCATCGGGCTGAGGGCGGATGCCTCCGGCGGCGGTATTTGGAGACAAAAGAAAGCGGCGCACGTGACAGATCAAGCGCGCCACTTTTTCAGACCGTTGGCTAGTTCCAGACCATGATCGAGAGCAGATCTGCAAAGTCATCGGTCCAGATGCGTTTGCCGTCGCTTTGCAAAGGCTCCCATCGCGGATCATTGGTAAGTGTGCCAAAGGCGGCCTCGTTGCGGGCCATCATCACGACGAGCGAACGAGTGTCACCAGCTTCTGGCTCCTCGCCCGGGTTATAGTCCTGAATATAGGCCGTTAGACCCAGCGCTTCGGCGGCGCGACCCAAGGGCAGCGAAACATCATAGTAACGGTTCGAGATATGAAAGACCAGGACGCCGTTGTCATCCAGCCGATCCAGATAGACCTCAAGCGCTTCGAGCGTGGTGAGATGAACCGGCACCGAATCCGAGCTGTAGGCGTCGATCACCAGCGTGTCGAAGCTGAGGTCTTGTTGTTCCAGCACGATCCGCGCGTCACCCAGATGGGTTGGGGCGTTCGGTGTGCAGGTGGTGACGAAACTGAACAGCTCAGGCGTGCGGGCGATCTGATCGACAGTCGGGTCAATCTCATAGAAGTGCCAATCCTGGCTGGGCTGGGCGTAGCAGGCCAGCGCGCCGATGCCGAGGCCGACGATGCCGACGCTGTGACCTTCGCCTGCGCGCGGCGCGGTAAGCACCTGCGCCATGGGGCCGTTTTCGTGATAGTAGAAGAGCGGGCGCGGACGCTCTGCCCCGATGTCTTCGATAAATTGCGCGCCGTGCACAGTGGTGCCATTGGCGTATAGGCGCATCTCGTCACCGTTAAAGATGCGGTGCGTGCCAAAGAAAGACCGATCCCGATGGATCGCATCGCCTTGGGTGTGCAACGCACCCACGATCGTCACGCTGACAAGTGCGACACTGACAGCCATCGGCGCGCGGCGCAGCAATACCAGCGACGCGATCAGCAAAATCACCGTGAGCGTGCCCAGCGTTTGGGCCGTCATCTGCACATAGGTCTTCGAGCCGATCAGCGGCAACAGCACGATCAAGGCAGCCGCCAAGCCGATATAGCCCTGCCGCGGCGACAGGCGCGCACCACCGGCAAAAAGCAACCCAGCCGCAATCAGGACCGTGACACGGCCCTCCTGAATCTGATCGAACAGCGCGGGGGCGAGAATGGAATTGAAGAGCCCGCCCAAGGCGCCGCCCACCGACATGATGACGTAGAAGAGCGTCAGGCCAGAGCTGTCGGGGCGCGTCTCGTAGAGTTTACGGTGGGCGTAGGTTGCGACCACGAAGAAGGCGAGCAACAGCAGGCCCGAGAGCGTCCACGTCATGGCCGGGGCTGCGAGGCCGGAGAACGCTGCGGCGATCAGCGCAAGGCTGGCCAGAAAGGCCACTTTCAGCGTTGCCGGGCCGACGATCATCTTGTCGCGGAACGCCACGACGAAGGTCACCAGGTAAAGCGACAGCGGCAGCACCCAGATCAACGGAACAGAACCGAGGTCCTGGCTGAGTTTTGTGGTGAGCGCCAGCATCAGCGAGGATGGCACAAAGGCCAGTGCCAGCCACCATGCGATGGATTTGGCGGAGGGTGCCGTGAAGGTTTTGGTTGAGACAACCGGCACGTCGCCTTGTGCCGTCAGGCCGGAGATCAAAAGACCTGCACCCAGCACGACAAAGCCCATGGCCCAGCCCCACCCGATGGTTGTCGCGCCCAAAAGCGGTTCCGCGGCGAGCGGGAAGGCCAAAAGGGCGATAAGTGAGCCGAGATTCGACGCGCCGTAAAGGAAATACGGGTCATCGGCGGACGGGCCGCCGGATTTGGCATACCAGCTTTGGATCAGTGGTGCGTTTGCCGACAAAACTGCAAAAGGCAGACCAACGCCAAGGGCAAAAAGGACCAGCGTTTGCAGCGCTGGAGAGGCGTTTGGATCATAGCTCCACGTGTCGGGCACCGAGAGCGGCAAGAAGAAGAGCGCCAGCGCCCAAAGCGCCAGATGCACAGCGATTTGCGCTTTAACAGGCAGGTATTTCGTCGACAGATGCGCGTAAAGATACCCTGCGATCAGCACCGTCTGGAAGAACAACATCGCCGTGGTCCACACTGCTGGCGCACCGCCGATATGAGGCAACACCAATTTCGCAAATAAAGGCTGCACGAAAAACAGCAAAGATGCGCTGAGAAAGATCGTGGAGGTGAAAAGCACCGGGATCAGCCAACGCCATTGCGATGCGGGTTTGTTTGCCTGCTTTTTATCTGCCTGTGCGAACATCTGGATCGTCCTGCTTGTCGAAATCTGTTCAGAGTTATTGTCTCTGATCCGTGACCAATCGGGCGGAATTAGGGCGAACTGATGGTAGAAAATGCTCAAATCTTGCGCGTTCGGTGCGATTAACAAAAAATGAGCGTCCGGCAACGGACGCTCACAGGGTAAAGCTGCCTAAAAATTAGGCCTCTTGCGGGATGCGTAGCACCTGACCGGGATAGATTTTGTCAGGATGGCTCAGCATCGGTTTGTTGGCCTCAAAGATCGCGTGATACTTGTTGGCAGAGCCCATCGTCTTGAGCGCAATCGCAGACAGCGTGTCGCCTTTTTCGACGGTGTGGAAGACAGCCTCGTCTTCGACTTCGGCCTCGACCGAGGCGACGCCAGCGACATTGCCCACGGCAAGGATGATCTTTTCTTTCATCGACTGGGTGACACCGGCGGCGTTCACTTTGACCTTGTCGCCGTCCACTTCAATATCGACGCCATCAGCCTCTAGTCCCAGATCCGCGACTTCCTTTTTCAGCGCATCTGCATCGGGCGCGTCATCGCCGCCGAACAATTTCTTGCCGCTGTCTTTCATGAAACTCCACAAACCCATAACCAATCTCCTTTTCTGGTTGGGCAGAGCGTCCCTTGCCCGCGCGCATGTCGCAAGGGGAAAAATCCCAGTTTAGACGCTGCGCGCAAGATCGCGAAGAGAGGCAGCAAGGCTGGTCACGTCGCTGCCCATGCCCAGAAAGCCGACGCCCATCTCGATATAGCGCGGGAAATCATCGGGGTTGAAGAGGACGATGCCTGCGACTTTACCGGCGACGCGAATGCGGGCGATGGCGTGGGCGATCACTTCTTCGACCTCGGGCGCATCAAGCTGGCCAAGATAGCCCATATCGGCGCTGAGATCAGCAGGGCCAATAAAGACGACATCGACGCCGTCTGTGCCTGCAATCGCGTCGATATTGTCGATGGCGGCGCGGCTTTCGGCTTGGACCATGACGCAAATCTGATCGTTTGCGGTCGTGGGATAATCAGGGATCGCGTTATAACCGGAGGCCCGCGCGAGGGCTGAACCAAGACCGCGTATTCCGTGGGGTGGATACCGGCATGCGGCGACAGCTTGGGCGGCTTGTTCGCCCGTGTCGATCATCGGAATCAGTACGTTTTGTGCGCCCAGATCGAGCACCTGTTTGAGCATCCAATCTTCGGCCACGGGCACCCGGACCACTGCGCTGGCCGGTGCACCGTTCATGGCCTGAAGCTGGCTTTGGATTGTTATCAGATCGTTCGGCCCGTGTTCGGCATCAATCAAGCACCAGTCAAATCCTGCGTGGGACGCCATTTCGGCAACCGTGGCGCTGGCCAGGCCCATCCAGAGGCCCTTTTGCAACTGGCCGCCCAATAGGTTGGCTTTCAAGCGGTTCACCGGTGCTGGCATGGTCATCTCCCTTTTGCCGCACCCTGCCCCGCGGATCGCGCAATCGCAAGAACGGCTGGACAGTTTTGTCGCAGGCGTTAGGCTTGGCGCCAAGGTCCGGTGGGGACCGTCATGTAATGCCTCAATCCGAGGCCATCTGGGAGGATGCTATGAAAAAACTATTGGGCCAAACGGCCGTTGCCGCAATTGCGATTTCCTTTGCGGGCGAAGCGCTTGCGACGGAATGGAATGTCTCGCTTTGGGGCAAGCGCCGCGCCTTTACCGAACATGTTGAGAAGCTGGCCGAATTGGTTGACCAGAAGACCGGCGGTGAGTTCACGCTGAACATCAGCTATGGCGGTCTGTCGAAGAACCGCGAAAATCTTGACGGGATTTCCATCGGCGCATTCGAGATGGCGCAGTTCTGCGCGGGCTATCACCGCGACAAGAACCCTTCGATCACCGTTTTGGAACTCCCGTTCCTGGGCGTGACGTCGCTGCAGCAAGAACGTGAGATCAGCCAGGCCGTCTATGCGCATCCGGCCGTTCAGGAAGATCTTGCGCGCTGGAACGCAACACTGCTGATGCCCTCGCCCCTGCCGCAATACAACCTCGTCGGTGTGGGCGATGCACCTACAACGCTGGCCGATTTTGAGGGCATGAGTGTGCGTGCAACCGGTGGTATCGGTGCTGCGATGGAGACCGTGGGCGCTGTGCCAACCTCCATGTCGGCCACCGAAGTGCGTCAGGCCATGGATAGTGGCGTGGTCAAAGCGGTGAGCTTTGCGCCCCACGCGCATATGTCTTTCGGCACCGTCGAGAACGCGACCTATTGGACGACGAACCTGAACCCCGGAACGGTGAACTGCCCGGTCGTGGCCAACACCGACGCGCTTGAGAGCCTGAGCGATGAGCACCGCGAGGCGCTGCTTGGCTCCATCGACGAAGCGCTTGATTACTATGTTGAATATTACGAGAACCAGACGATGGCGGCCTGGGGCCCCCTGCTGGAGGAAAAAGGCATCACGCAAGTGACCTTCACCGATGAAGAAATCGCAGGCTTCAAAGAAGCGGCGGCGGCCCCTGCTGCGGCGGCCTGGATCGAGCAGAACAGTGCTGCCGGTCTGCCTGCGCAAGAGCTTTATGACCTTGTGACTGGAATGGTCGCCAAAGGCATGTAAGACGACCTGCCGCTCCGGGAAGTCCCGGGGCGGCACATTCTTTCCAAGGACTTCCCCACATGGCCGGATCGGCAAGCGTCATTGAAGACGGCTCTACCCTCAGCCGTCTTGACCGCGCACTCTTCAAACTTGAGACGTTTTTCGCCTTGCTCAGCGGCTTGGCGATCTTTGCGCTGATGATGCTGGCGGTGGTGTCGGTGGGAGGGCGCAATTTCTTCGGACAGCCCGTGCCCGGCTATGTGGACTGGATCGAACAGGCCATGCCGCTGATTGCGTTCATGGGCGTCGCCTATACTCAGCGGTTGGGCGGGCATATCCGCATGGATATTCTAGTGGGGCAGTTGAAAGGCCGCGCGCTTTGGCTGGCCGAGTTTACCACCGCGTTTTTCATGCTGCTGCTAATGCTGTTGCTCGTTTGGGGGACATGGGCGCATTTCGAACGCTCTTTCGATTTTGAGGCGCGGCTCTGGAGCCGGGACAGTTCTATGGATATCGCACTGCCGATCTGGCC
>CAKZXZ010000264.1 GCA_937883775.1 uncultured Paracoccaceae bacterium
TGACGGCGTGTTGCCGCGCGAACGGGCTGGTGGAGCCGGAGGGGCTGACGGCTTAGAAGGCCGTCGCGCCGATCACGATCAGGTTCAGCCCGGCGACGGCGAGCAAGACATACGCGATGCGCAGGAAGGCCGCTTGCGACAGGCGTTTGTGCAGCGCAAAGCCGATGGCCACACCGATCAGCACGAAAGGTGCGAGGGTCGCGGACGCGAGAAGCCCATCGACAGAAAAGAGGCCAAGGGCGGCGTAGCCGACGCCTTTGGCGAGGTTCAGCGTAAAGAAGAAGACGGCGTTTGTGCCGACAAAGGCCGATTTGTCGAGGCCCATGCGAAGCAGGGTGCCTTTGATCGGTGGACCTCCGGCATGGGCGACAAAACCGGCAAAACCAGAGAGCGCACTGACAAGGAAAATCACGCTCTGATTGGCTTTGGGGGCGGGTGCGACCGTCTTGCGCCGGGGGCGGAAGAAGCGGGCGGCGAACCAAAGCGCCATGACGCCGATGGCGATGCGCAACAGGTTCGGGTCAATCCGCGAAAAGCCGATCATGCCGATCGCGATGCCGAGGGCTGCACCGGGCAGGAGTGTCAGGATCACGCGGGCTTGCCACGCGGTGCGGTATCGCCAGACCGACAGAATGTCGATGCCGATCAGAATCGGGAGCAACAAAACGGCTGCCGCCTGCGGGGACATGGTCAGAGCGACCAAGGGCACGCCCAAGACGCCGAGGCCCCCGGCGAAACCGCTTTTGGAGATACCGGTCAGCACAACAGCGATGGCCGCGACAAGATAGGAATCCAAGGTCATTTCAGGTTTTTAGGAGATCCGAGAGGATCACTAAAACGGTTTTATAAGATCAGATAAATCGTCTAATCAGATACTATGTCCTTTGATTTGAAACATGTTCAGAGCTTTGTCGCCGTGGCTGAGACGCTTAGTTTTTCGGTCGCAGCAGCGCAGCTGAACACGGTGCAATCTGCGGTAAGCGCGCATATCAAAACGCTGGAAGTGCAACTGAATCGGACCTTGTTGGATCGCGGACGGGGGCGCGGGGCGGCGCTGACGGCGGAAGGGACGGCGTTTCTGGTGCAGGCGCGCCGCTTACTTGCTTTGGCCGAGGAAATGGCGCGAGACCCGGGTGCTGCGCAAGGGGCCGCGCCCTTGCGTCTGGGCACCACGGTGACCTTTGCGCAGTCGGTTGTGCCCCGGGCTTTGAAGGCGTTTGCTGCAGGAAAGCACGCCACGCCTGTCACAGTTCGGACGGCGCGGAGCCATCACCTTATGGATCTTCTTGAAAACGGGGAGATCGACCTGGCCTTTGTCTTCGATCAGGGGGCGCACCCGTTGCGCCATGCCACGGTGCAAATTGGGCTTTGCTGGGTCGCGGCAGAGGGGGTGTCGTTTCAAGGCCAAAGCAGTCTACCGCTGGCTTTTCTTGAGGATGCTCGCGATCTGCGGCGTCATGCCTTTGCTGCTTTGGATCGTCAGAACTCCATCACCGCGTCCTTGGGAACCCATCCCGATCCGATTGGCTTGCGTGCGATTGTGGCGGCAGGGTTGGCGGTCACTGTCATGCCCGCGCCTGCGATCGTTGCGCCGTTTGAGGATGTGGGCGCGCGTCTGGGATTGCCGGAACTGGGGACAATGACGGTATCGGTCTATGTGGCGCGCGGCGGGCTGGACCAACCTGCCGCAGAGTTGGGGCGGGGCTTGGTTTTGGCGGCGCGGGGGTAGGGCGTTGGGGGTAAGGGTGACGGGACGCGGAAATGCGTTTGGGCTATCGCTAGTGTCTATCTGGGTTTTTTGGGGGAACGTGCCCTTACGGTGTTTTCTTCGAAATCACCTGACGGGCGACGCGTTTCTGGCGAAACGCTTTTGCGGACTACGCGTTTCTTGCGAAACGCTTTTGCGGACTACGCGTTTCTTGCGAAACGCTTTTGCGGACTACGCGTTTCTTGCGAAACGCTTGGTGGAGCCTAGGGGAGTCGAACCCCTGACCTCTTGCATGCCATGCAAGCGCTCTCCCAACTGAGCTAAGGCCCCAATAGCGCGGTCTTTAAGGCAAGCGCGGGGGGGATATCAAGCGAAAAATCCCCGCGCATGCGGTGCTTTCAGCAGACACAAGACGCCGTGCGCGCCGGTGTCGATTTAGCTGTCGTCGTCGTTTGCCGCGACGTCTGCGATCTCGTCCAAAGAGACGTCATCATTGTCGTCATCGTCATCATCAAGCAGATCATCGTCGAGCTTCACATCAGACGTATCGTCATCATCAAGCACTTCAGCCTCATCCACCACGTCATCATCTTCGGGCTTCTTGCTGGCTGGGTCGGCCTTGTCGGCGACCATGGTGCGGTTCTTGCTGACGTCGATTGTCACGACCTCGCCCGTGTAGGGGCTGACGATCGGGTCTTTGTTCAAGTCGTAAAACCGTTTACCGGTTGTCGGGCAAAGGCGCTTTACGCCCCACTCTTCTTTGGGCATGGGAATCCCTTTCGTATCCGTCGTTGCGGTGATCGACGCCAACTGCCACAGCTTGAAAGCGGTGTCAAAGCCAATTGAAAGGAAGCACGCGTATGTGGGGCAGGGGCTTGCCGACGCATCTGATTTTAGACGGGTCGCCCGCGATTGAGGTAGTCTTGAAACAGTCGTCTCGCGCCAAGCGGCTGTCGCTGCGTGTTTCGGGCCTGGATGGGCGAGTGTCGTTGACCGTGCCCAAGGGCGTGCGTTTGCGCGAGGCGGAGGCGTTCTTGCGCGAGAAGGAGGCGTGGTTGCGGGCGGCCTTGGCGCGCAACCCTGAACGGGTGGTCGTCAGGATGGGCGGCGCGGTGCTGTTTCGCGGGGCCCGTTACGCGGTGACCCCTGCGCCGGTGCGTGCGGTGCGGCTTGAGGGCAGCGCCTTGCTGGCTCCGCAAAGCGCGCCAGAAAAGACCGCGACACGGGTGGAGGCGTTTTTGAAGCTGCAGGCACGGCAGGTCTTGCAGGACGCGACCGATAGATATGCGGCGGCCCTGGGCCGGCCTTACGGGCGGCTGACCTTGCGGGACACGCGCTCGCGGTGGGGATCGTGTTCGGCCGAGGGCAATCTGAATTACTCGTGGCGGCTGATTATGGCGCCGCCCAAAGTGCTGGAGTATGTGGCGGCGCATGAGGTCGCGCATCTGGCCGAGATGAACCACAGCCCGGCGTTTTGGGATGTGGTCGTGCAGCTTTACGGACCCTATGAGGCCGAGCGCGGCTGGCTTCGCCGCCATGGGGCCGAGCTGCATCGATATCGGTTCAATGATTGACCTTGGCGGGATTTGTGATCACATATGACCCATGCTGATCCAGTCCCGCTCCGAAGCCACACCGGCCACCCATGATCGGCTCTACAGATCGCTGCGCACCAAGATCATGCATGGCGAGGTGATGCCGGGCCAGGCAATGACCTTGCGCGGGATCGGCAAGGAATACGGCGTGTCAATGACGCCTGCGCGCGAAGCGGCGCGGCGGTTGGTGGCCGAAGGGGCGTTGTCGCTGTCGTCTTCGGGCCGGGTATCGACGCCGGAGTTGAGCAACGAGCGGATCGAAGAGCTGGCCGCTTTGCGCGCCTTGATCGAGCCCGAACTGTCAAGCCGCGCCTTGCCGCGTGCGCATATGGCGCTGATCGAGCGGTTGGAGACCATCAACGGCGCGATTGGCACAGTCATCGCGCGCGGGGATTCGGTGGGATATATCCGCACCAATCTGGAATTTCACCGCACGCTTTATCTGCGCGCCCAGGCGCCTGCGATGCTGGCCACCGCTGAAACGATCTGGTTGCAATTGGGCCCGACGATGCGGGCGCTTTATGGCAAGCTGAAACGCACCGAGCCGCCGGTGCATCACAGGCTGATTATTGCCGCGCTAAAGGCAGGCGACGAGCCGGGCTTGCGGTTGGCGGTGCGCACCGATGTGACGGCAGGTCTGAAGATGCTGGCCGGTTAAAGCGGTATTTAAGGACAAAAGAAGCGAGTGTCGGAGCATGCACCCACGCTTTGGTTGTACGTTTGTGGTTAAAGCCCTTTTTTGGGGTCTATGAGGTGCGTTGGACCCCTTAAAATTATGGTAAATTGACATGTGCTGGGCTTATATACGGCACGGTGTGTCAAGACGTTAACGAGTTGGTTGCGAATGCAGAACGCGTATCAGTTGTACCAGGTCTCGGTTCCGAGCTTTGTCGTGATAACGGATGTCAGCGCCGATGACGCGGCAGAGCCGGAATTCATCATCTCGAATGAAGCGACTGGCAAGCATTTCAGCGCAAACCGGCTGACGGTTCAGTTTCTGGACGCGGTGAAGCGGACGGGCAGCCTGCGGGCTGCAGCGGCAGAGGTTGGATTGCTGGAGCCGCATTTCAAAGCGGTGATGGCCCAGCTGCGCAAAGCCGGGGTGGTGATCGAACTGGGGCAAACCGCCGAAGCGCCCGCACCCAAAGCGCCCGTCGAAAGCAAGCTGATTTCGCTGCGCAGCGATCTGATAAACGCTGCACCTTTGGCGCGCAGACTGGATCCGCTGGGGCGTTTTTTGTTCAGCGGTATTGGCTATGTGGCGTGGTTTGTCGCGGTGTTGGCGGCGGTGACGCAACTGATCGAGAATAGCGACAAGGTGCTGTTTTCCTTGCGTCAGATCCCGCAGCAGGGGCTGCAAAGCCTGATCCTACTTGTGCTGCTTTACGCAGGTGTGAAAGCCATCCACGAAATCGGCCACGCTTTGGCCTACCGGCGGTTCTGCCTGCGCGCGGGTTTTGATCCCGGACCGATCCGCATGGGGATCGCCGTTTTTGCGATGACGCCGTTTCCGTTCACCGATGTCACTGGCGCGTGGCGTCTGCGCAGCCGGTTTGAGCGGGTGATGATCGGTGCAGGCGGGATGTATATCGAGACCTGGCTGATCGCGATCCTGACATCGATCTGGGCGCATGTGCAGGCCGGTCCGGCGCAAAGCCTGATCCTGCAGGTCGCGGTTATCAGCGGCGCGATGACATTGGCGTTTAACCTTAATCCGGCGATAAAGCTTGACGGCTATTACATGCTGACCGATGCCATCCGGCGGCCCAATCTGGCGCAACGGGGCAGTCTGGCCGCGCGCAGTTGGCTTGCGCGCCGTCTGGGGGCCGCGTTGCCCGCGCCGGATCCGTTTGATCTGGGATATTGGACGCTGGCCTATCTGTATCGTTGGACCATTTTCGCGGGGATCTTCTGGCTGGCTTACCGGGTCGATCCCAATGTCGGTTATGGTGTGCTTGCGGTCAGCGCGATGATGTTGATCGTGCGCCCTGCGATGGCGACGACGCGCTTTTTGAAGACGCAAACGCTGAAACCTGTCCGTCTGATCGCGAGCGGTCTTGTCACAGCGGCGTTGCTGGCGGCTTTGTTCGTGCCGTTGCCAGACCGTGTTCTGGTGCCCGCGCATTACCTGCATCACGAGACGCGGTTCATCGAGCCGCCCGAAACAGCGCGCCTGATCGGCAGCGACAGCATGCTTGTGTTGGACAATCCTGCGCTGCTTGAAGAGCGTGTGACGCTGCGCTTGCGCCGCATCGCGCTTGAGAACACGATCCGTTCGGTGTCGGCCACGGCCGCTGAAAAGGCGCGTCTGCAAGGCGATATCGACCAGCTGATCGCTGTCGAGCACGAGCTGGAGGCACGTCTTGCGCGGTTGCGTATCCCGCTGCCTGAGACGGCGGTCTGGACCCCGATGGCCGCCGACACGCTTGAAGGCGCATGGGTCGTGGCGGCCTCTGATCCGCTGGGGGCGCTGTCTGAACCGGTCGCGCCTTTTTTGCGGCTGCGTGTTCCGCAATCGGCGTTGCAACGCGGTCTAGTGCTAAGTCAGGACACCGCCGTGCAGGCCCGTGCGCTGCATGATCCCGATTGCCAGATAGAGGCGACGTTGCGCACGTCCTTGGCGCAAGCCACGATCCTGCAGGACCGCGCGCTTTTGAACGCTGCACCTGCGCAGGCGCAATGCGTGCAGGGCCTGCCATCGGGCACGGCCTTTATGGTGCGTATCACGGCGCCTGATAAAACGCTCTTTGCGCGCGCGCGGACGGCGGCTTCGCGGTTGTTGCAAGACCGTCTTCCTGTCAATGTCGCTGCACTGAACTGAGGGGAGAGGACCCAATGGTGAAACGTCGTGCGGTATCTCGGAAAGACAAAGACATTCAGCCGGCAAACCTGCCGCTTTTGTATCAAACACTGGTGCCGCTAAGCCCGGAAGGCCAGGGCGCGCTAAGCTTTGAGGACACCCGCGATTACGGGTTTGCCGCCAAAGCCAATGCGATCCCGCTGACGGCGGACGAGTTTCCGATGGCCCTGAAGCACTATCCGATTGTGTTTTCGTCGGGCAAAATACCAACGCCGCTTGCGCTGGTCGGCATGCAGAAAGACCGCAATGATTTCGTCAACGACGACGGAACGTGGCGTGAGGGAGCCTATGTCCCCGCCTATCTGCGCCGCTATCCTTTTGCGATGGTCCGCGAAAGCGACACCGCCGAGCGTAATATTCTATGTGCGGATCTATCATCGACGATGTTCGCCTCTGGGGGCACGTCTGAGCGCAAGATCTTTGCGGATGGCAAGCCAAGCAAGTTGCTGAATGACATCCTTGAGTTCTGCAATCGCTACGAGGTTTCCCTGCACCGCACGCGGTTGATGATCGAAGGGGCGCAAAAGCATGATCTGATTGGCCCATCGACCGTGTCGGTGAGCCGCGAGGGAAAGACGCTCAAGGTTGAAGGGTTCTCGGTGATTTCCGAGGAACGGTTGCGCGATTTGTCCGATAAGGTGTTAGCCGATTTCGCCCGGCGCGGCGTGCTTAATATCTTTGCAGCGCATCACATGTCGCTGATGAACTTCTCGAGCTTTGGTGGGGCGGTGGCGTGATACGGGCGCTTGCGCTGCTTGTTGTGCTGGCATTGCCTGCGGCGGCACAAGAGACGGTAAGCGCGATCCTTGAGCCGTCTCAGCAGGTGGATATTCGCACGGCTGTCGCGGGACGTATCGCCACGCTTGAGGTGCGCGAAGGCGCGCGTGTTCAGGGCGGTGAGGTGCTGTTGTCGATCGACAGTGCGGTACAGCAGGCGCGTGTTGATCTGGCCCGTTTGGCGGCAGAGGCGTCGGGCGCTTTGCAACGCGCCGAGACGGCGCTGGCGCAGGCCGTAGCGTTGAAAGACCGCATTGCGCGGGCGCGTCAAAACGGGGCGGCGCAAGCGTGGGAGGTGATCCAGTCCGAGCAGAACGTCCGTTTGGCCGAGGCCGATCTGGTGGTTGCGCGCGAAAGTCAGGCGCGTGCCGGCGCGCAACTGGATCTTGAGCGGGCGACCTTGGCCGAATTCAGCGTGACGGCGCCCTTTGCGGCCACCGTGCTGGCCGTCACTGCCGAGACGGGCGAAACCGTAGACACGCAAGCTGTTCTGATGACGCTGGGCCGTTTGGACAGCCTGACGGCGACGGCGTTTGTGCCGCTCGACTGGCTATCGGGGCTTAGCGAGGGGGACCGCGTCGCGGTGACGCTGGATGATGGGCGCGATGACAGTGCAACGCTGTCGTTTATTGATCCGCGTGTTGATCCGGCAAGCCGTACGGTCCGTCTGAAGCTTGAGTTGCCCAACACAGACGGCGCGCTGCGTGTGGGGACGGGTCTGGTTCTGGGGCGGCCATGACGCAGGATGGATCAACGGCTCAGGCGGCGCCGTCGCTTTTGGATGCGATCCGGCAGGCCTATGCGGTTGAGCTGCACACGCCGCCTTTTCCCGACCGCCTGCTAGAGCTTGCCCGTGCGCTGATTGCCTGTCCGTGGGCTGCGATACTGGAGCGTGGTGCGGACGGGATCGATATTGCGTCTGGTCAGATACCTGAGGGTGACGGGGATCTTGTTGCTGAAACGGCAGACGCGTTGCTTGGCGATGGTGATGGCGGTGGTTTTGGCGCGGATATTGCGGTTGCGGGTGCTGCCATGGTGGCGCGCGTTGCGGTGCCCGGCGGCGGTGTTGTGGCGCTTGCGATCGGGCGCGCGCAAGGCGGGCAGATCGCGCAATCGCTGGCCTATGAGCGCTTGTCGCTGCTTTCGGCGCTTTCTTTTGCGCAGAATGCGCATCCCGACCATATGGCGCAGACCCGGATGATCGAGATGGTTCAAAGCGTGGCGGCTGATCCCAAGCCGGATGCGCTGCGCGCTTTGGCGGATCTGCTTGCGCGGCACATGTCGGCGGATTACGCGGCGGTGGGCCTTTATGCGGAGGACCGCATCACGGCGCTTGAGATTTCGGGTCAGGATGGGGCTGCGAAACGGGCCAGCCTTCCAGACCGCTTGCGTGTCGAGATGCAACAGACGGCCAAGCAGAAAACACGCTCGGCCGAACGGCTTTATGCAGCGGCGCCCGGGCGCGACAGCGGGTTGGTCTTTCAGATCGATGGGGCCAACCGGAACACCGGGGCCCCCTTGCTTGCAGGGGCGGTTTACGCGTTGAGCCAAGGGCGCAGCGTGCCGCGCCGCTGGACGCGGGCGCGGGTGACGAAACTGGCCGCCTGGGCGCTTGTGCTGTTTGGGGTGGGCCTTGTGCCCTTGCCTGACAGGGTCGAGATCCCGGCGACCGTTGAAGCTGCAGAGCGGCGCGTGCTGACCGCGCCCTTTACCGGGCGCCTTGATGCGATTTCTGTCACGGACAGCCAAACTGTGTCTTCGGGTACGCCGCTGCTTCGGATGGAAACCGAAGCGATTGATCTGGATCTGATCGAGGTACGGGCCGAGATGGCGCGCGCGCTGCTGGACCGTGAAGCAGCACGCGCCGCACGATTGGCAGCCGATCTGCGCAATGCAGAGCTTGAGGTAGAGCGGCTGGATGCGCGCATTGCGCGGCTGTCAAAGCAGATCGACGACGCGACCCTGACAGCGCCAATCCCCGGCCTTGTCATCGCGCTGGACCTGGTTGAAAAGCTGGGCACCACCGTGCGACAGGGCGACCCGCTGATCGAGATTGCGGATCCCAGCGCCATGCGTTTGGCCCTGTCGATCCCGGATGACCGGTTGGGGCTGGTCAAAACAGGCCTGATCGGCCGCTTTCGCCCCGACTATGACCCCACACTGACCTATGATGCGACGGTTTTGACCATCTCGCCTGCGGTTTCGATCCGTGAAGAGAGGCCGGTTCTGGATGGCCGCGCTGTGCTGGACAGCGCAACGGATGGTTTGCGCCCCGGCCTGCGCGGCGTTTTCGCACCGCAAAGCGCGTGGAAGCCTGCTGCGATACTGGCGTATGAAGCGATCCGCGACTGGGTTTTGCTGCGAGTCTGGTTCTAGCCCTAGCGCGATCCGCCCGGCATCGCTGTCGCCTCGGACAGGAATTCGTAATTAAAGCGGTTCAGGCTTAGCCCCAAAGGATCGACCGACGATTGGTATAGGCGCTCGACCGTGAGGGCGGCCGTATCGGCAAAGACCTCATCGACCTTCAAGACAACGCCGGTGCCATAGCCTTCGCCAACCGTGGCGGGGTTGAAGAAGGTCCGTGCGTTATGCATGCCTTGCGCTTCGGGCAGGGTTGAGGGGCGGTCTTGCTGCAGCTCAACCGAATAGCCTTCGTCCGCAAGAAGCGTGCCAATGGTCACCGTGCGCTCGGGCACCGGAATGCCAAACGAGCTGCGTTGCACAGTATCGATCGTATCCACAGGCGCATCGAAGATCTTAGTGCGCCCGTAAAATGACCAGAAGTCATCCTCGACCTGTTCAAGAGAGACCCGCGGGAAGAGCGCGATCCAATGCCCGCCTGCATCTGCCACGATATTGCGGACATATGACATCGATCCGTCCTGCCGATAGAGCGACACGGTCACATTTGAGCCCGGCTCGGCAGTGCCGGAAAAGATCGGGTCGATCTGTAGAACCGACAGAAACTGCGCATCATCAATGCCCAGATCCCCGAAACTGCGGGCAGCGTCATCGCCATCACCGCCGCTGGGGATCGGATCGGCCTGGATCAGCGCGATATCTGACCCGATCAGCGGACGGCCAGGCCCGAAAGGCGTTGTCGAGCCAAGGACCGATGCCGTGTTCTGGATCCCCTGGAGGACCGGCGTCGCATAGCCCACAAAAACATCATACTCGACCGTCAGGCTTTGGCCCGGCAGCAAGACAGGCGCGTTGACCACAAGCGTGGTGGCCCCGGACCCTGATAGCACATTGCCCAAGCTGGGATCGGACAGACGCGGCGCGCCGACAAGGGATAGATCACCCGGCAGCGCATCGGTAATCACCAGATTAAAGGCAGGACCTGTGGCGGTTGCGTCATTGCCCAGAACGACAGTGTAGGTGATCGTATCGCCAACCTGCGGTTCGGGATCGCTAACCGATTTCTGGATGTCGATCTTTGGCTCGACGACCTCGACGGACACGTCGTCTCGCTGTTCGACAAAGTCGAACCCGCCCGCCGTACGCACATTCAGCCGCGCGTCATTGGTCAGCACCGCGCCTTCGGTGGCTGCAGCCACGTCTGCGACGCGCACGACGACTTCGATGACGACCTGATCTTCGGCGTTTATGACGCCTTCATCTGCGGCACCGACTGCGAATATGTTGTCGACATTGGCAAAGCTGAACGTCACGACCTGCCCGGCAACACTGGCCGCCGTGGTGTCGCCTTGGGTGATCCCGGCTGTGATCTCGTTCCCGACGCTGACCACGCGGGACGAGACAAATTCGAGCCCGTTGGGAAGGGTATCGCTCAGCACAACAAGCTGGTCGTCCAGTTCGGGAATGGTCAGGGTCAGCCCATAGGTAATCAGTTCGCCGACATTCACATCCTGCAGTGTCGGATCGAACGCGCCGGTGCCGGTTTGCGTGATATCGGTACCAAGGATCACCTTTTCCAAGGCAGGGTTCGTGCCGACGCGGTGATCGTCGCTGACTTCGGCATAGACCTTTTGGTTCGGGTCATTGCCCGGCGCGCTGTCATAGTTGACATCGACCTCGTTGCGCAGCGTCGAGGCCGGGCTGACGCTTGTGCCGATTGTGGCGGTATAGGTGATCGTCAGAACTTCATCTGGCTGCAGGAACGCGAAATCCGCATCAAAGCCGGTGGTTGTTGCGGTCAGGCTGGCAGGGGTCAGCACGCCGCGCTGGTCGCTGGTGAAGACAGGCGTGCCATTCAGGGAAAGACCTGTGGGCAGGCTGTCGACAATCGACACGTCATAGGCAGGCCCGGTGCTGCCCGACGGATGGCTGTTCTCGACCACGATCGTGTAGGGGATCGTGTCACCGGCATTCGCACCATCGGGACCGGATTTGGTGACCGACAGCTCTGGCTCGAGGACGGTCACGGTTGAGCTTGCTTCGGCCTGATTGAGTTGCGCAATCGGGCCATCGGGATCAACAAGCAAAAGCGCGTTGTTGGTCAGCGACGTGCCCGCTGTGAACGTGTCATTGACCCGTGCCGTTACCGTGATCGTCAGGATGTCATCGGCGCCAATACTGCCCGTAGGTGCGGCCGCGTTGTCGACATCCTCGAAGATCAGTTCCAGATCATTGCCGACAAGCAGTTGACTGGTCGGGGTCGGGAAGGAGCTGCCGCCAAATGCGGTCATGTTGCCCGTGCCGGTCACCGCAAAGCTGACATAGTCGAGGCCGTCTGGAAGATTATCAAAGAAAAGGACCTCTTCCATTCGAATTTCCGGCAGATACAGCTGGTAGGTAAAGGTCACCTCTTCGCCGATATTGAGTTCGGCGTTGTTGCCACCTGTTTCGGCAAAGCTTGATGCGGTTGGATCTTTCAACAGGAACGGAACCGTAGCGACCTGGAAGTCGTCCGTGTCGGTATAGTCGCGATCCGGGATCGGGGCGCCGTTGCCATCCACCGGATCGCCGGGCAACGTGTCATAGCTGATCGTTGCAGTGTTGGGGAAGCTTTGGGCGCTGGGCGCTGACCCGCTGAGTGTCGCGGTATAGGTCACGGTGACGGTTGCGCCGACGGGGATCGCGAACGGCAGACCACCATTTGCGGGGTTGTCCAGTTCGACCGTGAAGCCGCCTGCGCTTTCGACAATGGTCAGGCTGCTGGTGATGTCGGTGGGCACATTGCTGCTGAGAGCAACCTGAACCGACCCGCTGTCGAGCGTCAGGAAAGCATTGGTCATCGCATCGGCAATGACAAGATCATAGGCTGGGGCATTGCCGGTATTCTGGATCACCAGCTGATAGTTGATCTGATCGCCCGGGTTGGCGGCGATATCACCGGATTTTGTGACTGTCAGTTCCGGCTCGACGACCTCGACGGTGGCGGTGTTTGTGACCGGGGTCAGGGGACCTTCGCCGTCAGGTGTGATCGTCAGGGTGCCGGTGTTGACCAGATCTGCGTTATCTACGTTCGAGGCCAGCGCATTGACGCGCGAGATGACCTCGACGGTGATCTGGTTGGCGCCGCCCGCTGCATTGACGACATCGGTAAACGCAAAGGTCACGTTCTGGCCCGACGGCGTGATTGTCGTGGCACCGTTCACCGTCAGATCCGCACTGGTCGAGACCACCCGCGCCGAGACGAAATCCATGCCGGGGGGCAGGGCGTCTGTCAGCTCGATCCGGTCAAGCGGAATTTCGGGCAGGGTGATGACCAGTTCATAGGTCGCCTCTTCGCCGATAGCGAGATCATCGAAACTGTCAAAAAGAGCGTCGCCGGTCAGCGGGTTTGACGTGCCGGTCACGGATTTGGCCAGGGTGGGCAGGGTCGCGACGACGTGCGTGTCGCTATCGGGTGGACCGTCGCGATCGGTGATCGGGTTGCCTTGACTGTCGACCGGATCGCCCGGCGCGCTGTCATAGGTTGCGGTTGCCGTATTGGTGTAGGTGCTGAGCGCCGAGGCGCCTGCATCGAGCGTGGCGTCATAGCGAATGGTCAGCACTTCGTCAGGCAACAACCGCGGCACGGTGATGGTGAAACCCGTACCGCCCGGGCTGCGTAATTCGGTAAAGCTGGTCGCGGTGCCATCAATCAGGACGGTGAACGCGGTGGCGTCCAATGTCATGCTTGCAGGAAGAACATCGGTGATATCGATGTCATAGGCTGGACCCGTTGCAGATGGCGTTAGGGTAGGCCCGGTATTTGTCGCTGTGATTTCGAATGTGCCGCTGGTGCCCGGGCTCAGCGCAAGTGGGCCGGTTTTGTCGACCTGTAACAGCGGCTCGACGATCCGCACATCCGCTTCGGCTTGCTGCTGATTGAACGGACCAAGCCCGCCGGGGCCGTCCGGGTCCACATCCAGCGTCACGGTGTTCGTGCGCACGGCGCCGGCGGTGTTCGCGGCGTTATCCTCGACCACGGCTGTGACCAGCAGATAAAAGCTGTCGCCCGCATTCACGACGCCGTTCACCGGGTTGTTCACGGCCCCGAAATCGAAGGTCACATCATTGCCCGCAAGCGAGATGGTCGGCCCGTTGGCATTTGCACCGACCGTCAAGCCCGAGACGTTCGACAGGCTGCTGCCTGTCAACAGGGACCCCGTCAGATCAATCTGCGCCTCGACAAAGCGGAACCCGGCGGGCAGATCATCGGTGATGCTGACGGTCTGGCCGTTCAATTCGGGCAGCGTGATGAGATAGCGATACGTCACCTCTTCGCCCACGGCCAGATCAAAGGGCGTGGCGGTGGGGCTGTTGGAATCGGTGTCGATGTTCGAGCTGCTGAACGGCTCTTTGAAGATGAACGGGATCGTTGCGATGCGGTGGTCATCGCTGTCGGTCCCAGTGCGCCCGCCCGTTGTGGGGTCACCGTTTTCGACCGTGTCAAAGGTCGCGGTGGCGGTGTTGATAAAGCTTTCAGCTTCGTTGGCGGTGTTTTCGATTAACACATCGAAGGTCACAGTCGCCGTCTGGCCAGGCAACAGCGTGAGACCGTCGATGGTGAAGCCATCATTGGGCGCAGTCGCCACGGTGATCTGGCCCGCAGGCACCGTGCTGCCATCGCCATCGGTGGCGCTGTTGATCTGCACAAAGGTCAGATCTGGGTCGGCAAACGGATCAGAGATCCGCAGATCATAGGCCGGGCCGGTGCCCGTGTTCGTCACCGTGATCGTATATTCCACGGTTTCGCCGGGATCCGCAGCGATCGGGCCTGTCTTGTCGATGGTCACATCCGGTTCGACAATATCCACGTTTTCACTGGCGGTCAGGGGCGGCTGCAAGGCCGCGCCGCCGCTGGGATTGGTCACGTCAAGTGTGGCCGTGTTCGTAAGCGTTTGCCCGTCCGCCACGGTTGTGGGGATATCAAGAACGCGGGCTGTCACCTCGACCACGATTTGCGAGTTTGCAGGGTTCGACGGGCCGGTGCCCGCCAGATTGACGGTGCCAAAGTCAAATTCGACCTGACCGCCGGACCCGGCGGTGAGATCAATATTTGCATTTGCATCGGTGGTGTTATTCACAAGCCCTGTCGATGAGGTCGCGCCATTCATCGCCACAACCCGTGCCGAGACGGCTTCGAGCCCGGCTGGAAGATCGTCTGTCAGCACCAGATTGGCCTGACCTTCCGGGATGTCGAGCACCAGTTGATAGGTCACCGTCTCACCCACGACCAGCTGCGCATTGGCACTGCTGGTTGCATCGGCGGTATTGGTGTCCGAGCTGCCAAGATACGCTTTGCTCAGCGATGCCCCAAGCGTGGTAAACGTCGCTGTCGCTTCGGGCACGGTGTAGCCGTTCAGCGTGTTGTCGTAGACACGTTCTTGCGCGTTTGGCGTTGTGGGAGGTGTGACTTCGCCGCCATCGGGGTTGCTGTCATAGCGGGTCACTTCGGCGGTGTTCTCGTAGGCTGTGTTGAACAGGGCCGCATCCGCCACTTCGGCCTCATAGCCGATCTCGATCCGGTGACCAGCCTGCAAGGCAGGCACGATGACCTGCAGCTCGCCCGCGCCGTTCACCCGGAAGCCAAAGGTGTTTTCAACACCGCCGCCCAGTTGCGCCGTGCCCGCAGGCAAGGTCGAGACAACAGCGCCGCCGCCATCGCGAATGGTCAGTACGACGCTTGCGGGGTCAAGGGTGACCAGTGCTCCGACAACATCGTCGTTGATAATCATGTCATAGGCCGGGCCATCACCGTCATTCGTTGCCGTTACAAGATATGTCACGGTATCGCCCGCATCTGCCGTGGCGGGGCTGACGGTTTTTGCGATGCTCATATCAGGCTCGACCACATCGATATCGGCGGTATCGGTCACGGTTTGCGTGACGTTTTGGCCATCGATGAATTCAAGCTCGGCGGTGTTGGTCAGTGTGTCGGTGGTATCGACGGCCATTGCGGCTGTCAGTCGTGCGACCACCTGGATAACGATCTGATCTTCGTCATTCTGCACGCCATCAAACGTGTTGGTCAGATCGCCAAAGTCGAACGTCGTGACGCCGCCCGCATGGCTGCCGACGGGCAGGGGGCCGACCTCATCGATCAGATTGTTCAGCACATTTGGATCATCACCAAACCGCACCAGCGTCGAAGACACATATTCGAGGCCTGCCGGAAGCGTGTCGCGCAGGATCACGCCGTCGACACTGCCTTCGGGGATCGTCAGGGTCAGCTCATAGGTGACAAGCTCTCCGATTGCGAGGTCTGACCCGGCGGTGTCGGGATTGTCCGTCGACAGCACCTGCTTGTCGACATCCGGGCTGATGATGCGCACCGTTTCGGTGTCACTGAGGCTATATTCGCGGTCATCCAGATCCGGACCGCCGCTGTCATCTTCGGGCGTGCTGTCAAAGACAAGATTGGCGGTGTTGTCGATATTCGTGCCGACGGGCACCGAGTTGAGAACCTCACCAGTATAGCGGATCGTGGCGGTCTGGTTTGGGTCAAGACGGTCGATAAAGACCGTAAAGCCGTTCGCAGGCGTGCCTTCGGTCAGCGCGAAATCAGTGCCGTTGAAGGCGACGGGGCTGCCGTTGATTTCAAGCACCAGCGAGCCAGTATTGTATGTCATGAACGAGGCAGGCAGCGCGTCGGTCAGGGTCAGATCAAAGGCGGGCGCATCGCGTGAGCCGCGCAGATTGGCCAGATCAATCTCGTAAGTGACGGTGTCGCCGACGGCCACGATATCATCGGCGTCGGTGCTTTCCTTATCAAGCGTCAGGTTCGGCTCTGTCAGGCGCAGCGTGGCACCATCGCGGATATTTCTGAGGTTGCCGCCATCGGTTGTCGCATAGCCGAACGTCGCGGTGTTGCGGGTTGCATCGCCCGCATCAAAGGTGGCCACGTCGTCGATGCGGGCTTTCACGACGATTTCAATGAAATCGTTGGTCAGGTCATTGTCGTCGGGGTTCTGGAAATCGCCAAGGGTGAAGGTCACCGCGTTATTGGCCACCGTGCCGGACGTATTCACAAAGGCCGCAACCGGCGCTGTGACGATCTGGGCACTTTCGATAACCAGACCGCCGAAATTCACCCGGTCTGAGATGACAGCGTCGAAATACTGCGCTTCGGGCAGGTCCACGCGGATCGTGAACTCGACCATCTCGCCTACGACCACTTCATTGGCCCCGCGCCCCGCTGCGCCACCATTGGCAATTCGGTCATCGGGCCCAAGCGGCGCGCCGGTTACGGGATCAGGATCGGTGAATTGGCGGTAGGTCAGGGATTT
>CAKZXZ010000265.1 GCA_937883775.1 uncultured Paracoccaceae bacterium
GCCGGTGCGCGCGTTGGTTTCGTGGATGGCGAGTACACGCTGAACCCGTCCATCGACGACATGCACAAGCTGCGCGACAACCCCGAGCAGCGTTTGGACCTTGTTGTCGCTGGCACCAAAGACGCCGTCATGATGGTGGAATCCGAAGCGTACGAGCTGACCGAAGCTGAAATGCTGGGTGCCGTGAACTTTGCGCATCAGCAGATCCAGCATGTGATCGACCTGATTATCGATCTGGCCGAAGATGCTGCGAAAGAGCCGTTCAACTTTGAAGCGCCCGATTACAGCGATCTGTATGCGGCGGTGAAAGCGGCTGGTGAAGACGCGATGCGCAAGGCGTTCGCGATCACCGACAAGCAAGAGCGCACGACCGCTGTGTCTGAGGCCCGCGAAACGGTGAAAGCCGCGCTGACCGAAGAGCAGTTGGAAGATGCCAACCTTGGCTCCGCCATGAAGAAGCTGGAAGCCAGCATTCTGCGTGGTGACGTTGTGAAAACCGGCAAGCGGATTGACGGACGTGACACCGACACGGTGCGCCCGATTGTGTCTGAAACCGGCTTTTTGCCGCGCACGCACGGTTCGGCTCTGTTCACCCGTGGTGAAACGCAAGGTCTGGTTGTGACCACGCTGGGCACCGGCGACGACGAGCAGATGATCGACGCGCTGCAAGGCACGTACCGCAGCAACTTCCTGCTGCACTATAACTTCCCGCCGTATTCGGTTGGTGAGGTTGGTCGCTTTGGCCCTCCGGGTCGTCGTGAGATTGGTCACGGCAAACTTGCATGGCGCGCGCTTCAGGCAGTTCTGCCGGCTGCGACGGACTTCCCCTACACGGTGCGTGTGGTGTCGGAGATCACGGAATCCAACGGCTCGTCCTCGATGGCGTCGGTCTGTGGTGGCTCGCTGTCCATGATGGATGCAGGTGTGCCGCTGAAAGCACCGGTTGCCGGTGTGGCAATGGGTCTGATCCTTGAGGATGACGGATCCTACGCGGTTCTGACCGACATTCTGGGTGATGAGGATCACCTGGGCGACATGGACTTCAAGGTTGCTGGTACCGAAGACGGCATCACGTCGCTGCAGATGGACATCAAGATCGCAGGCATCACGCCCGAGATCATGGAGAAAGCCCTGGCGCAAGCCAAGGAAGGCCGTCTGCACATTCTGGGTGAGATGAACAAAGCGCTGTCTGGCGCTGCTGACTTCTCGATCCACGCGCCGCGTATCGAGACAATGACAGTTCCGACCGACAAGATCCGTGAAGTGATCGGCTCGGGCGGTAAGGTCATCCGCGAGATCGTGGAAGTGTCGGGTGCCAAGGTCGACATCAACGATGATGGGGTCATCAAGATCGCATCGGCCAATGGTGAAGCGATCAAGAAGGCCTATGACATGATCCACGCGATTGTGGCGGAACCCGAAGAGGGCGCGGTTTACACCGGCACAGTCGTCAAGATCGTCGACTTCGGTGCGTTCGTGAACTTCTTTGGCAAGCGCGACGGTCTGGTCCACGTGTCCCAGATCGAGAACCGCCGCCTGAACCACCCGTCGGATGTGCTGAAGGAAGGTCAGGAAGTGAAGGTCAAGCTGCTGGGCTTTGATGACCGCGGCAAGGTGCGTCTGTCGATGAAGGTTGTCGATCAGGAGACCGGCGAAGAGATCAAGAAGGAAGACGCTGAGTAAGCGCCTCTTTTTTCAAGAAACACGAAAGCCCCGGTGGAAACGCCGGGGCTTTTTTTGTGCCGCACTTGTGGTTGGGAAATTCGCGCCAATATCAGGTAATCCAGCCTTATCGGAGATCGCTATGGCCCTCGTGCGTTTGTCTTGCTTGTTTGGTCTTGCTGCCACGATTGCCAGTGCTCAGCCCAACATGCCAGCCGAGATCGTTCCGCGCGCCTGTCAGATCGGGATTTTCACCGGCGGCGCGGATCGTTTTGTCAGCATCACAGCCCTGAGCGATGGGCATTTCTACACGTTCAGTGACGGGCATTTCGGGAGGGTTGGCGCCGCCGACTCCCGCGTGCTGTGCGGCGGTGATACTGTTTGGGTCGATGGGGCCAAGCTGTGGCCCAAAACACGGCTGCGCGAGACAGATACTGTGTTTGAATCGAATGGCACCGCGCTTGCGGGGCGCCTTTTGGAACATCCAAGCGCCGATGCGGAGACGCCACTGATCGTCTATGCCCATGGTTCGGAAGAGACCGGGTGGATTGAACAGATGCCGGACCCCTATCAGATGGTCGGGCGTGGCGTATCTGTCTTTGTGTATGACAAGCGCGGCACCGGGCGATCCCTTGGCAGCTATACACAGAATTTTCCGCTTCTTGCCGATGATCTGGTCGCAGCAAGCCTTGAAGCCAAGAGACTTGCCCAAGGACGCTTTGGGCGCTTTGGTTTGATCGGGCTTAGCCAAGGTGGATGGATCGCACCACTGGCCGCAGACCGCGCGGATGCCGAATTTATCGGTGTTGGGTACGGGCTGGTCGTGGACATTCGCGAAGAAGATGCCGAACAGGCAGCCTTGCACCTGCGCGACGCGGGCTTTGGCGAGGATGCCCTTCAGGCCGCACGCAAGATCACCGATATCACCGCACGGATTGTGACAAGCGGCTATCAGGACGGGCTGGACGATTTGGACGCCGCGAGAGAGGCCTATGGCAATGAGCCGTGGTTCCCGCTTTTGCAGGATGGCTATACCGGCGTGCTTTTGAGCATGCCCACCGATGACATACGTCGAAACGGCATCCCGATGTTCGACCGGCTGGATGTTGACTGGTCGCTTGATCCGATGGAGGTCATGCGCGGCGTTGAGGTGCCGCAGATGTGGGCCTTGGCAGGCGAGGATCGTGAGGCGCCCATTGCCACCACGCTGGAACGCTTGCAGACATTACGCTCTGAAGGGCGAGATCTGTCGATCTACCTTTTCCCGGATACAGATCACGGGATGGTGGATTACAGACTTGATGAAGATGGCGACCGCATTCCGACCCGCGTGACAGAGGGCTATTATGATCTTATGGCCGATTGGGCCAAGGGCACGCTTGGACCAGAATATGGTTTGAGTAGCGCGCAATAAGACATCTGCTTTTTCGCCATCCTTCGCGAAATCACTTCTCACGCCAGCAATTGATGACAGGTTGTAAAGCCACTTCAGGCCTTTGCGCGAGGGCCAGTTTTTGCTTCAGGCGCCGATTTTCGCCATCCATCAGGCACGTTACAGAACCGTTACGCCACCGTCACATCGCGTTCGTGGAATCAGTCCAATGACAATCTTGGCTCACCTGTTTGCGGTGAGAAAGAGCAACCCAATGTCTGATAAAGGAAGCTGCCCCATGTCGCGTGATGACATTATCAATGACCCTGAATACGGCAACAAAGCCGAGGCTTTTGAAGCCTTTGACGATATTCCGACCAATCCGCATCTGGACAACACCATCGGCGCTGTCATCAGCCGCCGCTATGGCCGCCGCGATATGCTGCGCGGCATGTTGGGTGTGTCGGCGGCAACTGCTTTGTTTGGCACCTCTGCGATGGTCGCACCCAAGCAAGCCGCCGCCATGAGCGCCGAGAGCCGTTACAAGTTTGACGAGCTGACCTGGGGCAACGACACCGAACACCACATCGCAGACGGCTATAGTGCCGACATTCTGGTGCGCTGGGGCGATCCCATTACCGCAGATGCACCTGAGTTCGACGTGATGAACCAGTCGGCAGAGGCGCAGGCGCAGCAGTTTGGCTACAATAACGACTATGTCGGCTTTGCCGAGATTGAACCGGGTCGTGGGATGCTGTGCGTGAACCACGAATATACCAATGAGGAAGTGATGTTCCCCGGCATCGGTCGTCAGGACCGCGACGGCTTCCAGAGCATGACGAAAGAGCTGGTCGATATCGAGATGGCGGCCCATGGTGGGTCTGTCTTCGAAATCGTCAAAGGCGACGATGGCAAATGGTCAGTCAACCGCGACAACCCGGCCAACCGCCGCGTCACTGCTAACACCGAGATGACCATCGACGGCCCCGCCGCCGGTCATGATCGGATGAAGACCAGCTATGACGACACTGGCACCATGGTGCTGGGCACGATCAACAACTGTGCAGGCGGCATGACGCCCTGGGGTACCTACCTGATGGCCGAGGAGAACTTCCACGGCTATTTCTGGACCGATACGTTGGATGCCGAGGGCGATCCCGACGTCTCTGCGCAGGCTGAGGCCGCATCGATGGAGCGTTATGGCGTTCCGGGGCGCTGGTATGCCTGGGGTCAGTATCACGACCGTTTCAACATCGACAAAGAGCCCAACGAAGTGAACCGCTTTGGCTGGATCGTCGAAGTGGACCCGATGAACCCCGATGCCAAGCCCATCAAGCACACGGCACTGGGTCGCTTCCGTCATGAGGGCGCCGAGACCACCGTCGCCAGCGACGGCAAACTGGTGATCTACTCGGGCGACGACAACCGCTTTGACTATCAGTACAAGTGGGTCTCTGCCGAGGCTGTCACCGAAGAGAACTCGGTGTTTGGTTCCAGCCTGCTGTCCGAGGGCACGCTCTATGTGGCGCGCTTCAACGAGGACGGCACGATCGACTGGCTGGCCCTGACCCACGGGGAAGGCCCGCTGACTGCCGAGAACGGCTTTGACAGCCAGGCCGATGTCATGATCGACACGCGCCTTGCTTCTGATGCATTGGGTGCAACGCCGATGGACCGTCCCGAAGACGCGCAGCCGCGCGGCGATGGCACGGCCTATATCATGCTGACCAACAACACCCGACGTCAGGCCGATCAAGTGGATGCGGCGAACCCGCGGCCCGAAAGCAGCTTTGGTCATATCATCGAGATCAAGGAAGAAGGCGGCAACCATTCGGCCACCACAGGCACATGGGATATCCTTGTGAAATGTGGGGATCCGACGATTGCTGAGGTGGGTGCCGAATGGAACCCGGAGACCTCGGAGAACGGTTGGTTCGGCTCACCCGACAACTGCGCGATTGATGCGGATGGGCGGCTTTGGATTTCGACCGATCAGGGCTCTAACTGGGGCAAGACCGGCAAATCCGACGGCCTTTATGCGCTGGAGACAGAGGGCGAGCTGCGTGGGCATTCCAAGCTGTTCTTCCGCTGCCCGGTGGGTGGTGAGCTGTGCGGGCCTTACTTTGCCGATAACTCCCAGACGCTGTTCCTTGCGGTGCAGCACCCGGGCACGGACGGCACAAAGGACTTCGTGGGCTTCGAACGGGACTCGACCTTTGAAGACCCGGCAACTCGCTGGCCTGATTTCGACCCAGCGATGCCGCCACGCCCATCAGTGGTTGTGGTAACCAAAGAAGACGGCGGTGTGATCGCGGTCTAAAAGCAGCGTCCCTGGCTTTCAGTCCAACAGGCCTCGCCGGGCAACTGGCGGGGCCTTTTTCATTTAATCGATCCCTCAAGCTTCCCAAACCACGTCAGCGGGGCCGTTGTGATCGGACCCAAAGGCGCGGCCCTTTGGCCCGGCACGATGGCCGCTGGTGCAGTTTTCCGCGCCTGCCCTCTTGGGCGATACAACATTCCGCGCTACCTTTCGCTTATCCCGACTGTTGCGGGGTAAGGGGAGATCATCAGACTTATGTTGCCCAGATGCGCCGCACTTGCGTTGCTGCTATGTGCAGGCTGCGCCACGATCCCCGACATTGATGACGCGGTGGTCGCCGCGCCAGTGAATTGCGAAACAGCCCGCCGAGACCTGATCGCGCTGGAGCAGATGCGACCGACCCGCGAAAGGGCAATGATGGTGGTGCTAAGTACGCTGACACCGGGGGGGCTGTTATCGGGGATGGTGACCAACGACATGGCGGACCGCGGGCGTATCTTTGACGGAAGTTTCGCGCGCGAGGTCAACGCCAAAAAACGTGCGATCCGCGAGACCTGCAATCTGAACCGGGCGATTGATCCTGTCACGCCCACGCGGCCTGAAGCACGCGATCCGGACCGCATTGATCCGCAACTGGCCCCGCCAGACGATGTCGGCGAGGCCCTTGATCCGTTCAGGACATACTCAAACGGGTGATTTGGCCTTGCGCAGGTAAGGCAACACCGTCTCGAACTCTCCGAACTTCTCTTTCGCGTCCGCATCACTGACAGACGCTGGAATGATGACGTCTTCGCCCGATGTCCAGTTTGCCGGTGTTGCGATCCCGTGTTCGGCGCTGGCCTGAAGCGCATCCAGCGCGCGCACGATCTCTGCGAAATTGCGCCCCACCGTCATTGGATAGGTCATCGACAGCTTCAACTGCTTGTCCGGCCCGATAATGAAGACCGAGCGCACGGTGGCGCTATCGGCGGGTGTGCGGCCATCGGGCAGATAGGCTTCGGCCGGAAGCATGTCGAAGGCCTTTGAAACCTCAAGACCGATATCGGCAATGATCGGGAAGCCCGCTTTCGCGCCAGCGACCGTTTCGATATCGCCTTTCCACTTTTTGTGGTCCTCGACCCCGTCAACCGAAACACCAATCACTTTGGTGCCCCGCTTTGCCCATTCATCGGCGAGCTGCGCAACAGCGCCAAACTCGGTCGTGCAGACCGGGGTGAAGTCCTTGGGGTGGGAAAACAGGATCGCCCAGCTGTCGCCCACAAACTCGTGCAGGCTGATGCTGCCCTGATCGGTTTCGACCGTCAGATCGGGGATCGTATCATTAATGCGCAGGCCCATAAGGTGCCCTCCTGTAACTGATTAGCGTTGGGCTGATATCTATAACCTTTGGAGAGATTCGCCAGACATAGCCTGCGCGAAAGGGCGCCTGTCTTGGGCAAAGCAGCGCTTGGTGGAACGCTGTTCTGCCAGCAGCCGCCCGATCCGAACGACGGGCCTTGAAAGGCCGCATCTGCGGTGAAAGAGTGCCGCAACACGAAGGGAGACCACCATGATCGAGAAACGCGATTTTTATATCAATGGCGCGTGGGTCGCGCCGTCGAAGCCTCAGGATTTCACGGTTATTGATCCGTCGACCGAAGAGGCCTGCGCGACGATTTCGCTGGGCTCACAGGCGGACACGGATGCGGCCGTTGCTGCAGCTCGCGCAGCGTTCGATGACTGGGCGATTGTGCCAAAAGCTGAGAAAATGGCGCTCCTGCGCAAGCTGCTTGAGGTCTACACCGCCCGCTCTGAAGAGATGGCGCAAGCCATCAGCCTTGAGATGGGCGCGCCGCAGAACCTGGCGCGCGCGCAACAGGTTGGCGCTGGCAGCTGGCATCTGGAGGGTTTTCTCAAGGCGTTCGAGGCGTTCGAATTTGATCGCAAGTTCACCGACACCGAGATGACGCTTTATGAACCCATCGGGGTCTGCGCGCTAATTACACCTTGGAACTGGCCAATGAACCAGATCGTGCTGAAAGCGATCCCAGCGCTTGCGACGGGCTGTACGATGGTGCTGAAACCCTCGGAAATTGCGCCTTTGTCCGGGCTGCTCTTTGCTGAATTCATCGACGAAGCAGGCTTTCCGAAAGGCGTGTTCAACCTTGTGAACGGCGATGGCCCGGGCGTGGGAAGCCAACTTTCCGCCCATCCCGACGTCGACATGGTCAGCTTCACCGGTTCGTCCCGCGCTGGCATCGCGATCAGCAAAGCGGCGGCCGATACGCTCAAACGCGTCAGCCTTGAGCTGGGCGGCAAAGGCGCAAATGTGATCTTCGCGGATGCGGGAGCCGAGGCTG
The DNA here is from genome assembly GCA_937883775.1 of uncultured Paracoccaceae bacterium. Taxonomy (GTDB): domain Bacteria; phylum Pseudomonadota; class Alphaproteobacteria; order Rhodobacterales; family Rhodobacteraceae; genus JAHTBL01. Next base: position 7,694 of record CAKZXZ010000265.1, read on the forward strand.
CGGCACGCGGCGCGGCACGCTGTTTCCGCAATACCGGTCAGTCGTGTAACGCGCCGACAAGGATGCTGGTCGAGCGGTCGATCTACGACGACGCGGTCACTGCGGCGACCGAAGCCGCAAATGCAACCAGCGTCGGGCCCGCGTCGGAAGAAGGCAAACATATCGGCCCGCTGGTCAGCGAGGCACAATTCGACAAGGTGCAGGGCCTGATCCAGAACGGCATCGACGAAGGCGCGCGGCTGGTTGCCGGGGGCGTCGGGCGACCTGACGGCCTAAACCGCGGCTTCTTTGCACGGCCTACCGTTTTCGCCGACGTGACCCCCGATATGACGATCTACAAAGAGGAAATCTTTGGCCCAGTCCTGTCGATCATGCCTTTCGACAGCGAGGACGAAGCGATCCGCATCGCAAATGACACGCCCTACGGTCTGACCAACTATATCCAGACGCCGGATGACGAAAAACGCCGCCGGGTTGCGCGTCGCTTGCGGTCGGGCATGGTGGAAACCAACGGATCGGGCTTCGCGCAAGGCTCGCCCTTTGGCGGCTACAAAGCCTCGGGCAATGGACGCGAAGGCGGCACATTTGGCCTGGAAGAATTCCTTGAGGTCAAAGCCGTATCCGGTTGGACGTCCTAAAAGATCAAAGGCGGCGTTTACCTCTGATTAAGGTTAACGCCGCCTGCCTTCTTTTGTCTTCAAATACCGCCGCCGGAGGCGTCCCGCAGCCAGCCAAAAGCGCTTCAAAATGGCGCTTTCGCAGTGATGCGCAACCCTGCACCCCCATCCGGATGCCGCAATTGCAATGTCTCTGAATGGAGCATCAATCGCGGATGATCGCGGGCAGCACCGCTTGCATAAAACGGGTCGCCCAAAATCGGATGGCCCATTGCCAGCATATGCACCCGCAACTGATGCGACCGACCTGTTTTGGGCATCAACCGCACACGGGTTTCATCGTCTGACGCGCGCACAACGCGCCAGTCGGTCACCGCCACTTTGCCTGTCTCGTGACAAACCTTCTGCAGGGGTCTGTTTGGCCAATCGACGATAAGCGGTAGATCCACTGTGCCGGTCTTCGGCTCCAACCGGCCAAAAACCCGCGCGATATAGGTCTTCTTTGTCGCGCGTTTTTCGAACTGCAGGCCAAGGTGGCGCTGCGCATGGGGGCTTTTGGCAAAGACCATCACGCCGGAGGTATCGCGATCAAGCCGGTGCACCAGCAGCGCTTCTGGAAACACGGCTTGCACGCGCGCGATCAGACAATCTGCAAGATGCGCGCCCTTACCCGGCACTGAAAGTAACCCACTGGGTTTGTTGACGAAAAGCAATTCGTGATCGTCATGCAGAATATCCAAAGGATCCTGCGGAGGGGTGTAGACATCGCTCATGGTTTCTGGGGCAAACCGTCTGCGATCTCGTAGTAGTCGCCCTTGTCGGCGACGAAAATATGCTTGTCCAACGTGACACCGGTTGGGTTGTCGATGGCCCCCAGGGCAAAGCTCATATGGTCTTCGGCATGGGCCTTCCAGAAAAGCGATGATCCGCAGATCGGGCAGAAGCCGCGCTTTGCTGTTTCGGTGGCTTCAAACCAGCGGACGTCACCTGCGATCGTGATATTCCCTTCAGGTGCATAGCCCGAGGCCCAGGCATGGCCAGACTGTTTGCGACACTGGCTGCAATGGCAGACCGAGTAGCTTTTGACCCCGCCACTTACCTCAAACGTGATCGCACCACACAGGCATGCACCGTTAATCATGTCGTCCGCCCTGTCGCGCCCAGCGCGATCCCGTAGATGATGAAACAGGTGGCCATGATACGCCGGAACCAGATGTTCAGAACAGCCCCCATCGCGAGCTTTCCAAGACCTGCGCCGATGGCCGTATAGCCGGTGTAACTGAGGGCCGTGATGGTCAACGCAGTGGGACCAATCAGCGTCATCTGATCCCAAATCGGAACATCGGGCTGCACGAAGGCCGAGAACGCGGCGAGATATCCGGCGACGCTTTTGGCGTTGATCGTCGCGATCATCAACGCGTGGAAATAGACGGAGCGGCCAGAGCGGGGTTCCGTGCTGACCGGCTTACCGGCGTTCAGCCAGCCACGGATACCGATGTAAATCAGGAAGCCAGCACCGATCAGTTTCGCCCAGAAGAACGCTGTTGGGGAGGCAACCAGCAACGCCGTGATGCCCAAGGCCGAGAGGAACAGAAAGGCGCTCGCCTGCGTCAGGATCGCCAGCACGCCCCACATCGCGCGGGCCATGCCAAGGGTCATACCGTTCTGGATGCAGTTCACCGCATTGGGGCCCGGGGTCGTCACGAAGACCGCCCAGAAAAGGGCAAAGACAGTCCAGGCCTCAAAGCTCACGCGAACGCGGCTTTCAGGATCGCGGTAAGTGCTGCGGCGTCGTCTTGCATGAAGGCGTCGGGCTGGTCGCTGTCGATATCAAAGACGCCCAGCAAAACCCCCTGCCCGTCATGCACCGGCAGCACCAGTTCCGAACGCGTCGAGGACGCGCAGGCGATATGGCCGGGGAACGCATAGACATCGGGCACCAGTTGAACTTGTCCTGTCCGCGCGGCAGCTCCGCAGACACCTTTGTCGAAGGGGATCACAAGGCAGCCATGACCACCTTGATAGGGGCCAATTTTCAGAAGGTTCGGCTCGGTCACCCGGTAGAACCCGGTCCAATCAAAACGGTCGTCGGCGTGATGCACCTCGCAGGAGATGGTCGCCATTTTGGCGATCACATCGGTTTCGCCTTCGGTGAGCGCTGCGACGGTTTTGGCAAGGTGGGCATAGTTGGCTGTCATGGACGCTCAATCGCGATTGCAGTGCCTTCGCCGCCACCGATACAGATGGCAGCAACGCCGCGCTTCAGGTCGCGCTTTTCCAGAGCATTCAGCAGGGTGACGATAATCCGCGCGCCCGACGCTCCGATGGGATGACCCAACGCGCAGGCGCCCCCGTTGACGTTCATCTTGGCGCGGTCGATGCCCATTTCATGCATGAAAGCCATAGGGACGACGGCGAACGCCTCGTTCACTTCCCACAAATCGACGTCATCCTTCGACCAACCCAGATTTTTGAGCAGCTTTTGCGCGGCAGGGACCGGCGCGGTGGTGAAGAGGCCCGGCGCTTGGGCGTGGCTCGAATAACCGACGATACGGGCGCGGACAGGCTGGCCGGTGTCTTCCGAGGCAAGCACCAACGCCGCAGCACCGTCCGAGATGGAGGAGCTGTTGGCTGCGGTTACCGTACCGTCTTTGCGGAAAGCGGGCTTGAGCTGCGGGATCTTGTCGGGGCGGGCGTTGCCGGGCTGTTCGTCTTCCGCGACCACAGTCTCACCCTTGCGGGTCGTTACCGTCACAGACGCGATCTCATCCGCGAAAGCGCCCGTCTTTTGGGCCTCCAACGCGTTGGAAAGCGAGCCAAGCGCGTAGTCGTCCTGCGCGGTGCGGGTGAACTGGAACGCCTCGGCGCAATCCTCGGCGAAGGTGCCCATGAGGCGGCCTTTGTCATAGGCGTCCTCCAGCCCGTCGAGGAACATCGAATCCTGCACCTGCCCGTGCCCGATCCGCGCGCCGCCGCGCATTTTTGGCAAGAGATACGGGGCGTTTGTCATGCTCTCCATCCCGCCAGCGATCATCGTATCGGCATGGCCCAACGCGATCTGGTCAAACGCCATCATGGCGGCCTTCATGCCAGAGCCGCACATCTTGTTTAGCGTCGTCGCGGGGACATTTTCACCAAGGCCCGCGGCAAAACCGGCTTGCCGTGCGGGGGCCTGACCTTGACCGGCGGGAAGCACACAGCCCATCAACACCTCATCGACAGTGTCGACACGGGCCTGTGCCATTGCCGCTTTCATCGCAGCGCCGCCCAGATCGGGCGCGCTGACATCGCCAAGGGCACCTTGAAAGCCCCCCATCGGCGTACGTGCTGCACCGGTAATGACAACTTTACGCATTTTCATATCCTCTCACCGCCCGCGCAAACCTTCGCTTAAGACTTGCACCATATCCATGTTCTGAACAGCCCTGACCGGAGACAAAGCATGGAGCTTGCAACAAAGCAATCAGGTGGCACGGTCACCGTGACTATTGCAGAAAACAGGATCGATTCGGCTGCCGCCGTTACATTCAAAGATGCGGTAAGAGCTGCCGCTCAAGAAGCAGACGACCGCGTTGTGCTTGACCTTGGCGCAGTCGATTTTGTTGATTCAAGCGGGCTGGGCGCAATAATCGCTGTTATGAAAGCGCTGCCAGCGGGCATGCGGCTTGATCTGGCAAGCTTGCGCCCCCCGGTCGAAAAGGTTTTTCGGCTGACCCGAATGGATTCTGTGTTCCGCATCTATCCCGATCTCGAAACAGCACAGGCCGACATAGCGCAGTGACAGAGCCTTTTGGCGATATCCGGCTTTCATGCCTGAGCAGCGAATATGGTGTTCGTAGTCTGCTGACGCGGCTTATGCCGATGCTGCCCGATTGGGGCATCCCGGATGAAACCGCGATGACGCTAGAGATCGTACTGGCCGAGACGTTGAACAATGTTGCGGAGCACGCATTTTCAGACACTGATGACGCCTTCATCGCAGTTCATATCGTGACCAAGGATGAGGCGATTTGCGTTGCCGTTCACGATCAGGGCAAGCCAATGCCTGGGCTTGGTCTACCAGATGGCATGTTGCCCGACGCTGATGTCGAACAATCAGAGTTGCCCGAAGGTGGCTTTGGCTGGTTTCTGATCCGATCACAAACAGAAGCGCTTGAATACAGACGTGATGCTGCCGGAAACCATCTGAGCTATCGGATTCCATTGTCGACAAACGTGCAACCGTCAGGCGACTGCTGTGTCAACTTTCCGGCGAATAATGGTCTTTAATCGTCATTGTTTCTAATTTCATGCTTCCGTCGCGAAGAAACCTCAATTCGCACAAAGAGCAGCCCGAATGTCTGTGTATCCAAAAATCGTAGCTGCATATAGCTTCACCTCGGCGTCGCGTTAACAGCCCCCACCCAGTGCGCGACGCCGAGGTCTTACATCCCGCAGAATCCAGTCCTTAAGTTTGATCCGACCCGGGTCGGCACGCATTGGCTGTCGCAGCAGGCGATCCATCCATCAAATGAAAAACCGCTCTGCGATCTGACACCGGATGGCATTCAACGCATTGAACTCATTCAGCTTGCCACTAGTATCGACGCAGCGCGGAGGAGGACACAGATGCGGGATTTTCAGACACCAGGCCGGTCAACGGTTTATGCGGGCAATGGGATGTGCGCGACCTCACATCCACTTGCCGCGAAAGTCGCCGTGCAGATGCTCGAAGCCGGTGGAAACGCGGTCGATGCCGCCATCGCGGGTGCTGTGCTGCTTGGCTTTGCAGAACCGCAAATGACAGGCATCGGAGGCGACTGCTTTGTGCTGCTCTCTCCTGCGGGCAGCGATGAAATTATCGCATTGAACGGATCAGGCCGCGCACCAAAGGCCTTGGACGCAGCAGCGCTTCGGGCAGCAGGACATGCGACCGTGCCGCTTTATGATGCTGCTGCCGTGACAATCCCCGGTGCCGTCGACGCATTTTGCACGCTTTCAAAAGACTATGGCAAAGCGGGCCTGAAAGCTGTGCTTGCCCCCGCCATTCACTATGCAGAGGCGGGAATACCTGTCGCACCCCGCGTGGCTTTTGACTGGGCCGACGCGGTTGAAAACTTAAGTGGCGGCGCGCGGGATGACTTTTTGCTTGCAGGCAAAGCGCCCGTTGCCGGGCAGATGTTCCGCGGACCAAAGCAGGCCGACGTTCTGCGGCGCATCGCGATGGACGGGCGAGCCGGCTTTTACGAAGGCGAGGTTGCGGAAGACATGGTCGCCGCGCTGCAAGCCCGAGGCGGCGTTCACACGCTCGAAGACTTTGCCGCGACGCGCTGTGACTATACCGACCCGATCAGCGGGACGTATAAAGGCATCGAACTGGTCGAGCATCCGCCGAATGGCCAAGGCGCCACGGCGATCCTGATGAATAACATCCTGAGCCAGTTTGATATCGCCGGGATGGAGCCATTCGGCACTTTGCGCACCCATATCGAGGCCGAGGCGACCAAGCTGGCCTATGACGCGCGCAACCGGTTTATCGCTGACCCCACCGCGCGGCTTGAGCATATGCTGTCGATGGAAACGGCACAGAAACTGGCCGCTTTGATCGACCCGAAAAAGGCAATGCAAGCGGCTGGGCCGCTGACCGAGGCTGTTCACAAGGATACGATTTACATCACGGTCGTCGACAAGGACCGCATGGCGGTGTCGCTGATCTATTCGATCTTCCACAGTTTTGGCTCTGGCATCGCCAGCGACACGTTTGGCGTGCTGTTCCAGAACCGGGGTGCTGGCTTTACGTTGGAAGACGGGCACCCGAACGAAGCTGGCGGCGGCAAGCGGCCGATGCATACGATCATTCCGGGCATGCTGCGCGAGGATGGCCGCGTAACGATGCCGTTTGGCGTCATGGGCGGACAATACCAATCCTGTGGGCACGCGCGTTTTATGTCGAACATGGTCGATTTCGGCATGGACGCCCAAAGCGCAATCGATGCGCCACGCAGCTTTCTGGATGCAGGCGACATGAAGGTCGAACTTGGCTATTCAGATACCGTGCGCCAGGAGCTTGCGGATATGGGGCATAAGGTAAGTGTCCCAGATGGACCAATTGGTGGGGCACAGGCGATCCGGATACACGCTGATGGGACGCTTGAAGGGGCGTCGGACCCGCGCAAGGATGGTTGCGCGTTGGGTTACTAGTTCAGCTGGAAATGCAGCGGATACTGACCGTCTTCAAACGGGCCGAACAGATCATCCAGGTCAGGGTGATCCACGGGTTCGCCTGAGTAATCAGCAACGAGGTTCTGTTCAGACACATAAGCCACGTAGTAGCTTTGATCGTTCTCGGCGAGCAGGTGATAAAAGGGCTGGTCCTTCTTGGGGCGCGCATCTTCGGGGATGGCATCGTACCATTCCTCGGTGTTTGAGAACATCGCATCGACGTCAAACACCACACCGCGAAACGGGTGTTTGCGGTGGCGGACAACTTGGCCAAGATGATATTTCGCGCGTGCTTTGTGCATAGTAAACAACCCCTAGCCCCGTTAGTAGAGCGCGACGAGCCGTCTGTAAACGCGGCGACAGCGACTTTTGGGGAAACAGTCTGTGAACCTTGTTTTGACAGTGCTTGAAATCACGGCGCCGGTTTTCCTGCTGGCCGCTGTGGGATTCACATGGGTGAAGCTGGGCTTTGAATACCGGGTGGAGTTTGTCACCCGCCTTGCCATGACGCTTTCTGTACCGTGTCTGATTTTCGTGGCACTGATGCAGACCGAGGTCGATCCGCAGGCCTTGGCGACATTGTCGCTGGCATCTGTGGTGACATATGCGATCGTGACGGTGCTTTGCGCGGCTGTCGTCTTTGCAAATGGTCTGGACAGACGGACCTTTCTGGCGCCGCTAACCTTTGGCAACACGGGCAATTTGGGCCTGCCACTGGCGCTTTTCGCATTTGGCGACATAGGCCTGGGATACGCGGTCGTCGTTTTTGCGATCATGGCGATCTATTCGTTCACCTTTGGGATCTGGGTCGTTTCAGGCGGCGGCTCTCCTTTGAAAGTGGTCAAGGAACCCATGGTCGGCGCGACAATCCTGGGCGCGCTTTTTCTGTGGCAAGGTTGGGAGACACCAACCTTCCTGACCAACACGTTGGATCTGATCGGACAGATCGCAATTCCGATCATGCTGATAACACTGGGCGTCGCAGTTGCACGATTGCGACCGGGGCGTCTGGTGCAGGCCGTCCTTCTGTCAGCGATCAAGCTTGTGATTTGTGCAGGCACAGCATGGGTGATTGGCGACTGGTTTGCGCTGGACCCAATCGCCTTGGCCGTTCTTGTATTGCAAGTGGCGACACCCGTTGCTGTCACCTCCTACCTGATTGCGGAAAAATACGGTGCGGATTCAGATGCCGTTGCAGGGCTTGTCGTTGTGTCGACGGTGATGTCTGTCCTCTCGCTCCCTGTGCTGTTGGCTTTTTTGCTGTAGCGCATCACGGGGCTGCGCAAGGGGCTAGTGCCGCGAGGACACGGGCTTATGCGGCATGAGCCAAATTAATCCGATAGGGCGCGCCTTGATGGCTTTGTCGTTTTCAAGACCGTTTTTTTTGGGTAAACTGACAAAAAACAAAAGAAGCGAGAGGCAGATGAGCAGAACTCTTCGCGCAATGGTCTTGTTGGTATTGGTCGCTGCCTGTGGCAGCGGTGACAGATCTGGTGCGCCCCGAAATCTAGACAACGCATGCTCCATCCTGGATCAGCGGCCCGGCTATCTGAACGCGTTCAAGCGCACTGAACGGCGTTGGGGTGTGCCAGTGCATGTGCAAATGGCCACCATCTATCAGGAAAGCAAATTCATTTCAGATGCGCGGACCCCGTTTCGCTACTCGCTGGGGGTAATTCCGATGGGGCGGCAAAGTTCAGCTTTTGGATACAGTCAGGCGCTGGACGGGACATGGGATGAGTACCGTCAGGAAACCGGCCGCCGGAGCGCGCGCCGTGACCGCATCAATGATGCAACCGACTTCATGGGCTGGTACATGAACAAGTCACGCGACCGCAACGGCATCCCGCTGACGGATGCGCGCAACCAGTACCTTGCCTATCACGAGGGGCACACAGGCTTTGCCCGTGGCAGCTATAACAACAAAAGCTGGCTGGTTCGTGTCGCCCGTGAGGTTGGTCAACGCTCGCAAAGCTATCAGTTTCAACTGACAAGCTGCACGTAACGGATCGATATAAGGCGGGCAGCGCACTGTGCTGATCCGACCACAACAAAGCGCGGCGCGTCAGAAAAGATCGCCGCGCTTTTTGCGTCGTTCTAGCGGCTTTCTGCTTCCTGGGTGATGTTGAACAAACGCGCAGGCAGTTGCACACCCTTTTGCAGATCCCCCAGCACGACCGTTGTCTGTCCGCCAGCGTTATCCGTAATCACCCATTGGCGCAGTTCAATCGGGCTTCCGGTGAAAACCATCTGGATGCTGCCATAATCGGGATTGTTCGGATCCTGCGCGGTTACGGTTGTCGAGGTTCCGTCATAGCCGTGATCTGTCACCATCTTTGCCTGTGCAAGGTTCACGTTGCGCTGCAAAATGATCGATAACGGTGTCCGCCGAAGTGGATACTGCTCGGGCGGCTGGTTGGACCGGGCATCGAAGATCGCGACCTGTCCACCACCTGCCATCACAAGCGATGCCTCCGGCGGATTATACTCGAACCGCACGCGGCCGGGCCGCTTGATGTAAATCGTCCCGGTCGAAATCGTTCCATCCCCGTTGATCTGGGTAAAGGCGCCCTTGGCGGTCTGAAGTCCGTTCAGAAAATTGGAAATTGCGTTCAGCGACAACTTCTCGGCCTGAGCGGGCAAAGCAAGCGTGACACTTAGAAGAGCGGTGGCAATAAAGCGTTTCATAAGACGAACATAAGCGGTCCTGAGCGCTTGCGCACCTCGCAATTTCTCACGGTTGCGAGAGGCGGCTTATTGCTGCTCAGGCACCAGAATTTCCCTTTTACCAACGTGGTTTGCGGGAGTCACAAGGCCTTCATCCTCCATCTGCTCAACCAGGCGGGCGGCTTTGTTATAGCCGATCGCGAGCTTGCGCTGGATGTAGGATGTCGAGCATTTGCGATCCTTGATGACAATCGCCACAGCCTGGTCATAGAGCGCATCTTCGCCGCCTGTATTGCCACCAAGGCCGAGGACCATGTCGATATCGCTTTCCTTGTCCTCATCCGGGCCATCGACAACGCCGTTCATGTATTTCGGCGGGCCATAGGCCTTAAGATAGGTCACGATTTCCTCGACCTCTTCATCAGAACAGAAGGGGCCGTGCACACGGGTGATCTTGCCGCCGCCAGCCATATAAAGCATGTCGCCCATGCCCAAAAGCTGCTCGGCGCCCTGTTCGCCCAGAATGGTGCGACTGTCGATCTTGGAGGTGACCTGGAAACTGATCCTGGTCGGGAAGTTGGCTTTGATCGTGCCGGTGATGACATCAACGGACGGGCGCTGCGTGGCCATAATCAGGTGGATACCCGAGGCACGCGCCATCTGCGCAAGGCGCTGAATGCAGGCTTCGATTTCCTTACCGGCGACCATCATCAGGTCGGCCATCTCGTCGACGATGACGACGATATAGGGGATCGTTTCGGGTGCGAATTCTTCGGTCTCGAAGATCGGCTCTCCGGTATCCTCGTCAAAACCGGTTTGCACAGTGCGCTGGAACATCTCGTTCGCGGCAAGAGCTTCGCGGACACGGCCATTGTAGCCATCAATGTTGCGCACGCCCATCTTAGACATCTTGCGGTAGCGTTCTTCCATCTCGCCTACGACCCATTTCAAAGCGACAACCGCTTTTTTCGGGTCGGTCACAACAGGACTTAGAAGGTGCGGAATGCCGTCATAAACGCTGAGTTCCAGCATCTTCGGGTCGATCATGATGAGGCGACATTCTTCAGGCGTGAGCTTGTAGAGGAGCGACAGGATCATGGTGTTGATCGCCACGGACTTACCGGAACCAGTCGTACCCGCAATCAGCAGGTGGGGCATCTTGGCGAGGTTCGTGACGATGGGATCACCGCCGATATCCTTGCCCAAGGCCAGCGGCAGCTTCATGTTGCTGTCGCCAAAATCACGGGCGCTGAGGATCTCGCGCAGCACCACTTTCTCACGGTTTTCATTTGGCAGTTCGATCCCGATGACCGAACGACCCGGCACGGTAGAAACGCGCGCCGACAGCGCGGACATGGAGCGGGCGATATCATCGGCCAGGCCGATCACGCGCGAGGCCTTGAGACCCGGCGCCGGCTCAAGCTCGTACATGGTGACGACAGGGCCGGGGCGGACCGAGACGATTTCGCCCTTCACGCCATAATCATCCAGGACGTTTTCCAGCATCCGCGCATTCTCTTCGAGCGCTTCATCGGACAGGTGATGGCGCTGCACCTCAATCGGATTGGTCAGAAGGTTGAGCGGGGGCAGTTCGTAATCTGCCATATTGTCTTCGAACTGAAGCGCTGGCTGCGCCTCGGCCTTGGCCTGACGCGAGGGGGTCACGGCTTTCTTGGGTGTGTGTTGCACGCGGGGTTGCGGCTCGACCGCGGTGGCCTGCGGGATTGGTGCAGGCGTATCTTCGGTCTCGAACAGGGGCTCGGCGGTGAGCGGTTTCTGCTCGGGCATATCCACGCGGCTGACGCGGGTTAGCGACAAGGCTTGGGGGGTGGACGTCACCGGCGGTTCAGCGGGCATTTCAGCGATGCGCGGCGCGGTGTCGGCGATCAACGGCTGCGGTCCACGGCCGCGGGTCAACGACGGCTCAACCCGTGGCATCGCTTGACCAGGCGACTGGCGCACCCGCGATTTGATCGCATCCGAGATACGCGCTTTGATGCGGTCATCGCTGTTGGCGTAGTCGATATCGGGGGCATATTCCCGCTCAGGCAGCTCCGGCTCGGGCAGCGGATCGGCTGGCTTAATCAGCTTGGCAACACCTGCCAGCAAGCCGGTTTTCGGCTGTGGTTCAGGGGCCGGTTCAGGCTGCACAGCAGGGCCAACTTGCGGCATCGGCTGCATGTGCGGCATCTGCTGAACCGGGGGCTCTGGCCGGATCACAGCGGCAGGGCGCGCCTGCATGATGGGCGTTTCATCATAGATTACAGCATCTTGCTGCATCGCCTGTTCTTCTGCCAAGCGTGCTTTGCGGGCAGCCTGGGCTTCTTGCATGCGGCGCGCCTGACCGACGGCGCCAGCGGCCCCTTTGCCCATAAGGGTCATGATCTGCGCATAGGCCATCACCAAGCCCAGCGCCATAAAGCGGAACAGCGCGCGAAGCTCAGGGCGTGTGAAACCCAAGACAAATGCGCCAAGAGCCAGCACGCCAACGCCGGTGGCAAAAGACACAAATTTGACCGTAAAGCCGGCACCGAATGGCAGGATGCTGAGCAGCATCGACAGCACGGTATCGCCGAAAAGGCCACCAACGCCGAAGCTGTGCGTCCATGTGGCAGGCGGCGTAAGGGTCGCGGCATAGATAGAACCAATCGCGATAGCGATGGGAAAGAAGATCAAACGTGAAAGTGCCCGCTCTTCACCCCGGTGCAGCGCAAAGCGCAGGCCCCATGCGATAAAAATGAACGAAATCGCCCAAGCGCCTTTGCCGACGATCATCAGCAGTGGTGCTGCGACAGACGCGCCAAAACGGCCCAGCATGTTCTGAACGGGCTCGTCCGTGACGGCCATCCAGTTCGGATCCTCTGGCGAGTACGACCACAGCATTGCCGCAGTGAGCACACCAACGGCGAGCAACGCCAAGCCAACCAGCTCTTTGCCGCGTTTTTCAATCGCGGCCTGCATGTTGCTGTCCAAAAGCGGATCGCGTCCGCGTGCCTGATATGCCATGCCTACCTCGTCAGTCGTATAAACAGGATCGCAGCCGTGTCAGCCCGTCCCGCGTTTCATTGATTGGGGCCACAAGCGCGACCCGGATAAAGCCTGCGCCGGGGGTGATGCCCCCAGCTTCGCGGCTTAGATATGCGCCCGGCAGAACCTTGACGCCGGTTTCCTGCCACAGCTTGACCGTGGCTTTTTCGCTGTCCTCAACCGGAAGCCACAGGAAGAACCCAGCTTCGGGAGAACGGTATGAATTGAGGCCATCAAAGACCTGAGCGGCGGCCTCAAACTTGGCATTGTAAAGCGCGCGGTTCTCAACAACGTGGGCTTCGTCCGCCCATGCGGCCTTGGCAGCGTGCTGCAACGGAAGCGGAAGCGGCGCACCGGCATAGGCGCGCAATTGCTTGATGCGGCGTATGTTTTCTGGGCCAGACGCCACAAAACCAGATCGCAAGCCCGGCAGGTTCGAGCGTTTCGAGAGCGAGTGGAAGACGACAACGCGTTCGGGATTGGCGCCAGTTTCGTTGACCATCTGCAAGCCGCCAACGGGAGGCGTGTCGCGATAAATCTCGGAATAGCACTCATCCGCGAAAATGATGAAATCGTGCTTTTCTGCCAACGCCAGCAGATCGCGCCAATAGTCTGGCGAGGCAACCGCGCCTTCCGGATTGGTGGGCGAGCACATGTAGACAATGCTGGTTTTGTCCAGAACATCAGCAGGCAGGCCCGCGAAATCGGGGAGAAAGCCATTCTCTGCCAGCGCGGGAATGTAATGCGGTGTGGAGCCGGCTGCCTTGGCCGCAACGCCGTACACCGAATAAAACGGGTTGGGCACAAGCACGTTTGTGTCCGGCGGACAAAGGGCCATGCAGGCATTGAACAGCCCCTCGCGGGTGCCGTTGAGCGCCATGATCTGCGTTTCTGGATCGAGAGCCGCACCAAAGCGCGTCGCGATCCAGTTTGTCATCGTTTCAAGCAGGTCTGGCATGCCGTCATTGGGCGGGTAACTGTTAAACCCGGCGGCGTTTTCTGTAATGATATCAGTGATCCATGCGGGGAATGCGTGTTTCGGCTCACCGATGGTCATAAGTATCTCGGGCCCTCCGGGCGCAATGCCATCGAGCAACTTCCGCAAACGCGGCCACGGATAATCCGGAAGGGCGGCGAACCGCTCAGGATAGATCATTACTGCCTCAAGATCGGGGTCATTGGCGCCCCGTTTGAAGCCAAGTTACCTGCCGGGCGCGCGTGCGTCCAGAAAAACGGTGCAAAAAGAGGCGGCTGCGCGAATTTTCTGTGGCATTTAAGCCAAAGCCGCCTCGGCAGCGAGGCTCAGACGCAAAAGACGTTCCTCGGTATTGGGGGCGCCCATCAGCATGATACCCGTGGAAGGAAGCCCAGTGGGAAGCGTCACGGCGCACAATCCCATCAGGTTGCCGATCCGGGTATTGCGCAGGGTCAGCAGGTTTTCCGTGACGAAATAGTCGTGATCCTTGGCAAGACGCTCGGCATTTGGTGGCATGATCGGGCAGCTTGGGATCACGACAGCATCAAAGCCCGCCGTCGCCTTCAGATACGCGCGGCGGCAGCGATCCAGCATTTGCCACGCGGCGACATAGTCGGCAGCCATCACCGTTTTACCGATGCGGAAGCGTTGCAGAATTTCGGGGAACATCGCTTTGGGATTGGCTTCGATCACATCTTTCCAAGTGCCGTAGGCTTCGGCGGTAAACAGTGGCGAGGCAAGCGTCATCGCCTCGGCGACCTCGGGAACTTCGATATGGGTGATGCGCGCGCCGGCGTCTTGGAGGCGGGTTTGAGCACTTTGAAACCCGGCGCGCGGCTGGTCGCGAATATCGTCGAACGCGCAGGTGTCGAGGATTGCAAAGGTGCGGTTCTCCAGCGTGTGAGGCGCCGTATCAATCGGCGCAGTGCCTTCGAGTGCGGCGAGCATAAAGGCGGCGTCCTCGACCGTGCGGGTCAGCGGACCGACGGTATCGAATTTAGGGCATAGCGGCACGACACCTTGCGCAGAGACACGTCCCGCCGTTGTTTTGAGGCCCACAAGGTCATTCCAACAGGCGGGGATACGCACCGACCCCCCGGTGTCAGAGCCGATGCCAGCAGCAGCGAGACCAAACGCGACAGAGGTCGCGGCACCGGAGGACGAACCACCCGAGACATTGTTTTCGTCATTGATGTTGGGCGGCGACCCGGTGACGGGATTGAGGCCAAGGCCAGAGAACGCAAGCTCGGTCATGTGGGTTTTGCCAAGACAGATAAGGCCCATACTGGTCGCATTGCGAAGGACCTGAGCATCCCTGTCAGGCGTGCGGTCTTTGAGCAAGGCGCTGCCTGCTTCCGTCGCCACACCAGCGGTGTCGAACAGATCTTTCCACGAGATCGGAACACCATCGAGCAAGGAGCGCCGCTGGCCTAACTTTGCGCGCTGCTTGGCCGCTTGCGCTTCGGCCATGGCGCGCCGCGCTGTCACCCGCGCATAGATGCGGTCGCGGTGCGGATGGGCGTCGATGGCGTCCAGAAAGGTCTGGGTCAGGGCCACCGGGTCAATCTCTCCGGCCGCGATTCCGCGACCCAGATCTGCAGCGCTTTTGGTCAGCCAATCGTCCATCATACCCTCCGGTTTTGCGGGCACGGTAGCGGCAGCGCAACGCATGGACAATCCCGCGTGCGCGCCCATATTGCGAGGCATGGATACAGATATCATCATCGTGGGCGGCAGCCTGAACGGCACTGCTTTGGCGCTGGCACTGGCACAGGGCGGGTTTAGCGTCACAATGATTGACGCGCTGCCCAAAGCAACGCGCAAAAACAAAACCTTTGACGGGCGCAGCTATGCGCTGGCGCTGGCCTCAAAACGATTGCTGGAAGCTGTGGGCGTGTGGGAGGCTGTGGCCCCGAACGCGCAGCCTATGCTTGAAATCAAGGTCACCGACGGCCGCGCTGGCGAAGCCCCTTCCCCGTTCATGATGCATTTCGACCATGCAGAGATCGAGGAAGGCCCAATGGGCTTTATGGTTGAAGATCGCAATTTGCGGCGCGCGTTTCTTGACGCTGTCCAGGCAGAGCCAAAGATTACGCATCTGGCGAAAGAAACCGTTGTCTCGCAGGACGTTTCAGACACAGGTGTGAGTGTCACGCTTGCCTCAGGCAAAGAGCTTTCAGCGACGCTTTTGGTGGGCGCCGATGGCCGGCGCAGTGGGACGGCGGAGCGTGCAGGTATCAGACGTAACATCCGCGAGTATGGACAAACGGCGCTTGTCTGCGCAATCAAACATGAAAAGCCGCATGGCGGTGTCGCCCACCAGTATTTCATGCCCGCAGGGCCACTTGCGATTTTACCGCTGACGCAAGATCGCAGCTCAATCGTGTGGAGTGAGACAACAGCGCGTGCTGCCGAAATCAACGCATTAGATGACAGCGGTTATCTGGACGTGTTGCGTCCGCGTTTCGGAAACTTCCTGGGAGAGATTTCGCTTGCGGGAGACCGTTATACCTATCCGCTGAACTTGACGACGGCACAGAGTTTCATCACGGATCGCGTTGCTTTGGTCGGAGATGCGGCGCAAGGCGTGCACCCTATCGCAGGCCAAGGGCTAAATGCAGGACTGCGTGATGTTGCTGCACTGGCCGAAGTTTTGACACTTGCACGCAGGCGTGGGCAGGACATTGGAATGCAGACGGTTCTGGAAGAGTATCAGCGCTGGCGGCGGTTTGATCGCACCACACTTGGTTTTGCGACAGATACCTTTAATCGTCTGTTTTCAAACGACAATACACTACTGCGCATGGGGCGTGATCTGGGGATGGGGATCATCAACGCAATGCCCAAACTACGCCGCAGTTTCATCCGCGAAGCGGCTGGGCTGACTGGTGATTTGCCGAAGCTGCTTCAGGGCAAGCGCGTCTAGTCCAGCACGCGCGCTTCATCGACCAACAGGATCGGAATGCCTTCACGGATCGGGAATGCAAGATTTGCTGATGTCGAGATCAGTTCCTGGCTGGCTGCACGATATTCCAGAATGTTGTGCGATTGGGGGCAGACCAGCGCCTCTAGCATGCGGCGGTCGAAATCCGGAGTGTCTGTCACTGGATCATCTCTTCGCTTGTTCCGCCGCGTAGGGCAAATTCGATCAAGGTCACCAGCGTTTCGCGCCGCGTCGACAATGACGGCGCCTCAAGAAGTGCTTGCTTATCTTCTGGATCAAATGGGCAAAGCATCGAGAGCGAGTTGATAAGCAACTCATCCTCGGCATCTTTCAAGTTTTCCCAATCGGTCGACAGATCCTGATCGTCAAAATACTTGGCAAGCAGGTTCAGAAAGTCGTCGCGGTCAAAGCCTTTGTCGTGCTCGACCGGGCCTTGGTCGCGATCAAATCCGGCCCATGAAACCTCGCATTTCCGGTAGGGCGAAAATCCGGACACTTCTTTGATGACCCGAAACCGCGTGATGCCGCTAAGCGTTATCATATAACGCCCGTCATCCGTCTCGCTTAATGCGGTGACCCGCCCGGCACATCCGATGTGGTGCAAACGGTCCTGATCTGACCCGGGCACACGGTGAGGCTGTATCATACCGATCAGACGCGTCGACGTTTTTAACGCATCATCGATCATCGCGAGGTAGCGAGGCTCGAAAATGTGCAAGGGCAACCGCGCGCGGGGCAGCAAAAGCGCACCCGGCAAAGGAAACACTGGGATCGTTTCAGGCAGGTCGGCGGCTTTTATTATCATTTTAGTCAGGTAGCCCGTGTGGCGCGTCAGGCAAATATGAGCGACGAGAGTTTTCGGCGACCGTTCAATGCAATCGGATCTTCCGGCTTGAGGGCGTCAAAAATAGTGAAAAGCTGTGTTTTCGCAGCACCGTCATTCCAGTCGCGATCACGGCGGAAAATCTCAAGAAGTTCGGTCACCGCGTCTTCGGTTTCGCCATTCGCATGCAGCGCTGTCGCCAGATCAAAGCGCGCCTGATGGTTCGTTGGATCTGCATCGACAGCGGCCTTCAGATCAGCCACCGGGCCTGCACCTGCGGCTTGTTTGGCCAGCTCGAGCTGCGCATGCGCTGCTTCCAGCTCGGGCGCGTCGGCGATTTCTGCCGGGGCGCCGTTCAGAATGGTCTCGGCTTGGTCAAGATCATCAAGCGCCAGATGCGCGCGGACCAGACCACCGTAAGCGGCTGCGCTGTTGGGGTCTTCCCCAAGAATGGCTGCAAATGTCTGCGCCGCATCAGTTGCCGCCCCTTCGGCCAACATGCCCTCCGCCGCCTCGATTGCGTCGGCCAGGCCATTGTCAGGCTCCCCACCAAGGGCCGCGACACGTTCGACAAAGGCATTCACTTCAGACTGTTGGACAGCCCCTTGAAAGCCGTCGACCGGCTGACCCTGATAGAACGCGTAAACCGTCGGGATCGACTGGATTTGCAGCTGCGCCGCAATTTGTTGCGCTTGATCCACATCGACTTTGGCCATTTTCACACGCCCACCGGCCGCTGTTACCGCTGCTTCAAGCTGAGGGCCAAGCGTTTTGCACGGGCCACACCAAGGTGCCCAGAAATCAACGATGACAGGCACGGTTTGGCTTTGCTCGACCACGTCGGCCATGAACGTCGCCTCGGTCACGTCTTTGATAAGATCGGTTGCGGGCGTATCTGCGCCGCCTGAGCCGCCAAGTTCCAGCATGGGATTATGTCCTTAAATTCCGTTGCCCTTCATATGTGAGGGCGCGGGGTGATTGTCAAAGGTCGAAGGTTGCGAAAACTGGAGCGTGATCGCTGGGCTTCTCCCATCCGCGGGCGTCACGCAAGACACGCGAGCCATGAGCAGCGCTCGAAATATCAGACGTCGCCCAGACATGATCCAGACGACGGCCTTTATCGGCAGCGTCCCAGTCTTTGGCGCGGTAGGACCACCAGCTGTAAAGTTGGCCGTCCGGAATATCCTTGCGGGTCACATCAACCCAAGCGCCTGCGTCCTGAGCAGCACCAAGGTGATCCACCTCAATCGGGGTATGGCTGACAACTTTGAGAAGCTGCTTGTGAGACCAGACATCATCTTCACGGGGGGCAATGTTCAAGTCGCCGACAAGGATCGACTTCGTGGGTTTCTCGGCATGGAACCAGTCGCGCATCTCGGTCAGAAAATCGAGCTTTTGACCAAACTTCTCGTTCACCTCGCGGTCTGCGACATCGCCGCCCGCAGGGACGTAGTAGTTGTGGATCGTCACGCCGTTCTCAAGCGTTGCCGCAACATGGCGTGCGTGGCCCATCTGAACGAAATCACGATCGCCTGCATCGGTGATCGGCAGCTTCGAGAGAATTGCGACGCCGTTATACCCTTTCTGTCCCCGGGCAACCATGTGCGTATAGCCAAGCGCGGCGAAGCCTTCGGTTGGAATTTTCTCAACCGGGCTTTTGCATTCTTGCAAGCACAGGATGTCAGGCGCTTCTTCTTGCAGCAGTTTCAGTACGATAGGTTCGCGCAAGCGCACAGAATTGATGTTCCAGGTCGCAAGGGTAAAGGGCATTTGATCCTCCGGCAGCAGCTGTGCCTAGAGGCCCATAAAAAAAGGTCGGGCACAAGGCCCGACCGAGTCCAACAGGGAGGTTCCGTCTTTAACCCAGGACGGAGAGGGTATGTGTCACGTAGTGATGTACACTACCGTATACGAGCCATTCTTTGACTTGGATCAAGCGACCAGCCGATATCCGCCGCTTTCGGTGACAAGCAATCGGGCATTACTGGGGTCAGGCTCAATCTTTTGGCGCAGGCGGTAAATATGGGTCTCAAGCGTGTGCGTTGTGACGCCTGCATTATAGCCCCACACTTCGTGCAACAGCACGTCGCGAGCCACAACACCGTCGGTGGCGCGATAGAGAAACTTGAGAATATTGGTTTCCTTTTCCGTCAGGCGCACTTTGCGGTCTTCTTCGGTCACCAGCATCTTTTGGGCAGGCTTGAAGGTGTACGGCCCAAGCTGGAATACGGCATCTTCAGACTGTTCATGCTGGCGCAACTGCGCGCGGATGCGAGCCAGAAGAACCGGGAACTTGAACGGTTTGGAAACGTAATCATTGGCACCTGCATCAAGGCCAAGGATCGTATCGGCATCGCTGTCATGGCCTGTCAGCATCACGACCGGGCATTTCACACCCTGCTTGCGCATCAGACGGCACAATTCGCGACCATCGGTATCGGGCAGGCCAACATCGAGAATCACCAGATCAAACAGGCCGGCCTTCACCTGCTCCATGCCTTCGGCGCCATTGCCACCTTCAAAGACGTCGAAATCTTCGGTAAGCATCAATTGCTCGGCCAAGGCCTCGCGAAGGTCGTCATCATCGTCGACAAGAAGTATGCGTTTCAGTTGGGCCATAATCGTGGTCCTCCGGTTGCGGTTGACCTTCACATGGAAGCGATTTGATGTTTCGGCAAGAATTGCTGCATTCGCTCACGCTCTCGTGTCGGTATGCAGGTAAATGTTTCAAGTTTTGGTGAAGATGCGTAAATATGCACCAACCCTTTGAGGACCAACGACATGAGTCTCAGCCCCGATACAACCGATCTAATTGCCCGCGCCCGCGCTGATTTGCGGATGGGCGTTCCCGTTGTGCTAACGGGCGCGCAGGATGTGCTGGTGATGGCCGCAGAAACATTAAGCGCTCCGCGACTTGCCAATTTGCGCGCTTTAGGGGGCACGCCTTGGCTTGCGGTCACCAATTGGCGCGCGCAAACGCTGAAAGCACGCGCCTATGATGGCGATCTGGCACGGATTGCGCTGCCCAGCGACGCAACCTTATCGTGGGTGCAAGCCGTGGCAGACCCGGCAGACGACCTGAACACGCCAATGAAAGGGCCGCTGGTCACCACACGCGACGGCGATGCCTTGGGCGCGCGAGCCGCGATTCATTTGATGAAGGACGCCCGGCTGTTGCCAGCGTCGATGGTGCTGGACCTAAAGGACGGAGCAGCGTTTGCCCGGTCACACCAGTTGACCGCGATCCCACAAGCAACCGTTCTACAGACAGCAGCTTCGCCCTTGTCACCTGTCATCAGCGCCAGATTGCCGCTTGAGGTCTCTGAGGCCGGGCGGCTGCATATTTTCCGCCCTGATGATGGGTCTGAAGAACATTACGCGATTGAGATCGGGCAGCCGGATCGCAACGCCCCGGCCCTCGCCCGGCTCCATTCGGCGTGCTTTACCGGTGACCTGCTTGGCTCATTGAAATGCGATTGCGGGCCTCAGCTACGCGGGGCGTTGGCACAGATGGGGGCTGAAGGCGCGGGCGTTTTGCTTTACCTCAACCAAGAGGGGCGCGGCATCGGGCTGACCAACAAGATGCGCGCCTATTCCTTGCAGGATCAGGGTTTTGATACAGTCGAGGCAAACCACCGGTTGGGTTTCGAGGATGACGAACGCGATTTTCGGATTGGTGCGAACATCTTGAAAAAGATGGGGTTTTCATCGGTGCGATTGCTGACGAACAACCCCAAAAAGGTGGCGATGATGGAGCAATCGGGAATTTCCGTAGCCCAGCGCGTGCCTTTGAAAGTTGGTGAGAACCGCCATAATGCCGCCTATCTGGACACAAAAGCCAAGAAATCCGGGCATATTCTGTGACGCCACATGATCTGGTTTTGACGCCGCGCGGGCTGCGGTTTCAAGGACGCATATTTCCCTGCACCGTCGGTAAAGGCGGTATCATAGCGGATAAACACGAAGGTGACGGCGCGACGCCATTGGGTGTGCACCGCATCGTTGGATTGCTGTATCGGCATGATCGGATCGCGCGGCCTGCGGATTGGGCAGTGCCGATCCGGCCGGGCGACTTGTGGTCTGATGATGCGAAAGATGAAGATTATAACCTGATGGTACGTGCGCCTTATCCGCATAGCCACGAGATACTGAGACGGGCTGATCCGCTATATGACATCGTGCTCATCACCGACTGGAACTGGCCCTATGCGGAACGTGGGCGTGGCTCGGCGATTTTCCTGCATCAATGGCGCAGACCAGGGTACCCCACCGAAGGATGCATTGCTTTTCGGCGCAATCATTTGCGGTGGATCGTGTCTCGCATCCGGTACGAAAGCCGGGTGATCGTGCGTTAACCGTAAGCGCGTTCGCCAAAGATGGCAGAACCAACGCGGATATGCGTGGCACCAAGAGCGATCGCGCGCTCGAAATCGCCGCTCATGCCCATGGACAGACCCGTGAGGCCATTGCGTTCTGCGATCTTGGCAAGAAGCGCAAAATGGAGGGATGGCTCTTCGTCCACCGGCGGGATGCACATCAGGCCAGCTACGGGAAGGTCCAAGCCGCGCGCCTCGGCCACGAACGCATCGGCTTCCGCCGGCATGACGCCCGCTTTCTGCTCTTCTTCGCCGGTGTTCACTTGCAAGAAGACCTCCGGACACTGCCCTATCTCTTGAGCCAAACGAGCAATTGTCTTGGCAAGCTTCGGACGATCAACGGAATGGATCGCTTCGAACAACTCCATCGCCTGGCGGGCTTTGTTGGTCTGCAACGGGCCGATCAGATGGACCTGAACACCCGTGAACTGCTCGCGAAAATCCGGCCATTTGCTTGCGGCTTCCTGCACGCGGTTTTCGCCGTACACACGGTGTCCCTCTTGCAAAACAGCTTCGACCCGGTCGTTTGGTTGCACTTTTGAAACGGCAATCAGATGGGTGGAGCCCGCTTTACGCCCTGCATCTTTTTCTGCTTTTTCAACGCGTTGCTTAATCTCGTCTAAAGACATTCGCCCTCCTCCAAGGCCTTGACCAGTGGGGCCAGCTCTTTTTCATATCGCTGCCACGCGTTTGTGGACGACGCATAAATCGGCTGACGCACCTGATGCAAGCTAAGCGTTTTCACCTCGCGTTCGGTCTGATGGAAGTTGAGGCAGGCCTCGTCCCAGTCAAGACCGCAGGCGGCGACAAGTTTGCGGGTTTCGTCTTGGGGATGTGCGATCAGGTCTTCATAGGCGACCTCGTAGATCGCGTCGGGGATACGGGCTTTCCAGAAAGCAATCACGCGCTCGTAGAGCGCGATGTATTGACCGATGACGCGCAGATCCGTGGCGTAGCGATGGGTGCCCGCAGCGAAATAGTTCTTGTAAATCGATAGGCCCACATCGCGCGGGTCACGTTTGACGATCACGAATTTCGCGCCGGGAATGGCGAGGTGCATGAGACCCATGACCATGTAGGTCTGAATCGACTTGTCCGTCGCGATATCGT
>CAKZXZ010000266.1 GCA_937883775.1 uncultured Paracoccaceae bacterium
GAACAGAGCCGGTCGAGTTCCTCGAGCGTCAGCAATTCTTTTTTCGGCAGGAACGTCATGTTTTCCGACATGCAGTAAACGCAGCGAAAATCGCAGCGGTCCGTCACAGAGACCCGCAGGTAAGAAATTGCGCGCTCGAAAGGATCAATCAGTGGCTGGCTCATGCGCAAAAGGTTAAGCATGAAATCACAAGGTCACAAGCCTGCGGCGTGGTTGCGGGCGGGCAAAACCCTGTTAATACTTGGGTTATGAGCATGATGCGACAATTTGGATGCCTTCTGGCGCTTTCGCTTTTGACGGCATGTGCGGTGCCGTCTTCCTCTCAAAAGCCGCCCGAGGCCGAAGCTTTGACGCCTGAAACGGCTCCGTCTGACACGTCGGCGCCTGCCGCGCCGCCGCCATCCGCGCGCACGGCCGAGCAGTTTGACACAACAACAGCCGAAGATCGGGCCGAGGTTGTGAAAGCCGCCACGACCGGGGCGCAGGACAGGGCTTTGGGCACGACAGTTGCGTCTTTGGGCGATCCGGCCGATCCGGGATTCTGGTTGAAAACGCCGCTGGTCACTGCCGAGCAGCCGGGCCGCGTGACCTATGCTGCGCAAAATACCAGCGTTGCGGTGACGCTGATCCCGATTGAGGGGCCTGAAACCGGTGGCTCGCGCCTGTCCTTACCGGCGATGCGGTTGCTGCAAGCGCCCTTGACCGGCTTGCCGGAAGTCGCTGTTTTTGCACGCTGAATGACCCGCGCTTTGGTCCAATGGCACGGCGATTGGAAGACGACGCGCGCCCAATTCCGCTGGACCCTTCCGCCGTTTTCCAACATCGCCGAGCGCTGCTGCGACAGTTGGGCGGTGCAGGATCCGGACCGCGTCGCGCTGATCGTGCCCGACGGGCGCGATTGGAGCTATGGCGCGCTGAAAGATGCCAGTGACCGCTTCGCCACGGTCCTGCAAGCACAAGGCGTCACGCGCGGAGACCGCGTCGCGGTCTTGTTGCCGCAAGCGCCCGAGGTGATGATTGCGCATTTCGCCGCCATGAAACTGGGCGCGATCAGCCTGCCGCTTTTTACGCTGTTTGGAACCGATGCCTTGGCCTACAGGTTGGCCGATAGCGGGGCAAAGGCGGTTGTGACGCATGCCGAAGGTGTTGCGAAACTCGATGCAATCCGTAGTGAAATCCCTGATCTTAAAACGATTTTCAGTGTCGATCCCTGTCCGCGCCCGGTGCGTGCATTCTGGTCTGACATTGAAGCGGCGCGCCCGCACCCATCGCCGGTCCGCACGCGCGCCGATGATCCTGCGATGATGATTTACACGTCCGGCACAACGGGCGACCCAAAGGGTGTATTGCACGCCCATCGCTTCCTTCTGGGCCATCTCCCTTGTGTCGAGATGCACCACGAAGGCTTGCCGCAGCCCGGTGATCTGGGCTGGACGCCTGCGGATTGGGCGTGGATTGGCGGGCTTATGGATCTGGC
>CAKZXZ010000267.1 GCA_937883775.1 uncultured Paracoccaceae bacterium
ACATCCGGAAGTATGCACATCTTCCGGTCCCTGCCTGTGAGCCGGGATCGCCATCCGTCAGCGCGTTGCGCCCACGGGTGTGTTTGTGCTTTGAGCCGTCCCTTCCTATTTTAGGGGCATGTTTTGATAGGGCCGAAGGAGGGCCGAGGGCATGTTTGAAAATCTATCCGAACGCCTCTCAGGCGTCTTTGATCGGCTTACGAAACAAGGCGCACTGTCCGAGGATGACGTGAAAACCGCGCTCCGCGAAGTGCGTGTGGCGTTGCTAGAAGCCGACGTTTCGCTGCCCGTGGCGCGCGATTTCGTCAAAGCGGTGCAGGACAAGGCGACTGGTCAGGCGGTGACCAAGTCGGTCACGCCCGGTCAGCAGGTCGTCAAGATCGTGCATGACGCGCTGGTCGATACGCTGACCGGCGAAGGCGAGCCCGGTGAGCTGAAGATCGACAACCCGCCTGCCCCGATCCTGATGGTGGGTCTGCAGGGCTCCGGTAAGACCACGACGACCGCCAAGCTGGCGAAGCGTCTGAAGGATCGCGACAACAAGCGGGTGCTGATGGCCTCGCTCGACACGAACCGCCCCGCTGCGATGGAGCAGTTGGCGATCCTCGGCACGCAGATCGGCGTGGATACCCTGCCTATTATCAAAGGTCAGGATCCCGTCGCTATCGCCAAACGCGCCAAGCAGCAGGCGACGATGGGCGGCTATGACGTTTATATGCTCGACACCGCGGGCCGCTTGCATATCGATCAGGAACTGATCGCGCAGGCTGCTGCCGTACGTGACGTGGCCAACCCGCGCGAGACGCTTTTGGTGGTCGATGGCCTCACGGGTCAGGACGCCGTCAACGTCGCCGAGGAATTCGATGACAAGATCGGCGTCTCTGGCGTCGTGCTGACCCGCATGGACGGCGACGGGCGCGGTGGTGCAGCTTTGTCGATGCGCGCTGTGACCGGTAAGCCGATCAAATATGTCGGTCTTGGCGAGAAGATGGACGCGATCGAGGAGTTCCACCCCGAACGGATCGCAGGCCGTATCCTTGGCATGGGCGACATCGTTTCGCTTGTCGAAAAAGCACAGGAAACCATCGAGGCCGAGCAAGCTGAGCGCATGATGAAGCGCTTCCAGAAGGGTCAGTTCAATATGAACGACCTGAAAGGCCAGCTTGAGCAGATGATGAAGATGGGCGGCATGGAAGGCATCATGGGAATGATGCCGGGCATGGGCAAAATGGCCAAGCAGATGGAAAGTGCTGGCTTTGACGACAGCATCCTGCGCCGCCAGATCGCGCTGATTAACTCGATGACAAAGAAAGAGCGCGCCAATCCGCAGCTTCTGCAAGCCAGCCGCAAGAAACGCATCGCGAAGGGTGCGGGGCTTGAAGTGTCCGAGCTGAACAAGCTGATGAAGATGCACCGTCAGATGTCCGACATGATGAAGAAAATGGGCAAGATGGGCAAAAAAGGCATGCTTAAAGGCGCGATGGGCCAGATGTTCGGCAAAGGCGGACCTTCGCAGGCCGAGATCCAGGCCGCTCAGGCGCAGATGGGTGCGGGCAAGATGCCCGGCATGCCCGGTCTTGGCGGCGGTGCAGGCCTACCACCAGGTCTTTCAGGCTTCGGCAAGAAGAAGTGACCGCAACGCTCACCAATACCCCGGTCCTTGAGACCGAGCGTTTAACCCTGCGCGCCCCGATCCCGTCGGACATCGCGCCGTGGGTTGCGTTTTTGGTGTCTGATCGTGGCATCTGGCACGGCGGCGGACCAGAAAATGGCGAAGGCGGCGCATGGCGTGTGGCTGCGACCTTTGCAGGGCATTGGCTGTTGAACGGGTTTGGGCTGTTCGTGGCTGTAGAGAACGCAACCGGGCGCCCAGTCGCTTCGGCAGGGCCCTATGCGCCACCGGATTTTCCTGAAATTGAACTTGGCTGGTCGGTGTGGTCGGATGAAGACCAAGGCAAGGGCTACGCGTCCGAGGCCGCCAAAGCGATCATCGCCCATTGCCGCGACGATCTGAAATTGCCCTCGCTCGTCAGCTATATCGCACCCGAAAACGCGCGGTCCTGCGCGCTGGCCGAACGACTTGGTGCGGTGTTGGACACAAAAGCAACACGCCCGCATCCCGATGATCTGGTCTACCGCCATTTCGGGGAGGCCGCGTAATGCCGACCATTCCCGTTCTTGAGACCAAACGCCTTGTCCTGCGCGGCCCCGAGCCCGAAGATTATCCCGATTTCAAGGCGACCTTCACCAGCTACCGTGCCCGCTTCATGGGTGGGCCGCTGAATGCCTATGAAAGCTGGATGCTTTACGCGGCTGAGATAGGCCATTGGGCGATCCGCGGTTATGGCATGTGGATGATCCACGACCGCAAGACGGATGAAACCTACGGCATGGCCGGTGGCTGGAAGCCCGCAAAATGGCCTGAGGCCGAGATTGCGTGGATCATCTGGCCCGATGCCCAAGGGCGCGGGATTGCATTGGAAGCCACGCATATGGCGCGAAGCTACTTTTACCAGACGCTCGGATGGGAAGGCGCTGTTAGCTACCTCGACCCCAAGAACCTCGACTCCATCCGGCTTGCCGAACGCCTTGGCGCGACCAAAGACAAATACGCGCCCAGCGTTGACGGCAATGATGTCGTCTACCGCCATCCCAGCCCCGAAAAGCTGCGCGGCTCCCAGCTTGCCGATGGCATCGCGCTCGAGATCGAAAGCTACCAGAACCCGCTCTTTCAGCCGAAAGGATACGCCATTGACTGATGCCGTGACGCTCGCATCGCAGGTCCTCAAGGATCACCGCGACAGCATCGACCGCCTTGATGCGATCCTCGTCTATACGCTGGGCGAGCGGTTCAAGCACACGCAAGCCGTGGGTCGGCTCAAAGCCGAACACGCGCTGCCCCCCTCTGATCCCGACCGCGAGGCCAAACAGATTGCGCGGCTCGAAGATCTTGCCCACCGGGCCGATCTGGACCCGGAATTCGCCAAGAAATTCCTGAACTTCATCATTCAGGAAGTCATCCAACACCATAAACAACACCAAAGCTAACGGCCCCACCCGGCCACCTGCCATTCTTAAGGAGAAACTCACATGGCTATGAAAATTCGTCTCGCCCGCGGCGGCTCGAAAAAGCGTCCCTTCTACCGCATCGTGGCTGCTGACAGCCGCATGCCGCGCGACGGTCGCTTCATCGAAAAGCTGGGCACCTACAACCCGCTGCTGCCCAAAGACAGCGAAGAGCGCGTGAAGATGAACATGGAGCGCGTTCAGCACTGGCTCGACCAAGGCGCGCAGCCCACCGACCGGATCGCACGTATGTTGGAAGCCGCTGGCACCCTGCCCAAGACCGAGCGCAATAACCCCAACAAAGCCAAGCCCGGCAAGAAAGCCCAAGAGCGTGCTGAAGAAAAAGCCGCCAAAGCTGCTGAGGCCGCTGAAGCGGCGGCTGCACCGGCTGAAGAGCCCGCAGTGGAAGAAGCACCGGTCGAAGAAGCCGCTGCTGAAGAAGAGAAGTCCGAGTAATCGGCACGCTTGGGGATGCAGCGCTTTCCCAAGCCCTTTCGGGACGAGCTTTCAGAGCTTATGCGGTGGCGGCGCGATGTGCGCCGCTTCCGCACCGATCCCGTAGATGCAGCGATCCTTGACCGCTGCCTCGCCAGCTTTGCCTGCGCCCCATCCGTGGGCCTGTCCGAGCCGTGGCGTCTGGTGCAACTGACCTCACCCGAGGCCCGCGCCAAAGCCCTTGCCAATTATAAGGATACAAACGCCGAAGCGCTCAAGGGCTATTCGGGCGATCAGGCTGCGCGCTACGCGACGCTAAAATTGTCCGGTATGCAGGAAGCGCCTGTGCAGTTTGCGATCTACTGCGATGAAGCGACGGACAAGGGCGCGGGTCTGGGGGCTGCTACCATGCCCGAAGCCCGCCGCTATTCCGTTGTTGGCGCGATCATGCAGTTCTGGCTGACGGCACGCGCCGAAGGATTGGGCGTCGGCTGGGTCTCGGTGCTTGATCCAGCGCGGTTGAACAGGGACCTCGCTGTGCCACCCGCTTGGCATTTGGTTGCCTATCTCTGCGTCGGCTGGCCCGAAACCAACAGCGAAATGCCCGAGCTGGAAGCGCTGGGTTGGGAACAGCGCGCAGCGACCCTCACCATCGAAACCCGCTAGAAATTGCACGCATGACCCGCTACGCCAATGCAAATGGAGAACAAAATGTCAGAGCGTATTTGCGTCGGTGCCATCGCCGGGTCCTTTGGGGTCAACGGCGAAGTGCGCCTGAAGAGCTTCTGCGCCGACCCCACCGCGATTGAAGACTATGATCTGACGACCGAAGACGGCAGCCGCGCGTTCAACGTCACCCTGACCCGCGCCATCAAGAACGGCTTTGTCGCGGATATGACCGGCGTAGCCACTAAGGAAGAAGCCGACGCACTCAAAGGCACACGTCTTTATGCCACGCGCGACCAGCTGCCCGAGCTGCCCGATGACGAGTATTATCACAACGATCTCATCGGCTTAGAGGTGTTCGATACAGGCGGCACGCAGATCGGCACCGTGAAATCCGTAATGAACCATGGCGCGACCGACCTGCTGGAAATCCATGGCCCCGCGCTGAAGGATACTGTCCTGCTGCCCTTCACGATGGAAGCCGTCCCAACCGTTGATCTTGGCTCGGGCCGCATCATCGCAGATCCGCCTGATGGGTTGATCGACTGACAAGCACTCCACAATACCACGCGGCGAAAGCTGTACTCAAGCGTTACGCTCAGGCGACGGGCGACACCCGGAGCTATCAGCTGATCCATCTGGTGAACTCGACCGTGAACCCCGAAGCGCGGTCTGTGTTTCGGCTGCATCACACGGATGGTGATCTTGCACTTAAGCTTGATCTTGACGGTGCAGAAACACAGCGGCCCCGGCAAGAGTTTGAGACGCTCACCCGGCTAATACCCGTCTTCACAGAAACGGTCGCCAGGATCGTGGAACCGATCTGGTACGATCCGGAAACGATCGGTCTGCTCACACGCTTTGTGTCTGGCCCAACCGCTTTGCGCGCCGTGACAGATGATCCAAGCGCCGAAAACCTTGCTTTACTTGGCACGAATGGCGCCCAATTCCTGAATACGTTGCACGCTGCGGATCTGGTTGAAGAAATCGGTTATTGGCCCGAATGGGTGCTCAAAAGGCTCACGTCCTTGGCGTCAAAAACCGGGCAGCGTATGCCACAGATCGGAACGCAGGCGTGCAATCAACTGATCGAACGCTTCCGCCAGATCAGTCATGCCCAGCGCGGTGCCGCGTGCCTCAAGACACTGGCGCATGGGGATTTTCATGGCGGCAACCTTATCATTGGCGAGGCTCCAACCGGGCTCGATATGACTGAGATGCGCTATAAACTAGGGCTTTACGATGCGGTCGATTACCTGTCATCGCTTGAAATTCTACGGCCCGATGCAAAGACAGAATTGACGGATCTGGGCCTTCATCCAGCCCTAGATCAGGCGTTTGTCGAGACGTATTCACACGACCTGCCTCGTGAGGTACTGCGCTGCGCGATGCTGGGCAAATGGCTGATCCTGACGTTCAAAATCACAAAGGCGCGCCATGCGGCTTCGTCGTTTCAGCGCGCAAAACTGAAACGTCTGCTGGCCCGCATCGCGCATATGACATAGACAAATGCCACCATTGCGCCCTATCTGCCTGCCATGAGCACACCTACGAAATCCCACGGCCGCAAGACGATCCAAAGCACTTTGCGGCCGCGCGAGCTGATGACCCACCGTCCCCAGCTCAAAGGCGCATGGATGGCCAAGATCATCACGCTGTTTCCCGGCGCATTCCCCGGTCTGTTGGGCGAAAGCCTGACGGGCAAGGCGCTCAAAGACGGGGTGTGGCAGCTCGAAACGGTCGATCTGCGCATGTTCGGCGAGGGCAAGCACCGCAATGTCGATGACACACCCTCGGGCGGGGGCGCGGGCATGGTCATCCGGCCGGACGTGTTGGGACGCGCTATTGAGCATGCGATCAAAGGCCCGCCG
The DNA here is from genome assembly GCA_937883775.1 of uncultured Paracoccaceae bacterium. Taxonomy (GTDB): domain Bacteria; phylum Pseudomonadota; class Alphaproteobacteria; order Rhodobacterales; family Rhodobacteraceae; genus JAHTBL01. Next base: position 6,039 of record CAKZXZ010000267.1, read on the forward strand.
CGTCCGCTGATTTACCTGTCGCCGCGCGGCAAGCCGTTTACCCAGGCGATGGCGCAATCGCTAAGTGAAACGCAAGGCGTGACGATGATCTGTGGACGGTTTGAAGGCGTCGACCAGCGCGTCATCGACCACTACCAGATCACCGAAATCTCCCTTGGGGATTTCGTGATGACCGGTGGCGAGATCGCAGCGCAAGCGATGATCGACGCGACGGTCCGGTTGCTGCCCGGTGTGCTGGGCAATGATGAAAGCGCGGCAGAGGAAAGCTTCTCGGACGGGTTGCTGGAGCATCCGCAATACACGCGGCCCGCTGAATGGAAAGACCGCAGGGTCCCGGAGGTTCTGACCTCGGGCAACCACGCAAAAGTGGCAGAGTGGCGTCAGCAGGAAGCCGAACGGCTGACGGCCGAACGCCGCCCCGATCTTTGGGAGGCCTATAAGACCCGCAAACGATAAAAAGGGCGGGTCCGAAGACCCGCCAGTCGACGCAACACTCTTGCGCCGATAAGGCCAACAGGGAGTGTGGCCCTATTCCTTGTCCGCCCAAGACAGATCGCGCTTGGTGTTGAAGCGCCGCTCCGCCAATCGGTGCGGCAGCTCCATGCGCGGAGCATAGGGGTTGTAAAGCCCATGCTCTGGCCTTGGGCGCGGGTTAGCGACTTTCGGACGGACCCAGTCAAAGGTCAGAAAACCAAACATCGCGTTCACCACAGGTCCCGCTGGCGATCCAGCCGGAACGGGCGTTCATTCTCAAGCCGTGCGCGACGAAGCATCTGGCTGTGAGCGTGTTGGTCTCTCATCCGCTCATCCACTTCATCACGTTTCTGACGGGTCGCGGTCATCAATGCATCTGCGATAATTGTAAGCATGGTTTTTCCTTTCATGTTGATGACAGAAGAAATATGCTTCTTGTTCTCGTTTTGCTAATCAGCAATAGTTTTAAGATGTAAGCTGAACTAACAGGTGAAATATGGACTGGCGCCATGTCCCTTCCCTTGCTGCCCTGAGGGCGTTTGAAGCCGCAGCCCGGCTCACCAGCTATTCCGCCGCCGCGCGCGAGTTGAACGTGACCCATGCCGCTGTCGCCCAGCATGTGCGCAAACTTGAAGACCATTTCGGGCTGAGCCTGATGCGGCGCGACGGTCAGACGATGCAGCCCACGGTAGACGGGCAGCGCCTATCGCGCAGTCTAAGCACGGCCTTTGGCCAGATTGCAGAGATCAGCGAAGATCTGATCGCCCGTGACGCTGACCATCCGCTGCGGATCGCCACGACCCCCAGCTTTGCCGAATACTGGCTGATGCCCCGGATCGGCGGGTTTTGGGCCATGCATCCGGACATCCGCATCGAAATCGCGCCTTCGGGCGATTTGGTGGACCTGCGCGCCGATGGCTTTGATCTTGCGATCCGGTATGGGCGGGGGAACTGGCCCGGCTTGAACGCGGAACGTCTGGAATCGGCCGGCCATATTGTTGTCGCGGCACCATCTATCGTTGGCAAGGATTACGTCGGCTGCATGTCTGACCTCGGAGACCAGCATTGGCTCATCACAGGGACAAGCAAGGAAGAGCGCGTATGGCTGAAGGAAAATGGCCTGGATCTGTCGAAATGCCGTGTCACCCAGATGGATGTGACAGCCCTTTCCCTGCAAGCCGTCCGCGCCGGGCATGGGATCACAATCGTCCCGCGCGCCGTTGCGATGGGGGATATCGAGAACGGGACGCTTGTTGCACTTTGCGAGGAAATCGATAGCGATGTGGGCTATCATATCCTGACCCGGCCTGATCGTGTCTCACCACAGTTGAAAACCCTCATCAACTGGCTCCGAAAACAGCGCAAAACCCCTTGATCGCTTAACTCAAAGGGCCTATACGCCCCCAATCCACCGCTGGGAAACTCGCGTGCGGATTCGTTTGTTTTGGCCGTAGCGGGGCTTGCCCGTGTCAAACGGGGTCAAACGCGGACGCAAAAAAGGAATGACGTGTTGATCTCTGGCGGGCACTGCGGTGGACCCGGAACAAGACCAAGAGCTCTGAGCACGCGCACATCTTCGCGGATCAACCGTGAGCATTAATGGAGACCAGCGATGGACCTGATCGCACAACTCGAAGCCGAGCAAATCGCAGAGCTTGGCAAAGACATCCCCGATTTCAAAGCGGGTGACACCGTCCGTGTCGGTTACAAAGTGACCGAAGGCACGCGCACCCGTGTGCAGAACTACGAAGGCGTCTGCATCGCACGCAACAACGGCAAAGGCATTGCCGGGTCGTTCACCGTGCGCAAGATTTCCTTCGGTGAAGGCGTGGAGCGTGTGTTCCCCCTACACTCGACCAATATCGACAGCATCACTGTTGTGCGCCGTGGCCGTGTCCGCCGCGCCAAGCTGTACTACCTGCGCTCGCGCCGCGGTAAGTCCGCGCGTATCGCCGAGCAGACCAACTACAAAGCGCCCAAGGGCGCCGAAGCGTAAGGACGGACCGAGATGAAAAAAGACATCCACCCCGATTATCACTTCATCGACGTCAAAATGACCAACGGTGACATCGTGAAAATGCGTTCGACCTATGGCGAAGAAGGCACCGTTCTGGCGCTGGACATCGACCCGTCCGCGCACCCGGCCTGGACGGGCGGCAACACCCGCCTGATGGACACCGGCGGTCGCGTCTCGAAGTTCAAGAACAAGTACGACGGGTTCGGCTTCTAATCAGCGCCCTTCGTCACCCAATAGAAAGCCGCCCTGCACCGGGGCGGCTTTTTTCATTGCAGACAGATAGACGCTAAACGCTCTAAACTACCGTCATGATCTCACATATCACTTTGGGAACCCGCGATCTGGCACGGGCCCGCACGTTTTACGACCCTATGCTGCAGCTGCTTGGCTGGCACTTGTCTTTTGAAGCTGAGGACTGGCTGGGATGGACGCCACAGGATGCCGAAAGCCCACTTCTTAGCATTACACTTCCAGAGAATGGCGCGCCAGCAGCACCCGGCAACGGCGTCATGGTTGCCCTTGATGCCCCGTCGCAAACCGCAGTCCGAAAAGCACATCAGATCGGCCTGACGAAAGGTGGCAGTGACGCAGGCGCACCCGGCCTGCGCCCACAGTATCACGCCAACTTTTACGGCGGGTATCTGCGCGATCCGGATGGCAACAAACTGTGTATTTGCTGCCAACGCGCCATCGCATCGTGAAGATTGGCGGCCCACGCAGCGCAAACCCGACAAAACATACATGAAAAACGACGAAAATATTTCAGAAACGACATTTTTGTTTCTTAATTCGGTTACAATGCGCAACACTCGGCGCAGACCTTGGATGTGTTAAAAGTAATCGCGGCTAAGGAAGACTAAGGAGCAGCCCCAAAAAGAGGGTTATCCATCGCCAAACAGGGAGAACATAATGTCTATCAAACCCCCCCTATCTGATCTGCCGATCAAAACCGCCGAGCGTGGTTTTTATCGCGGCTTCAGTGTCGACGTGACTGTCGTCAGTAAAATTATCATCTCGGCCCTCGTGGTCTGGGCCATCTTTTGGCCCGTGCAATCAGGCAAGGTCCTGAATGGCCTCAACAGCTATATTCTTGGAAACTTTGCGGGCTGGTATATCTGGGTCGTCGCATTTTTCATCATCGTTTGTCTGGGCCTCGCCCTTTGGCCAACCGCCGGGAAAATGAACCTTGGCGTCGAAGGCGAGAAGCCTGAGTTTTCCAACTTCTCATGGTTTTCCATGATGTTCGGTGCCGGTATCGGTGTCGGCATGCTCACATGGGCCGTTGCAGAACCGGTGGCCCATTTCGGAAATAACCCCGAAGTGATCCAGGGGATCACCACCGGTGGCTCTGAAGACAATGTGCGGATGGCCTATAAATGGTCATTCCTGCATTGGGGTCTTGGCGCTTGGGCGTGCTATGCTGTGGCTGGTCTGTCACTGGCATTCTTCAGCTACCGCCGTGGTCTGCCGCTGACAATCCGGTCCTCTCTGACGCCGCTTTTCGGGAAGTCGCTTTCAGGCAAGCTGGGGCATCTGATCGATATCGTGGCGGTTGTTGCAACCATTCTTGGTGTCGCACAAACGCTTGGTTTCGGCGTTGAGCAGTTCGTTGCAGGCCTGACCCGGATCGGTCTGAGCGGGCTTATGAATGAGGATGGCGGCGCGACCATTGTGGGCGTGATCGTCGCAATCGTGGTTATCATGGGTGCCTCGACCCTGTCGGCGCTTTCAGGCGTTGGCAAAGGCATCAAGTGGCTCTCTAACATCAACATGGTCCTTTCGATCGTGCTGCTGGGCTTCTTCATCCTTTTCGGCGCGACCTTCTTTGGCGCACAGGCCATCGTGCTGGGCATCTGGGACTACCTGATCGCTTTGCCCGAGATGAGCTTCAACGTCTGGAGTTCGGACGGTGTCGAAGGATCTGAATCGTTCCTGCTGGCACAATGGCAAGGCTGGTGGCCCGTTTTCTACTGGGCCTGGTGGATTGCCTTTGCCCCCTTCGTGGGTCTGTTCCTGGCGCGTATTTCACGCGGTCGGACCATCCGCGAATTCGTTCTGGGTGCGATGATCGTGCCGTCAATCATGTGCTTTGTCTGGTTCGCCTGGGCAGGCGGCACGGCGATTGATCTGGAACTGAACGGTGGTGCCAATGGCGTGATCTTTGATGCCGCCAACGGTGACAAGATCTTTGCCATGACCGAATTCATGCTGGCACCGATCGCGCAGGCTCTGGCCTGGGGTATGGCGCTGCTGATCGTGGTCTTGCTGATGACATTCCTTGTCACCTCGGCTGACTCGGCTGTGTTGATCGTCAACACGATCAATGCCGCTGGCGACGAAGGCCCCAAGGCACGTCCGCACATCCTTTTCTGGGGTGCCGCCCTTGGATTGGTCGTTGCAGGTCTGCTGATATCGGGTGGAACATCGGCGATCCAAACGGCGATGGTGATCGGTGCCTTGCCGTTCTCTCTGGTGATGGTCCTGATGTGCGTCTCGCTTATCAAGGCGATCTACAACGATGGCAAACGCGAAGCCGCTGGCGTGGGGACAACCATCGACCATCCGGATCTGTCTTCGACACCTGCTGAGTAAGCACAGCATCTACACGGCGAAACGGCCCCGGTTCATGTCCGGGGCCGTTTTCATTTCCCCTAACGAGGGGATCGGTCTAGGTACACAGCAATGCGCTTGTTCTCTGACAAAGATCGCCCGGTTCACATGGGCCCCTATCCCACTGAGCGTCTGACCCGCTGCCATCAGGCTGACCTTGCAGGCGTTCCGGTCACCCGGCAGTTGTCGTTCAATCGCCCTGAAGAACCTCACTCGATCCTGAATGCGATGCGCGAACATCAGGCAATGCTGGACGCGATCCGTGACGGGCTTGTCAACAAGGCCATGGCAAAAGCCCCCACAGCCCCGCTTGAGCGCAGCAATCACATCAAGGCGTTCGGCTATTTTGCCGATGCCGCTGTCGTCGGGGCCTGCAAACTGCCCGCAAGCGCCGTGCTGAAAACCCCTTTCGCAAATCCGGATATCTGCCATCTGGCCAAAGATCTAAGAACCCGCCAAACCAAGACGCTTGCCTCTGGCATCGACATGATAATGGCCGATCTCAAAGAGTCGATGGAGGCGCCCCCCACAACCATCAACGGTCACACCCATGCCGTCGTCCTGCTTTACGAAAACCCACGCGATATCGCGCTGGATGAACCCGGAACCGGTTGGATCAAAAACGCGGCTGCGCATCGGGCCGGGCTTCTTGCCGCTGAAACAGCGATTGTTGTGGCCAATTACCTGCGTGTTCTGGGGCACCCCGCGCGGGGGCATACTGTTTCAAGCTCGGACGTTGATCTGAACAAACTTGCCGTTGCGGCAGGCCTGGCCACGGTCGAAGACGGGCAGCTCGCCCATCCCTATATCGGCACGCGCTTTGGCCTTGCGGCTGTGACCACCACGTTTGAAATGGCTGCCGACGCACCTCTTGCGCCACACGCGGCGCAACCCAAATCTGCTTTCGGCGCGGCTTGGCGTATCGGCTCTGCAGCGCGCAAGAATGCGACGAACGCAGTGCCATATGCCAAGCGTCGTTTTGTCGACGGAGCCCACCCGTTCGAGACGCTCAAACGCGTCGAAACGCCGACAACCTACATCGATGAGCCCAATGTCGCCCGCGTACCAAAGCGCGCCGATATGTTCGCGCGGGCGCAGTTTGGCGACATGGGCACAAAGATGCAGGACGCCGCCAAGGGTGGTCATTACGTGCGCAAGGCCGCGCCGTCGATGGCCCAGCGCCGTGCGCTTGGCGCGTTTGTGCTGCTGCAGGACGGCGAACCAGCGCCGCAAAAAGCCAAGCTGACGCCCGTAGAGGCAGCCGCTCTCATCAAAGCGACAAGCTATTGGCTGGGCGCCGATGCAGTGGGCCTGTCGCGCTGTCCAGATTGGGCATGGTACAGCCATGACGCGCGCGGTGAACCAATCACGCCGCCCCATGACCAGTCGATCAACATGATTATCGATCAAGGCTATGAGACGATGGAGGGCTCCTCTGGCGATGACTGGATTGCAGTGGCCCAATCGATGCGTGCCTATCTGCGGTTTTCCCTGCTGGGCGGCGTGATCGCCCGTCAAATCCGCAATCTTGGCTATAGCGCCAAGGCCCATACAGTGATGGATGGCGAGGTGCTGCAACCGCCGCTTTTGCTGCTGTCCGGCCTTGGCGAGGTGAGCCGCATCGGAGAGGTGATCCTGAACCCGTTCCTTGGCCCGCGGCTCAAATCCGGGACGGTCACAACCGATCTGCCGCTGGCCCATGACAAGCCAATTGATTTCGGCCTGCAGACCTTTTGCGAAAGCTGCAACAAATGCGCACGCGAGTGCCCGTCGGGCGCAATCACTGCAGGGCCGAAACTGATGTTCAATGGCTACGAGATCTGGAAATCCGACAGCCAGAAATGCGCCACCTACCGCGTCACTACCGAAGGTGGCGCGATGTGTGGACGTTGTATGAAGACCTGCCCCTGGAACCTCGAAGGGCTGTTCAAGGAAAAGCCCTTCCGCTGGGCGGCGATGAATATTCCCAAGCTCGCACCAGCCCTGGCCAAACTGGATGATGCTGTCGACAATGGCACGCTCAACCCTGTCAAGAAATGGTGGTGGGATCTTGAGATCGCCGAAGACGGCGGCTACCGCCCGACCGAAAAGCCAGTCAATGCACGGGCGCTGCAAAAAGATCTGAACCTGAAATACGAAGACCAGACACTGGCCGTCTATCCTGCACCACTTGCGCCGCATCCGTACCCCTACCCGTTCAACATGGATCGCGAAGCTGGGATCGAAGCCTATCAGGCGATGCTGACAGCCAAGGAATACAAAGCGCGCTTGGCGCGTGGTGATGCAGGCATCCTGCATGCCTACACCGCCGATGGCGAAAACCCCGTCATTCAGGTCGAAATCACCAAAGCCGAAGCGACTGCCGAAGACGTCATGAAGTACGAATTTCAGCCAGTGGCTGGCGGGGATCTGCCCCCATGGCAGGCCGGAGCGCATCTTGATATCGTCGTTGCGCCAGAGTTTTTGCGCCAATATTCGATGTCGGGCGATCCGAGTGACCGAAGCAGCTATCAGATCGCCGTTCTGAAAGAAGAGGACGGGCGCGGCGGCTCAAAGCTGATGCACCGCATCTTCACACAAGGGCGCAGGCTTTTCATATCCAAGCCAATCAATCATTTTCCGCTGATCCCAACAGCCCGTAAAACCATCCTGATGGGCGGCGGTATTGGTGTGACCCCGCTCGTGGCAATGGCCCATGAACTTCATGCGCAAGGGCGCGATTTTGTTCTGCACTACTCCGGCCGCAGCCGCCGAAAGATGGGTCTGCTCAAAGATATCGCCAGCTTCCCTTGGGCCGACAAAGTTTACCTGCATGTGACCGATGAAGGCACGCGGATCGATCTTCATGCAGCCCTGTCCTATAGCGACGGCGCGCATGTTTATACCTGTGGTGCAGATCGCTATATGCAGGCCGTGCTTGAAGCCGCTACCGCTGCAGGCTTTCCAGAAGATGCCCGTCATCTTGAGTATTTCACAGTTCCGGAACAGCCTGATTACATCAATCAGCCGTTTACCCTGCGCCTCGCGAAATCAGGGCAAAGCCTGCATGTTCCAGCCGACAAATCCGCAACCGATGTGTTGCAGGCAAACGGTATTCCCGTGGACGTTAAATGCGCCGATGGCATTTGCGGGGTTTGCAAGTGTGGCCTCACCTCGGGCGCCGTTGAGCATCGCGACTTTGTCTTGTCCAAGGCGCAGCGGGCCGACACGATTATCCTGTGCCAGTCGCGCGCTGCAGAAAAAGACGGCGTGGTCGAAGTCGATCTGTAATGACACCCCATTCAGAGCGGTATTACATCACGTGCAAGGCCGCCTAAAACACAAAGCCCGGCGCAGTGGCCGGGCATTGTGCAAGAAGATACAGGGCGCTTTAGCCGTCTTCGAGGATCACATCAAAATCAACCCGGCTGGCGGTTTGCGGCCCTTCGCCAGGTAGCGGGAAAGACCGGGATGGCGCACCAATAATGATCTGATCTGAGGCAAAGCCAGCGCCAACAAGAGTGGTCATCATCGCAATCGCACGAAGACGGCCCGTCGCGGCCCCTTCGATCAGACCGAACCCATCAGAGTGCTGACCGACCACCCGCAACCGGGCCTGAGGACAATCAACGGCCTGTGACGCAAGGCCGTAAACCGCCTCCATATCCGCCTGAGAGACAATAACCGAGCCTGGGGTGTAAAAGACCTTCGCATCCGCAACGGCGCGCTGCAGATCAGCAGCACAGGCTGACAACTCCCATTGCGTCGAAGACGCAGGAGGCGTGAAAGACGCCTGCTGGCGCGTCCCAAGCTCGATAAGCGAGAATTCCACGCGGCGGTCATAATAAGCGGGTGCTTCCGGCCCCGTCGCGTTCGAGGGTTGCCGATCGCCCATGCCAATTGCGACAAACTTGGACGTATCGATATTGGCCGCTGCAATGCGCGCAATGATCGACTCCGCACGCGCTTGGCTAAGACGCATATTAATGCGCGGATCACCAGACGGATCAGAGTGGCCTTCGACCTGAATGGTCACACCAGGACAGTTTTGGGCAACCAACCCGATCAACCGGGCCTGGCCGATGCCGCTTTCCTCGCCGGTGACGCCGCCGCTTGGAAAGTAGACGCGGGCCTGTGTGGTCAGCGTGCGCAAATCGTCAATGCAGGATTTCGCTTCGGCCAAGGGCGCTTGAACCGGGTTCAACCCCACCGGTGCTTTTGGGACAAACGATGCGCCCACAGTTGCAGGCTTTCCTTGAACCTCGGGTGTCGGTGTGACAGCGGCCAGCGCATCAGACAGCGGTGCATTACGCGTAACCTCGACCGCGGCAGGCACTGACGCTACCGCCTCTGGTGTTGCAGCTGGTGCAACAGGTGCCGGTGCGACGACCGCGCTGGGCGAAACCTGCGTCTGGCTCATCTGTGGACGGTCAAAATACCCCGACGCTGCCAGCAAGATCGCAGCACTCGGCGCAATCCATGGCAGACTTTCAATCATTTTCTTCATCGTATTCCCCAAAATACTGCTCAACCCCTGGAATTTCTCTTCCACATGTTGGGTTTATGCCGAAACATAGCGGTATTTTGCCTAGTACCGTCAACATCTATGTGGCGATTTCAGAAAAACTCTTGTCTTTTTAAGGAATAAGGGGGCCGTTTTTTGCTGCATCGCGATTCTACACGATCGCCTCCACCTTTAACCGCAGCGTACAGCGCGGCTGAAATACCAAATGTTCCACACTTTTCTGGGTCCGTGCTGCAGCCGCGAAATAAAGCCGTTTCCTTAAGCGATTCCAAAGCGCAACAGTATTTCTGCATGTGCAAAATCACCTTTATGTATGCAATGGTATTCCGCTAAGTATCTCATTTCATTTGATTTTTTCTGCTATCCACTGCAAATTGCGAATAGGGAGATTTCGATGGGGCAGAACCATACAAAGATGTTTGAAGCACGTCAGCTCACCAGCAGTGGTGGCGTTTCGCATCAATTGGCAACACAGATACACGCCACACTTGGCGCAACAACGGCAGATGCCCCAACAGATGGCAGCGTACTGCCCGCCCTTTGGCACTGGATGGCCTTTCCGCCAACAGCGCCCATGTCTGATCTAGGTGCGGACGGACACCCCAAACTTGGGGCATTCCTGCCCGATTTAGGTCTTTCTCGCAGAATGTGGGCGGGCGGCGCGTTGACGTTTGAAGCGCCCCTTCATGTCGGAGACGCACTGACCAAAACATCCACCATCCGCAGTGTCACCGAAAAACAGGGGCCGAACGGCCCGATGAGCTTTGTCATTGTGGATCACGAAATCAGCGGGTCGGACGGGGTCTGCATCCGCGAACGGCAGGACATCGTGTACCTTGATATCCCCGACACATACACGCCCCCGCGGAAGGTGCCTGTTCCTGAAAACGCGACGGCGCAGCGCGATATGCCTGTGCCGCCAACACTGCTTTTTCGCTATTCGGCGCTCACCTTCAATGCCCACCGCATTCACTATGACCTGCAATATACGCGCGATATCGAACACTATCCCGGCCTTGTGGTGCATGGCCCGCTGCAGGCGACGCTGGCCATGCAAATGGCTGTTGAAATCGGCGGTCGCACACCAGACCGCTTTGAGTATCGCGGCATTCATCCGCTGTTTGCAGGCACAGATCTAACGATCTTTGGCACCCGTCAAACAAAGGGACAAGTCGATGTCGCCATTGGCGCGGCAGAGGGGCACCAGACCCTGCAAGGCAAAGCATTTTGGGAGGAAACATGATGCAAAACGGTATTCTGAACGGCATGCGTGTTATCGAAGGTTCAGCCTTTGTGGCGGTTCCTTTGGCGGGGATGACACTGGCCCAAATGGGCGCCGAGGTCATCCGGTTTGACCGTATCGGGGGTGGTCTGGATGCGGGCCGTTGGCCGCTGTCGCCCAGCAAGCAAAGCCTGTTCTGGGCGGGCATGAACAAAGGCAAAAAATCGATCGCGATTGACATGAAAGCGCCGCGCGCACGGGAATTGGTAACGCAAATCATCACCGCTCCGGGCGAGGATGCCGGACTGTTTCTGACCAATCTGCGCGTGCGTGGCTGGATGGACCACGAGACGCTCTCGCAGCATCGTGACGACTTGATTTGCGTGACACTCACCGGGGACCGCCATGGTCGCCCGCAGGTGGACTACACCGTGAACCCCGCCCTCGGCATCCCGCATATCACAGGGCCCGAGGGCAGCGCCGATCCGGTCGCCAATGCATTGCCGGCGTGGGATTTGATCGCTGGAAACATGTGTGTGTCCGCATTGCTCGCAGCCGAGCGGCACCGGCTGCGGACCGGTCGCGGTCAGGACGTTGAACTTTCACTGAAAGACGTGGCTGCGGCGACGCTGGGCCATCTGGGTATGATCGGCGATGCTGTTCTGAATGATGAAGAGCGCACCAAAGCCGGCAACGCACTTTATGGCGCGTATGGGCAGGATTTTGTCTGTGCCGACGGGCGTCGTGTGATGGTCATTGGCCTGACAGACCGGCAATGGCGTGGGCTGGTTCGCGCAACGGACAGCGCGGATGCGATGGCCGCAATCGAAGCACGCCACGGCGTTGATCTGCGCGATGAAGGCATCCGCTGGACCTTGCGCCATGAGATTACGGATGTGCTGAAACCATGGTTTGCGGCCCGCCCGGTCGATGCTTTCCGCAAGGCGTTTGACGAGGCGGGGCTGACATGGGCCGAGTTCAACACGCTGAAGGAAGCGGTCGCGACGGACCCGGATTTGAGCCCCGACAATCCGATGTTCCAAAAGCTGACGCAGCCCGGACTTGGCACGTTCCCCGTACCGGCAACACCGGTCACGTATTCTGACAGCGCCCGTCGGGCGCCCGTGCCGGCCCCCGCACTTGGCCTGCATACCGAAGAAATCCTGGGCGATGTGGTTGGGCTGACAGACACTGAAATTGCCCAGCTGTTTGATGAAGGGATCGTTGAAAGCCCGCAATACAGCTCGGCCCGCCCTGCAGCCTGACGCGGTTTTCGCCCTTTCCCCGGCACCGCTAATCCGCCTATAACTGCGGCCAAAGGCGCATAAGCCGAAGGGGTTAGGGCAGTGGCACATATCATTGTTGTCGGAAACGAAAAGGGCGGCGCGGGCAAGTCGACCGTCTCGATGCATGTGGCGACCGCGCTGGTGCGCATGGGCCATAAGGTTGGTGCGCTGGATCTGGATTTGCGCCAGAAAACCTTCGGGCGCTATGTCGAAAACCGAAAAAAAACCGCTCAGAAAGAAGGGCTTGATCTAGCGACGCCAGACTATCACGACCTGCCCGAGATCGACAAAGACAGCCTGAAACCGGGCGAGAATATCTTTGACCACAGGCTTTCTGCCGCCGTGGCGACGCTGGCGCCGGATAGCGATTTTATCCTGATCGACTGCCCCGGCTCGCACACGCGCCTGTCGCAGGTTGCCCATTCGCTGGCCGATACATTGGTGACACCGCTGAACGACAGCTTCATCGACTTCGATCTGCTGGCCCATGTGGACGGCGATGCCGAGAAAATCCTCGGCCCATCGGTTTACTCTGAAATGGTTTGGAACGCCCGTCAGTTGCGTGCGCAAGCGGGGCTAGAGCCTATCGACTGGATCGTCGTGCGCAATCGACTTGGCGCACAAAACATGGTCAACAAGAAGAAGATGGCGGCGGCTTTGGACAAGCTGTCAAAACGCATCGGCTTTCGAACAGCGCCCGGCTTTAACGAGCGTGTGATCTTCCGCGAGCTATTCCCACGCGGGCTGACACTGCTCGATCTCAAAGACCTCGGCGTGACGCAGCTAAATATCTCGAATGTGGCAGCACGGCAGGAACTGCGCGATCTGATGAGCGCGCTTAACCTTCCGGGGGTGACGGTGGATTTCTAAGCGCTTTCAGGGATCTATAGATCACGAAGACCGCGAAGCCACCGCCGAAAAGGCCCACCTCGACCCATGCCGGATTAAAGGTGCCCATCATCAATGTGGCAATCACGCCCACGATGAAGAACGCGATCAGTGTGACGCCGAACCACAAAAAGAACAGCGCTTCCCCGCGTGATGGACCGTATTTTGACATGATAGGCGCCCCCTCTCTCGACAAGAGATGCAAATTGCGCGCAACGGGTCAAGGGAAGGGACGCGAGACGCGGCACGCGCCTATTTCGGGAACAGCTCCAGCAGCGCCTTGGCCGTCGGCGCAGACGAGCCTGGGTTTTGCCCGGTCACAAGCAAGCCATCCGTGACCACGTGCGGTTCGAAATTCTCGCGCTTTTCATAGGTCGCACCGACCTGCTTAAGCGCATCCTCCAACAGAAACGGCACGGCATCTGTTAGGCCAACGGCTTCTTCCTCGGCGTTTGAAAAGCCGGTGACCTTGCGCCCTGCCAGCATCGCGCGGCCGTCCATATCCTGCGCCTGAAGCAGTGCTGCGGGGGCGTGGCAAACTGCGCCAATCGGGCGCCCCCCGATCTGAAACCCCTGAATCACACGCTGGGTCTCTTTATCTGTGGCCAAATCAAACATGGGTCCATGGCCACCCGGCACGAACACGGCGTCAAAGTTTTCAGGCTCCACATCCGCCAGCTTGTTTGTGGACTGCAAAGCTTCCTGAACGCGGGTGTCCTCATAATAGCGCTTGGTGGCGTCGGTCTGCGCATCTTCGGTTTCGCTGCGCGGATCAATGGGGGCGGCCCCGCCTTTCGGAGACGCAAGTGTGATCGTCGCGCCCGCGTCTTGAAAAACGTAGAACGGCGCTGCGAATTCTTCGAGCCAGAGGCCGGTTTTTTCGCCGGTATCGCCCATCTGATCGTGGGAAGTCAGGATCATTAGGATATTCATCAGTGCGCCCTTTCAGTTTGTTGGCGTTCCCTGACCAACGGACCATCTGCGCACGAGTTCCGGTCGAAACGAAAAAAGGCGCGACCGAAGCCGCGCCTTTCGCTCATCATGTGAGCCACTTAGTTCGGAATTTCAGCCGTCAGACCTTCGACATAGAAGTCCATACCCGCCAGCGTGCCATCATCCGCGGTTTCACCTTCAGCCAACCAGACAGAGCCGTCTTGCTTGTTGATCGGGCCAGTGAACGCGTGATAGCTACCATCCGCCAGCGCGGCTTTCATCGCCATCGCTTCTTCTGCGACCTCTGCGGGAACCGCGTCGGTGATTTCACCGATGGCGACCATCCCGGGGCCGATGCCATCCCACGTATCCGTGCTTTCCCATGTACCGTCCATAACGGCCTGCACGCGCGCAATATAGTATGGCGCCCAGTCATCGATGATCGAAGACACCCGGGGGAACGGGGCATATTCAGCCATGTCAGAGGCCTGACCAAAACCGATCACGCCGCCTTTGGCTTGGGCTGCGGCCAACGGCGCAGTCGAGTCCGTGTGCTGCAGAATCACATCCGCGCCTTGCTCGATCAGCGCGTTGGCGGCATCGGCCTCTTTCGCGGGGTCAAACCATGTGTAGGCCCAGACGATGTTGAACTCGACATCCGGGTTCACCTTTTTGGCGTGGATGTAGGCGGAGTTGATGCCCCGAATGACCTCGGGGATCGGGAAGGACGCGATGTAACCGATCTTGTTGCTCTCGGTCATCTTGCCCGCGATGTGCCCCTGAATGGCGCGACCCTCGTAGAAACGCGCCGAGTATGTGGACACGTTGTCGGCACGCTTATAGCCGGTCGCATGCTCGAACTTCACATCCGGGAAGTTGGCAGCGACGTTGATTGTCGGATCCATATAACCAAAGGACGTTGTGAAGATCAGGTCCGCCCCCGACAGCGCCATTTGCGTCATGGCACGTTCAGCATCCGCACCTTCCGGCACGCTTTCCTGAAACACGGTTTCGACCTTGTCGCCGAAATGCTCTTCGACAGCCAGACGGCCTTTGTTGTGCTCGTATGTCCAGCCGCCATCACCGATGGGTCCGACATAAATAAAGCCCACTTTGACGGGGTCTTCGGCCATTGCAGCGCCACCGATAGCGGCGGCCGTTATGGCGCCAAAAAGGGTTTTCATCAGGTTCATTCAGGTTCTCCCAGGTTGCCGCCTCAGATTGAGGCGTGGAACGGTTTTCCCAAAGCCGCAGGCGCATTCAAGGCAGCGCGCGAACGGTCGCGGGACATGATGACAAGCACCAAGATCGTGATGAGATACGGGCTCATCGACAAGTATTCGACAGGGATTTTGAAGCCCGCTGCCTGCAAGTTCAACTGTAAGACGGTGATGCCGCCAAAAAGATAGGCACCCAGCAGGGCACGCCACGGTTTCCAGCTTGCGAAGACCACGATGGCAAGGGCAATCCAACCCGCACCAGCAGTCATGCCTTCGGTCCATTGCGGAACGCGTACAAGGCTCAGGTAAGCGCCGCCAAGGCCCGCACAGGCGCCACCAAACGCGATAGCCATCAGGCGAATGCGGACAACCTTATAGCCCAGAGCATGGGCCGCATCATGGCTTTCGCCAACCGCGCGCAGGATCAGGCCTGCACGGGTTTTCGTAAGAACATACCAGACGGCCGCAACAATCCCGATAGAAACATAAATCATCGCATCGTGCTGAAAAAGAACCGGCCCAAGAACGGGGATATCGGCAAGTGGGCCAAGCGGAACATCCAATGTCGCAGGCGCACGTATGCCCACGTAATTCTGCCCCATAAGCGCAGCAATCCCTAGACCAAAAAGGGTTAACGCGAGGCCTGTCGCAACCTGGTTGGAAAGCAGAACCTGGGTCAGAAAACCGAAGAGCAACGACAAAAGCGCGCCGCCAAAGGCCGCGGCGACAAAGCCCAGCGTTGGCGAGTCGAGATTGACCGCTGCGATAAAGCCCGTCACCGCGCCCACGATCATCATGCCTTCGACGCCAAGGTTCAAAACGCCGGACTTCTCGACGACCAACTCGCCAATGGCGGCCAGCAGGATCGGGGTCGAGGCGACCATAAGCGAGGCGAGCAGGATAAGCGGATTGATCGAGCCGAAATCCATCACGCCACCTGCTTTCGTTTGATCCGGATACGGAAGTTGCTCAGCACATCGACGCCAAGCAGGAAGAACAAAAGCATCCCTTGAAACGCCTGAATCGCGGCGGATGGAATGCCCAGCATGAACTGCGCCAACTCGCCCCCGATATAGGTTAATGCCATCAGCAAACCCGCCAGCAGGATGCCGATCGGGTGCAAGCGGCCAAGGAAGGCCACAATGATCGCGGTGAAGCCGTAGAAGCTGTTAAAGTCGATGCTGATCTGACCTGCGGGTCCGGACACCTCAAAGAGACCCGCAAGCCCTGCAAGACCACCGGAAATGCCTAGGCAAAGTGCGATCAGAACATTCGGTCTGACCCCTGCAAAGCGCGCCGCGCGCGGGGCTTGGCCGGTCAGTTTGATCTGGTAACCCAATAGGTGCTTGTTCAGCAAAACATAAGCCGCGATCACAGCGATGAAGGCCGCGACAACGCCCCAATGGGCGCCGGTCCCGGCGATCAGTTCAGGGTTGGCTGCGGATGGGTATTGCTGAAGGTTCCGTGATCCTGGGAAGCCACCGCCATCGGGATTTCGTAATGCGCCCAGTGCCATAGAGGCCAAAAGCTGTTCGGCGACATAGACCAGCATCAGCGAGACAAGGATCTCGTTCGTCCCAAACCTGATCTTCAAAACGGCGGGGATCATCGCCCAAAGAGTGCCGCCAATCGCCCCGGCGAGGACCATCAAAGGAAAGATATAGATCGCCTCTGTCGGGTAAAATGCAAGGCCCACGGCCGCGCCGCAGATCGCCCCCACGATGTATTGCCCTTCAGCGCCGATGTTCCAGATGCCTGCACGAAAACCCAGTGACAGACCGATCGCAATAAGGATCAGCGGGGCAGCTTTCACCAGCAATTGCGGGCGCGAATAGCTGGCGAATTGCGGGTTGAAAAGCGGGTCCCAAAAGATCGTGCGGATCGCCTCAAAAGGGTCCTTACCCAGCACTGCGAACAGCAAACCGCCCGCGATCATGGTTAACACGACAGCGAGGATCGGCGTCATCGCCTGCCACATCCGTGACGGCTCAGGGCGGCGTTCAAGGGTAATCATGCGGGCTCCAGATCATGAGCGCCGCCCAGCATCAAACCGATTTGATCCAGCGTGAGCCCTGCGGCTGGCACCGCCTCGCTCAGATGGCCGCCGTTCAGGGCGGCAAAGCGGTCGCTGATCTCCATCAACTCGTCAAGGTCCTGGCTGATGACCACCACAGCACTGCCTTGCGCTGCCAGGTCCAGAAGGGATTGCCGGATGGCAGCAGCAGCGGCCGCATCCACGCCCCATGTTGGCTGGTTCACGATCAAAACGTCGGGGCTTTGCAGCACCTCGCGGCCGATGACGAATTTCTGCAAATTGCCACCTGACAAAGATCGCGCAGCCGCCTGAACGCCCGGCGTCCGCACATCAAATTCCTTAACAACGCGTTCGGCAAACGCCTTTGTGCGGGCCCAATCCAGAAACCCATTGCGTGCCAGATTTTCGCGGACATGCCCTGTCAAAAGAGCGTTCTCCGTCAGGCTCATGTCAGGCGCCGCCGCATGGCCCAACCGCTCTTCCGGACCGCTGAGGATACCGATGCGTCGCCGGGCTGTCGGACCCAATTTGCTAATCGGTTGTCCGTTGACAAAGACACCATCGCGGGTGCCGCGCTCTCCTGAAAGGGCGGCCAAAAGCTCGTCCTGACCGTTGCCTGCAACCCCCCCGATGCCCAGAACTTCACCCTTGCGAACACTAAAGCTGACATCGCGCAGCGGTGTGCCAAACTGCGTCGCAGGTGGCAAGGACAGCCCGCGCACATCAAGTGCGACTGGCCCCAGATCAGCACCCCGCGCTTTTGTTTGCTGCAAGACCTTGCCGACCATCATCTCGGCAAGCTCTCGCGCTGATTTCTCGCGGGGATCACAGGTCGCAACAACCTCGCCCCGCCGCAGGATCGTCGCGCTGTCACACAGCGCACGAATTTCCTCAAGCTTATGGGAAATATAGAGGATTGCTGTGCCTTCCTGCTTAAGCTTACGCAACGTGGCGAACAGAATATCGACCTCCTGAGGGGTCAAAACGCTTGTCGGCTCATCCATGATAAGCAGCTTGGGGTCTTGCAAAAGACAGCGAATAATCTCGACGCGCTGTCGTTCTCCGGCGCTAAGATGCCCAACCAAGCGCGCCGGATCCAGTGGGAGGCCATAAGCTTCGCTCACATCGGTAATCTTGCGCGCCAGATCCCGCATCGCAGGCGGGTTTTCCATGCCCAACGCTATGTTTTCAGCGACGTTCAGCGCCTCAAACAATGAGAAATGCTGAAACACCATGGCGACGCCTGACGCGCGGGCAACGCGCGGTTCCGCTGGCGAAAACGGCGCACCGTTCAGTGTCATTGAACCGCTATCAGGGCGGACCAGGCCGTAGATCATCTTGACCAAGGTAGATTTGCCCGCCCCGTTTTCGCCCAGCAACGCATGCACTTCACCGCGCTCGATCAAGAATGAAACGTCATCATTCGCAATCACGCCGGGGTAGGCTTTGCTCAGTCCATCGACTGTCAAAAGCACACTCAACTGGCAGGTCCTGTCATGAATTCCCCCGGGCAGACTACGGCAGTTTAAGCCAAGCACCAAAGACCGGCAATGGGATGTCACCCGATTGCACGCTCTAGATGCAAACCGGCTTACGTTCGGCATCTCATACCAGAAACGCTGTCCCCGGTTTGCCTTCACGATGGGCAAGCAGATCAGAAATGAGGCTGATGAAAAGCCACCAGCAAGCTAACCGCCCTGCACAGAGCCGCTACACATGCTGCCCTGCATTTACCTCGATCTCGGTCCCTGTCACATAGCTGGATTGATCCGAGCATAGGAAGTAAATCACATCAGCCACCTCAGAGGGTTGGCCAAGGCGGCGCAAGGGAAGCGTTTCAACGATCTTTTCCGTTCCCGGGCTCAGGATCGAGGTTTCGACCTCACCCGGTGCGATGGCGTTGACCCGAACCCCCAACGGCCCAAAATCATGCGCCATTTCGCGGGTCAGCGCGGCAAGCGCAGCTTTCGATGTCGAATAGGCAGCGCCCGCAAAAGGATGCACCCGCGCACCCGCAATCGAGGTGACATTAACCACCGCGCCTTTCGCGGCGGACAGCTCATCCTTGAGCCCACGCGCCAGCACGACCGACGCGAAAAAGTTGACGTGAAAGACCTTGCCCCATGTCCGCAGATCCGTCTCGAGCGTATTGAGGCGACCACCGTCATCCGATTTTGGCGAGATACCCGCATTGTTCACCAGCGCGTCCAAGCGACCGTTGATCTTGGATTTAACAATCTCGATAGCTTCAACCGTATTGTTGGGATCGCCCAGATCGACCTGAATGTGATTGTCTTCACCACCAGGCCACGGGCACCGCGGATCAAACGCCTGGCGGGAACAGGTCAGCACGCGCCAGCCTGCCGCAGAAAACCGCTTTACGGTCGCATGACCGATCCCGCGTGACGCGCCTGTCAGAAGCAGTGTTTTTTGACCCTCTGAGTCGCTCATATCCGGGTCTCCTTTTCATGCGCGATCCTAGCACTCTCAGAGACATGCGCAACGCACCCCTTGGCACATCCGCACGAACCGACTAACGATGCGCTTAAGAGGACAGTATGAGACAGCAAACTGCCATGAAAAGCGACTGGATCGCCACCGCACGCACACTCAGCCAAGCGCTGCCCTATTTGCAGCGCTATGACGATGCGATTGTCGTCATCAAGCTGGGCGGCCACGCCATGGGCAGTGACGAAGCCATGGAGAGCTTTGCGCGCGACGTTGTGCTGATGCAGCAGGTTGGCGTGAACCCGGTGATCGTCCATGGCGGCGGGCCGATGATTAACCAGATGCTCGACAAGCTCGAGATCAAATCCGAATTCGTCAACGGCAAACGTGTTACCGATGAAGCCACGATCGAGGTGGTCGAGATGGTGCTGTCCGGCCGCGTGAACAAGCGGATCGTACAGGCCATCAATGCGCAAGGCGGCCGGGCCGTCGGGCTTTCGGGCAAGGACGCGAACCTCATCACCTGCGATCCGGTTCACCCGGATCTGGGGCTTGTGGGGGCGCCTAATGACATTGACCCAAGCGTGCTGCGTTCGATGTTTCGCGATGACATGATCCCGGTGATCGCACCGCTCGGTTCTGGTCGCGACGGTAAGACCTTCAACATCAATGGCGATACGGCTGCAGGTGCCATTGCCGCAGCGCTCAAGGCTGACCGGCTTCTTTTGTTAACCGATGTCGACGGCGTGAAAGACGCAGATGGCGTTGTGGTCACGGAAATGACGCCTGCCCAGATTAAAGACATGACAACGGCTGGAATTATCGCGGGCGGCATGATCCCCAAGACGGAAACCGCGCTCGAAGCGATCCGGGGCGGGGTTCGCGCGGTCGTTATTCTTGACGGTCGCGCGCCAAATGCCTGCCTGCTCGAGCTCTTCACCGATCACGGCGCGGGCTCCCTGATCCGGGCGTGAGTGCGCTGGACGCACAAGCGCGGGCCCGCGGTTTGACAATCGCTGGCGGGTTCTACCCAAACGCCGATGACGCCGTCCCAAAAGGCACGCAAACGCTTTTGCTGCTCGCCCCCGATGGGGCGTCCTTTTGGGAGACATTCACCGCAAGCTCCTTTTTCGAAGATGGGAATGCTGATCCTATTGATCGCTGGTCTCGCCAGACCATCGGTCGTTGGGCCTGTGATCTGGGGGCAAAAGCGCTTTTTCCCTTTGGCGGGCCACCCTATCACCCTTTCCACAGCTGGGCCTTACGAAGCAAGCGAGCCTTTACATCCCCAGTCGGATTTCTGGTCCATGCCGATCAAGGGTTGATGATCTCGTTTCGCGGCGCGTTGGCCTTGAAAGAGAAAGTGACGCTTCCCGATGTGGCCTCCGCCCCCTGCGAAGCCTGTGCTGCACCATGCACAACAGCCTGCCCTGTCTCTGCTTTAACCACAAACGGGTATGATGTGGGGCGCTGCAAGTCCTACCTGACCGACAAACCCGCTTGCCTCAGCCAAGGCTGCGCCGTGCGGCGTGCATGCCCTGTCAGTCAGTCCTTTGACCGCCCGGACATCCAGTCCGCATTCCACATGAAAGCCTTTTTATGACCAAGACCCTTATCCTGATGCGCCACGCAAAATCCGATTGGGACGACCCGCTGATGCGCGACCATGAACGCCCGCTCAATGCACGTGGCCGCGCTGCAGCTCCCCTCATCGGCAAATGGATCACCGACCAAGGGCTGCGTCCCGATCTTACGCTTTGCTCCAGTGCGAACCGAACAGCCGAAACCTGGGACCTAAGCGGTTTGACCGCCGATATCCGCTTTGAGAAACGTCTGTATCACGCAACGGCGGATATGATGCTGAACGTCTTGCACGAGGCAACAGGCGACACGGTCATGATGATTGCGCATAACCCAGGCATCGCTGATCTTGCTGAACGCCTTCTTCAAACGCCGCCCGCCCACCAAGCCTTTTGGCGATATCCAACAGCCGCAACACTGATCGCCACCTTCGATATCACCGACTGGACACAGGCCGCATTTGGCAAAGGCCAGTTACAAGCCTTCACCGTCCCAAAGGACCTTTAAGCCCCGTCTTCTTTTGTCAAAAAATACCGCGGAGTTTGAGGCAGAGCCTCAATAAAAAATAGAATGCGCCCCCGGTCAGGGGGCGCTTTATTATTCTGATTTAGTGGCCCAGGATCTGGCTCAAGAACAATTGGGTCCGTTCGGATTTGGGGTTGTTAAAGAACTCTTCCGGTTCGTTCTGTTCCACAATCTGACCCGCATCCATAAAGATCACGCGGTTGGCAACCTGACGGGCAAAGCCCATCTCGTGGGTCACGCACAGCATGGTCATGCCTTCCTCCGCAAGCTCGATCATCGTGTCGAGCACCTCTTTAATCATCTCGGGGTCAAGGGCGGATGTCGGCTCGTCAAAAAGCATGATCCGCGGTTTCATGCAAAGCGAGCGCGCGATGGCCACACGCTGTTGCTGACCACCGGACAACTGACCAGGATACTTGTTGGCCTGATCGGGGATCTTTACCTTTTCAAGGAAATGCATCGCCGTTGCTTCGGCTTCCTTCTTGGGCGTCTTGCGGACCCAGATCGGGGCCAGCGTGCAGTTCTCAAGGATCGTCAGATGCGGGAAAAGGTTGAAGTGCTGAAAGCACATGCCAACTTCCGACCGGATCGTGTCGATGTTCTTCAGATCCGACGACAACAAGGTGCCATCCACCGTGATCGAACCTTGCTGGTGCTCTTCCAACGCGTTGATGCAGCGGATCAGCGTCGACTTACCCGAGCCGGACGGCCCGCAGATCACGATCCGTTCGCCTTGGTAGACCGTCAGGTCGATGTCGCGCAGCACGTGGAAGGTCCCGTACCATTTGTTCATCCCCTGGATGTCGATTGCGACCTCGTCCGAGACTTTCATTGCAGCTGTATCTGTCATGTTTTCAGCCTTTCCTTAGCGGTGGCCGGTCTGAAGCTTGCGCTCCAACCATTGTGAATATTGCGAGATGCCATAGCAGACGACAAAGAAGAGCGCGGCGGCAAAGGCCCAAAGCTCCCAGTAGACGCCCGCCCAGTCAGTCGAGGACAGGATCGGTCCGCGGATCATGCCGACCAAATCGAACATCGAAATAACCGACACCAGCGTGGTATCCTTGAACAGACCCACCGCCACGTTCACGATGCCAGGGATCGAGATTTTCAGCGCTTGCGGCATGATGATAAGCCGCGTGGCCTGCGCGTAGTCCAAACCAAGGCTGTCTGCGGCCTCGTACTGACCGCGTGGGAGGGCGGCCAGACCGCCGCGGATCACCTCGGCGATATAGGCCGACGAAAACATCGTAATCATGATGATGACGCGTAGGATCAGATCAAGCGAGGTTTCCGGCGGGAAGAAATACGCCAGCACGACGTTCGCCACAAAAAGAAGCGTAATCAGTGGCACACCCCGAATGAATTCGATGAACACCACGCAGATCCATTTGATGATCGGCATATGCGATTGACGGCCCAGCGCCAGTGCGATCCCGATAGGCAACGACAGCGACACGCAGATCGTGCCAAGGATCATGTTGAGCATGAAGCCCCCCATGTTCCGGCTCGCGACCTCGGGCAAAGCTATTAGGCCGGGTGCGGCCCCCACCAGAAAACCAGTGACCCACCACGTCAGGACAGCCGCCGCGACGGCCCCGAAAAGGCCCGTTGCAAAGCTGTTATGTTCAAGCCGTTTGAACGCAAAGTAACCAACGACAAAGCCAAGCGCTGCAGAGATCGGGATCAGAATCGTACCGCCCCAGATCAGCCAATACGCAAGGAACGGGTATAGCCCCGTAAAGACCAGCAGGATGCGGGGCAAGTTCAGGAAAAGAACAGGGGCAACCGCAACAAACAGCAAGACGAACGCCGTTGTCGGACGCCAGTATTGCGTGCTGGGATATTCAAACCCGAAAAGCAGTTGCTGCCAGCGTTGCTCGATCACCGAAAAACAGGCGCCACCATTGCCTTGCGTGATTTCACGACACTCGCGGATGTTTTCGGTGCCCCAGACGCTATTGGCGATCCATGGGAAAATACCAACAACCAGCGAATAGATGATGTAGAGCCCCAGAAGGGTCATCACCGTGTTGAACGGACCGGAAAACAGGTTCTCGCGGACCCATTTCAAAGGGCCGGTTTCACCAGCGGGCGGCGGTGCAGCCGGGATCTGGTCATGCCGAACGAAGGCAACGGAATGTGAATGTGTATCGCTCATATCACCGCTCCTTCAGCTTGATTGAGTTGTTGTAGACATTCATCAACGCCGAGATGGTCAGCGAGAATGTGAGATAGAACAGCATCAGCAACAGGACCGATTCAATAGCCCGCCCGGTCTGGTTCAACGTGATGCCTCCCAGCGTACCGGTCAGATCCATGTAGCCCACGGCAATCGCCAATGAACTGTTCTTGGTGATGTTGAGATATTGCGAGATGAGCGGCGGGATGATGACCCGAAGCGCCTGCGGCAGGATCACAAGGTTCATGATCCGACCCGAGCGCAAACCCAGCGCGGCCGCCGCCTCGGACTGGCCTTTGGACACCGCAAGGATACCTGCGCGCACGTTCTCGGCGATAAAGGCGCCGGTGTAGATCGACAGTGCAAACCACAATGCGATGAACGAGGTGCGCAATTGCAGACCACCCTCAAAGCGGAAGCGCCCCATCTCGGGCAGATCAACGCCCAGCGGACGGCCCAGCGCGAAATACATAAGCACCGCTGGAACGATCAGGATCGCAAGCGACGGCAGCAGCACCGGGATCGTCTTGCCTTCGTCAAACAGCTTTTTGCGCGCATAGCCACGGTAGCCAAAGACACCAAGGATCGACGCGAGGAACGCGTAGATCACGAAAGCCCCGCTATCGCCCAGCGTCAGCTTTGGGATGAACACACCCTGGTTTGTGAAGGCCATCATGCCAAAGATCAGGGTCCGCTCTGGGTCCGAACCGTCACGTGGAAGGCGAAACTCGGCAATCGGGGCAAAGACGTTAGCTGTGATCGTGAAGATGATGATGAGCCAGATCAGGACCGGGATGTTGCGAAAAATCTCAACATAGATGCTCATCAGTTTTGAGATGATCCAGTTGTTGGAGAGCCGCAGCACGCCTGCAATGACGCCAAAAATCGTTGCCGTGACACAGGCCAGAAACGCAACGATCAGCGTGTTCAGCGCACCAACAATCGACGCCCGCATATGCGTGCTTTGACTGTCATAGGGGATCGGCTGCTGGTTGATGTCATACCCGGCAGGATCACCCAGAAATTCGTATGAGATGTTCAGGCCCGCTGCTGCGAGGTTCTGCGCGAGGTTATTTCCAAGGATCGAAAAGAAGACGATCAGCGCAAGAAGAGCAATAGCCTGAAACGTGTAGGAGCGATAGCGCGTGTCGTTAATCAGCATCGACAGGCGGAATGACTCCTTCGGAGGGTCAGTCGCAATGGTCATAATCTGTGCTTCCCTGAAGCGTCCTCGGTCTCTCTTGACGGGTTGTCCCGTTCCTGGGGCCGAAGTTTATTATCATTGAATGGAAAAGGGCGCGGCGTGGTGTGCCGCGCCCTTGACCTTAGGCTCTTTTACCGGAAGGGCGGCGAGTAAAGCAGGCCGCCTTCGGTCCATTGTGCGTTCAAACCGCGTGCAAGACCGATCGGGGTCTCTTCGCCGATGTTGGTCGAGAAGATCTCGCCGTAGTTACCACCGGTCATGACCGCGCGCTTGGCCCATTCGGCATCCAGACCAAGCATTTCGCCCAGCGTGCCTTCGGTGCCCAGCAGGCGGTTCACTTCGGGGTTGTCAGTGCCACCAGCCAGCTCTTCTGCGTTGACCGAGGTCACGCCAAGCTCTTCAGCTGTGATAAGCGCGTTAAGCGTCCAGCGCACGACATCGCCCCACTCGTGATCGCCGTGGCGCACAAGCGGACCAAGCGGCTCTTTCGAGACGATTTCGGGCAGCAGGACGTGGTCGGCAGGTGCTTCAAAGTTTGCACGCTGCGCGGCCAAAGCGGATGCGTCGGTGGTGTAGACGTCACATGCACCAGCCAGATACTGCTGAACAGCTTCTGCACCGGTTTCAATCGGCACGGGCTCATAGCTGATGTTGTTGGCGCGGAAGAAGTCCGCCAGGTTCAGCTCGGTCGTGGTGCCGGTCTGGATGCAGACAGTTGCGCCATCAAGGTCTTTCGCAGAAGACACGCCCAATGCGGACGGAACCATAAAGCCCTGACCGTCATAATAGTTGATACCAACAAATTCGAACTTCAGATCGACATCGCGCGAGAATGTCCATGTCGTGTTACGGGCCAGCATGTCGATCTCACCGGAAGCCAGCGCGGTGAAGCGTGTCTTACCCGTTGTCGGCACAAACTGCACCTTTGTGCTGTCGCCCAGCACGGCCGCAGCCACAGCGCGGCACACAGCCACGTCAAAGCCTTGCCAAACACCGTTTGCGTCAGGCTCTGCAAAACCGGGAACGCCAGTTGTCACGCCGCAGTTCAGCATGTCACGGGCCTTCACGTCATCAAGCGTGCCAGCAGCAGCGACACCAGCCGAAAGGCCGGCAACCGTCAGCGCGCCAAGAAATACGGATTTTTTCATGTTTACCTCTTCCTGATTGTCCCCCCCGTGAGTGGGAGGGGTTCGTCCAGCCTGTCCCGGCCGGATTCGATACGTTGAAGGTAGTCTTCTCCCTCAGTGGCGCAAGTGTGGGCAAATTCATCAAAGAACGTCAAGGTATGGATCATCAAAAGAAATCGAGGAAACGCCTTGTTTCCCCAGCGTCATCGCCCTGGCTCGCCTAATGATTGAGCGAGACATCCGCTTTTTGCGACAAACGGTAAAAGCGATCTGCATGCAGAAAGGCCTGTCGCTTGGTTTCGGCCAGCTCTGCCGCCTCGTCATCCTCGCCCCATTGGGCAATCTGCCAGTCCTCGTCAACGCGCGACACATGCCATAATGGTTCGGCCGCCATGTGGTCTTTGATGGCAGCAAATCCGATGATGAGTGATCCTGATAGGCTGACCAAGTCATGAAATGCCGTCAGCTCAAAAGCGTCCAGCGCGCGCACCTGGGCGGCCAGTGAAGCGATCGCTTTTGCGTCCTGCTGCTGAAACATGACCCCAGAAACAAGGGTTAAACGCGCGCCCAGCGTTGCATCTGCCCAATCAAGCAGGGGGTTCCACGCCGCATTCTGTGCCCCGACCAGTCCAGACGGGCTTTCAGCGCGGTAACATAACAAATCCGTCTCACCATAAGCGGCGATTAGATCGACCACCTCTGCGTGCTGGGGGCCTGTTTTATCAAGTGCAGCATTGGCCGACCGGGTGACAGGCATGCTCAACGGATTGATCTGCTCACCCTGCGCCTGCCACTCTGCGGCGATGGCATCCGCCATAGCGCGGGATGGCAAGATCAGGGGCGTCTTGGCTGGCGTCTTGACCGGCCGGCCATCAAGACGGACGGCAAAACCATCCTCGTCTGCCTCGACCGAAGCGTCTGTCCAAAACCGTTTTGCTGCCCATTCGCTCATTTTTTCAGCTCCAAAGCTCGGAAAGCTGCGCGGGCAGGTGACGAATGTCGTCGATGATTCGGGCAGGTGATGCTTTTTGCAGCGTCTCAAGCGGGTGATACCCCCAGCTGACCCCAACCGTGTGGGCCCCCGCAGCGCGCCCCATATCCATGTCGAAACTTGTGTCCCCGATCATCACGGCATGCCCCGGCTCGATCCCGGTTTCCGACAATGCGGCCTGCACCATCGCCGGATGCGGCTTGGACGGGTGATGATCGCTCACCTGTTCGGTCATGAAAAACCCTGTCAGCTTGTGTGTCCGCAACACGATATCGAGCCCTTGGCGCGATTTTCCAGTCGCGACGCCCAGAACATAGTCGGGCACGGCTTTCAGCGTCTCAAGCACATCGCGGACATGCGGATAAAGCGGGCTGTGATCGCGCCCGCCCGTGCGGTTTTCAACAAAGGAGCGTTTGTACGCCTCAACTAGTTCCGCGTTCTTCTGATCGTCCAGTTCCGGCGCCAAGCGTGCAATCGCCTGCGGCAGCGAAAGCCCAACAATCGACAGCGTCGCCGCGCGCGAAGGGGGCGTCATCCCGTGGCGCTCAAACGCGTGCGTCATGGCGGCAAGGATGTGGTTCTGGCTATCAACCAGCGTCCCATCCACGTCGAACAGGATCAGTTTTGGGGTCACATCAAATCCTCAAACGGGTCGGCCGGAAAGTCCTCGGGCAGCCATTCAAAGGTTTTCCACGTCTTGGCCATATGCTCGGACAGAGGCGCCGTGATGTTCAATTGCGCGCCCGTCACCGGGTGAGTCAAGCTGATCGAGCGGGCATGCAGGTGCAGCTTTCGGCTGATCTCTCCGCCCAGTTGCGCGCCCCACCCATCGCCCAGATTTTCCTGACCCGAGCCGCCATATTTGCCGTCCCCGATGATCGGATGTCCCATCTCGGCCATATGCGCGCGCAGTTGGTGCGTGCGACCCGTCACCGGCACAAGCGCAACCCACGCCCCGCGCTGCGCCAGCGTTGTCAGTACGGCGTAATCCGTCGTCGCGCGCTTGGCGCCTTCGGTCTTGTCCACGTCGCGCGGATGGAGACACAGCATCTTCTCCGCCTCGCCGCGCGCGCCGTGTCCGGGCGCTTTGACCAGCCCGTATTTGATCGTGCCCATATGCGGGTGCGGCACGCCAGCAACGGCAGCCCAATAGATCTTGCGTGTCTCGCGGGCACGGAACGCGTCGGCCAAAGCATTCGCTGTCAGGCGATTGCGGGCCAGCAACAGAACGCCAGAGGTGTCCTTATCCAGCCTGTGCACAAGGCGCGGTTTGTCATCGAACCCAAAGGTCAGCGCCTCGGCCAGCAAATCCACATGGCGGGTCTGTTTGCTACCCCCTTGGGACGGCAAACCGGGCGGTTTGTTCAGCGCGATGATATGATCGTCGCGATACAGAACGCAGCTCTGGATCATCTTGGCATCCGCGTCACTGACACGCTGCTTGGGTTGGGCCGTGATCTCTTCGGGGTCGGGCAACGGCGGGACCCGCACGGATTGCCCGGCCTCAACACGGGTCGCGGGCTTGACGCGGCCACCGTCCAGACGGACTTCGCCCTTGCGGCACATCTTTTCGATCCGCCCCTGCGAGATATGCGGATAGCGCCGGCGCAAAAAGCGATCAAAGCGCTGGCCATCCTCGTCGTTCATGACCGAAATCATCTGAACACCGCTCATGCCAGCACCGCCCGCATCGCGATGACGCCAAGCACCAAAGCCCCAAGTGAGAGGACAACCGACAGGCCCACATAAAGCGCCGCCTGCCCCACTTCGCCGCGCTCAAACAAAGTGTACGCTTCGAGGGAGAACGCTGAAAACGTGGTAAAGCCTCCCAACACGCCGGTCATCAGGAACGGGTTCAAATGGGTCAGGGATTTCTGCCCCAGATAGACCACAAGCACCCCCATCAGGAACGATCCAATCACGTTGACCGCCAGCACGCCCAACGGGAAGCCGGGGCCAGCAAGGCGAAAAACGGCAACGCCCACGCCATAGCGCGCAGCCGCTCCGATCGCGCCGCCAAGGGCCACTTGTATCATCGTTGAAAACATGGGGCGTCTGTCGCGCGAGGGGCGCGTGATGTCAACTGTTCCGCTTGCCGCGCAGCTTGACAAAGTAATCCAGACGCCGCTTCAACTCGCGCTCGAAGCCACGCTCGACGGGTTGATAAAAGACCGGGCGCTTCATGCTTTCCGGAAAATAGTTCTGCCCGGAAAAGCCATCCTCGGCATCGTGGTCATACGCATATCCATCACCATAGCCTTCCTCTTTCATCAGTGAGGTCGGCGCGTTCAGAATATGCTTTGGCGGCGGCTCGGACCCGGTCTTTTTCGCCGATGCCCGCGCTTGTTTATAGCCCACATAGCCTGCGTTCGATTTCGGCGCGAGCGCAAGGTAGGCAACCGCCTGCGCCAAGGCCAACTCCCCTTCCGGAGAGCCAAGGCGTTCGTATGTCTCCCAGCTTTGCAAGCACACGGCTTGTGCCTGCGGATCGGCCAGACCGATATCCTCCACGGCCATGCGGGTCAGACGACGGGCCAGAAAACGCGGGTCTTCGCCCCCTTCCAACATGCGGGCAAACCAGTAAAGCGCTGCATCAGGATCCGAGCCGCGCACAGATTTATGGAGCGCCGAGATAAGATTGTAATGCGCGTCGCCCGACTTGTCGTATTGCGCAGCTCGGCGCATCAAACGCGCACTCAGCGTTGCTGTGTTCAACTTGTCAGTGTCCGGCCATGCGGCAACCTGTTCGACAAGGTTAAGAAGGGCGCGGCCATCGCCATCGGCCATCTCCAAAAGCGCTTCACGGGCAGGACCATCCAAAGGCAGGCCTTTGCCCAGCTCTTTTTCAGCCCGTTGGGCGAGCCGCTCCAGATCTGCCAGATCAAGCCGGGTCAGAACAAGGACCTGTGCACGAGACAGCACAGCCGCGTTCAGTTCAAACGACGGGTTTTCCGTTGTCGCCCCAACCAAAAGGATCGTGCCGTCTTCCATATATGGCAGGAACCCGTCCTGCTGCGCTTTGTTGAAGCGGTGAATCTCGTCAACAAAGAGGAGGGTCCCCTTGCCGTTCGCGCGGCGCATCTTTGCGGCCTCGAACACCTTTCGCAAATCAGGCACGCCCGTAAAGATCGCACTGATCTGAACAAAATGCAGATCGGTTTCATCGGCCAGAAGCCGGGCGATCGTGGTCTTGCCGACACCGGGCGGACCCCAGAAAACCAACGATGACAGGGCATTGTTGGCCAGCATAACGCCTAAAGGCGCATCAGGCCCCAAGACCTGCTCTTGTCCGATCACCTCGCCCAAGGCGCGCGGGCGCAGACGATCCGCCAAAGGGCGCGGCGCGGTGCTGGGCACCGAGTCGGGGCTGTCAAAAAGATCGGCCATGGGGCGCACCATAAGAACGGCACGCCCCAAGGGGAAGGCTCAGTGGAGATGTGCGGTAAAATCAAGCGACACAGCTTGATAATTGATCCCACCCATATCCATCACACGGCCTGCAGGCGCCATGTCCAAAGCGCAGCGCTTGGCCCAGCGGCTCCAGTTCGACGGCAAAAGCGCGACCATCTGGTTGATCCCTTCGGCCCGCGACGCACGAACCATTTCCATCACCAAACGGGTGTGCACCTTGCGGCGAATGGTAGACGGGATGTTATGCGCGACAAAGCCACGCGTGACCTCCCAGACATGGGGCGCGACGGGCGCATTCTCAAACAGCAGATCCTGCGGAATGGTTTCCAAAAGCCCCATTTGCGCATCGCGGATCATATAGCTGTAGATGCCGCAGCGCGCGGTTGTCGGCGTCAGACGCACCCCTGCCATCACCTCCCCCAGATGATGTACCGCAATCCAGCGGCTTTGCGGTGTGTCGTATTGGTCGAACTCCATGTCCATGACCTCGGGAAGGTCCCATTTGTTCTGGACGATGAAGGATTGTTTTCGGGCGCGGAAAATATTCGCGAAAAGCTCTCCGTGATTGTGGAAGTTCGCGAAGGAAAGAGTAGTGGCTTGCATGGTTGTCTCCGTTTCGGTTCAAGGTGTTATTTCCCTCATTCCGATGCCAGAGACCCCCGTCTATAACAGTCTGTAGTCGCGCGCGCGTTGAATGGCTTCTGCTGTAGTGCGTGCTAGAAGCCGTTGACGAGCGGATGTCAAACGAGCTTTCAAAGCGCTTTCTGAGATGTTGAGTTCGGCGGCGGCAGCTGCATGACGATGGCCCTCGGCAATCAGTTTGAGGGCTTCTATTTGTGCCGGTGTCAGGTTCTCAGGAGGCTGTGTTACAGTGTGCATATCCTCCACGATTTGTTGAAATCTGCTGATCTCGGCGTCTGTAAACTCCCGGTCGGCGCGCGCGCTTGATGCAATCGTGCGCGATTGCATCGGACCGCAGGAAACGGCAAGCCCGTAGACCATGCCGTGTTCTTGCGACTGCCCCAGAATGTCAAAGGGATCCGGGATTTCGATCTCGCTCCACCGTGTGGTGCCTGTCGTGCTAAAGCCCCACGCAATGATAGGATCGCGCAGCGCATACGCTTCTTCGGTATAGTGGTCGGTCCAGGCCCGTGGAAACGTCTGATGGTGGATAAGCGGAAGGGCGAAGCGAATGTGTAATGCATAAAAAAAACCATTCGGCGCCAATGCGCTCAGCGATTGAGTGTAACGATCCAGGTCAGCTCTTACAGACATAACTTTTAGACAATCTCGAGTTGTTTAGGTCAATACGCAATCGCTCATTGCGTGGCTATGTAACATTAGAATTCCTCGCGCAAAAGAAAAACCCCCGCGACTGCGGGGGTTTAGAAAAGTTACGTAGCGTTAAGAGCTCTTAGCCCTCGGCAGCTTCTTCCGCTGCAACGCGCGCCTTGTCGGCGGCGCCTTTTGCATCGCGATCCCGGTCGACAAACTCGATGATCGCCATCGGAGCCATGTCGCCATACCGGAAACCCGCCTTCAGAACGCGGACATAGCCACCTTGACGGTCCTTATATCGGGGGCCCAGAACGTCGAACAATTTGGTGACGTATTGGTCCTGCTTGAGCTTGCTGGCGGCCTGACGGCGCGCGTGCAGGTCGCCGCGTTTGGCCAGTGTCACCATCTTCTCGATGATGCGGCGCAGTTCTTTCGCCTTGGGTAGCGTTGTCTTGATTTGCTCATGTTCAATGAGCGAGCCAGCCATATTCGCCCAGAGCGCCTTGCGGTGCTCGTGCGTGCGGTTCAGGCGGCGGTATCCTCGTGCGTGACGCATTTTCTCTATCCTTACTTTCGTTTTGCTTTGTCCGGCGGCTGGTGCGTGTCAGCCACTCTCCTTGGGGCGGGTGCCCGGGTCTTGAAGGCGGGCGCGGATCAAGCCGCGCCCATGCCCTTTTGGCTTAGAAGTTGTCTTCGAACTTCTTGGCCAGATCGTCGATGTTGTCTGGCGGCCAGTCCTCGACATCCATGCCGAGGTGCAGACCCATGCCGGACAGCACTTC
>CAKZXZ010000268.1 GCA_937883775.1 uncultured Paracoccaceae bacterium
CACCCTCACCCGAGATGAGCGGCAAGTCAGGGCGGCTAAGGCGCGCGGGAATGTCGGCAACGACATAGCCTTCGCGGTCCAGCAGCTTGACGCCCTCGGGGGAGCGCCAGACGATGGCGGGGATACGCTCGGTGATTTGCAGCTCAAGAATACCGCCGGGCTTGATGCGCACGGCGGCGTCCTCAACAGCGGCAAGCTCTTCAATATCGCGCTGCATCTGCGCGAGGTCCAGATCGAAGGAGGAGATCGGGAATTCCACCGGGAAGGCGCTGCGGATGTCGTCGGCCAGCGGCTCGGACGCGCCGTCGATGGCCATCAGTTTAACCATGAATTCGGGGCGCGTTTCGATCTGGTTGCGCAGATCGGCGACCATCAGGCCCGCCTTTTCACGGTTGTCGGGATTGGCGAAATACGCGCCTGCGATGAAGATCACGAGGAAGGCTGGCAGGCCGACGCGCAGTGCCGCGCGGAAGAGCGGCGTCAGCCAGAGGCGGTTCATCCGGTAGGCCCAACGCGATGGCGCGGGGTCGCGGCGCGGGGCTGCGGGTTTGGTGGCGGTCATCGGTTGCATGAGGCATCCTCCACCATCCAGCGGCACAGTTGGCCGAAGCTCATACCGGTTTTCTGCGCCTGTTCGGGGGTCAGCGAGGTGGGCGTCATGCCGGGCTGGGTGTTGGTTTCCAGCAGGATCAGGCCTGCGAGGCCTTTGCTTTCGTCCCAGCGGAAATCGGTGCGGGAGACTCCCCGGCAGCCCAGCGCGTTATGGGCGCGGAGGGCGTAATCCATGCAGGTGTCGAAAATGTCTTGCGGGATATCGGCGGGGACAACGTGGTGCGAACCGCCCTCTTCGTATTTGGCGGCGTAGTCGTACCAGCCGTCGGTGACGATATCGGTGACGGTGAGGGGCTTATCGCCGATGACGGTTGTTGTCAGTTCGCGACCGGGCGCGAAGGCTTCGACCATGACTTCATCGGGCATTTCGGCATTCAGGCGTGGGGGCTGATCGCCTTCATGGACGAGGTAAACGCCAACGCTGGAGCCTTCGTTGTTCGGCTTCACCACATAGGGCGGCGGCATGACATGGGCGGCTTGGACGTCTTTGGCGGGGGCAATCACGCTTTCCACGACAGGCAGGCCGTGGATCTTGTAGACGTCCTTGCTGCGCTGCTTGTCCATCGCCAGCGCCGAGGCCAGCACACCCGAATGGGTGTAGGGAATTTGCAGCCACTCAAGGAGGCCCTGCACGCAGCCGTCTTCCCCCCAGCGGCCATGCAACGCGTTGAACACGACGTCAGGCGCCGCGTCCGCAAGACGCGCCATCAGGTCCGGACCCGCGTCCAGCTCGATCACGTTGAAACCTTCGTCCCGTAAAGCGGCGGCGCATTCGCGCCCAGTGGACAAGGACACCTCGCGCTCAGCCGAAGGTCCGCCCATCAGTACCGCCACTTTCGGGGGTGTCCTGCTCGACATCCCGTGTGTGCCTCAGTTTTACCGCAGGTCGTCTGTCGCGACCCGTTTTTGTTTATTCTTCAGTGCCTTTTGGAGCCGGTTCACCGACCCTCATAATTTCCCACTGTAGCTCTATCCCACTGGTTTCGTAAACCCTTTTGCGCACGTGCTCGCCAAGGTTTTCCAGATCGGCGGCGGTGGCCGTGCCGGTGTTAACCAGAAAGTTGGGATGCTTGGGCGACATCTGCGCGCCACCCAGCGTTTCGCCGCGCAATCCGGCGTCGTCGATGACCTTCCAGGCTTTCAGCTCGTGGCTGTCATCTGCTTGACCGGTCGAGGAAAATCCGGCGGGGTTGCGGAAGGTGGAGCCCGCCGTGCGGTCCTTGGTGGGTTGGGTTTCATCGCGCTTTTTCAGTTGCGCTTCCATGCGGGCGTGAAGGGCCTCGGGGTCGCCTTTCGGTGCGCGGAACGTCGCTTGGGTCAGGACCCAACCTTCGGGCAGATCGGTCTGGCGGTAGGCGAAGTTGAGGTCTTCGGCGGTCAGCGTCTTGTTCTCGCCCTCGCGAGTGACGGCCTGGGCGGAGTGGAAGACATCCGCCACGTAGGAGCCATAGCACCCCGCATTCATTCTGATGGCCCCGCCAATGGCGCCGGGGATGGTGCGGAGGAAGGTCAGGTCGAGGCCCGCGTCCGCCGCCTTGCGCGCGACATGAGCGTCGAGCGCGGCGACACCTGCGGTGACTTCGTTGTCGTTGATTTCAATGCCGTTGAACCCCCGCCCCATGCGGATCACGACCGCGCGGATACCGCCGTCGCGGACGATGAGGTTCGAGCCGACACCCATTGGGAAAACGTCGATGCCTGCGGGCAGCGCTTTGAGGAAGGCTTTCAGATCGTCGAGGTCGGCGGGCTGGAAGAGGTGGTCGGCAGGGCCGCCGACACGGAGCCAGGTGAGGTCGTTGAGCGGGCGGTCGGGCGTGAGCGTGCCGCGTGGGGTTGGGAGTTGGGTCATGGGGGTGGGTGGTAGTTGTAGGGTTGCGGCGGTGC
>CAKZXZ010000269.1 GCA_937883775.1 uncultured Paracoccaceae bacterium
CGGGCGGCTGAATGGCCGCCCGAACCACCCTGATTTAGAGGATGAAAACCATGGCAATCACTGCTGCATTGGTCAAAGAGCTGCGCGACACAACTGGCGCTGGCATGATGGACGCGAAAAAAGCGCTGACTGAAACCGATGGCGACATGGACGCCGCCGTTGACTGGCTGCGCACCAAGGGCCTCGCAAAGGCCGCTAAGAAGTCCGGTCGCACGGCTGCTGAAGGTCTTGTCGCGGTCAAAGTGGACGGTGGCAAAGGCGTTGCGGTCGAGGTGAACTCCGAAACCGACTTCGTTGGTAAGAACGCGGAATTCCAGGAAATGGTCGCCGGTATTGCGGACGTGGCCATGGGCGTGAGCGATGTTGACGCGCTGAAAGCGGCTGACATGGGCGGCAAGACCGTTGAAGACGTTGTGACCGCCAAGGTCGCCACGATCGGTGAGAACATGAGCGTGCGCCGCATGGCCGCGATCGAAGGCGAGACGGTCGTCTCTTATGTGCACAACGCCGCCGCAGACGGCATGGGCAAGATTGGTGTGCTTGTCGCGCTGAACGGTGCGGATAACGGCATCGGCAAGCAGATCGCGATGCATATCGCGGCTGTGAACCCCGCATCGCTGGGTGCAGACGATCTGGATCCGTCTGTCGTCGAGCGCGAAAAGCAGGTGCTGACAGAGCAGGCCCGCGAAAGCGGCAAGCCCGAACAGGTGATCGAGAAGATGATCGAAGGCCGGATGAAGAAGTTCCTGTCTGAAGTCACGCTTCTGGGTCAGTCCTTTGTGGTGAACCCCGACTTGACGGTCGAGGCGGCTGCCAAGGAAGCCGGTGTCGAAGTTGTTGGCTTCAAGCGTCTTGAGGTCGGTGAAGGCATCGAGAAGAAAGAAGAAGACTTCGCCGCTGAGGTCGCGAAAGCCGTTCAAGGCTAAATCGCTCGACAAAAAATGTAAAAAGGCGCTGACCCAATCGGGACAGCGCCTTTTTTACTGGTCAGTCGACAACTCGTTATCCCTTCCGAGGAAGCGGCACCGATCTGGGGAGACCGGTGCCGCTAGGTCTGCGCCCCGTCATGTTGGGATGGGCGAGGCGCTGTTATTCTACTGACTGTACAACGCGACCAATAACGTCTTGCGCCAGCTGCCCGGTCAAACCGGGGCCGGGGTGGAGAGCCGCGCTATCACGCAGGTTCACATCCCAAAGTTCCCTGGCCTTAGGCCACCACTCACGGAACAACTCCATACTGCATTCTGACCTGCCGTAGGGGAAGGTATCAGTTGTCGCAATTTGCGATTTCACGGAGATTTCACACCATAATGGCGCAGATTTCAGCGCAAGTGCGCCAGCATCGCGTCGATGGCAAGAGGATATCCCGCGGCGCCAAACCCACAAATCTGGCCTAGCACAACCTTAGCGATAAACGACTTTTTTCGAAACTTCTCACGCGCGTGAATGTTGCTAAGATGAAGTTCAATTGTTGGTATTTCGACCGATTGTATCGCATCCATCAACGCAATGGATGTGTGGGTATATGCACCCGCATTCAGGATGATTCCCGCATGTGATTCGCGCGCGGCGTGGATCAAATCCACCATCTCACCTTCATGGTTTGACTGCGCAAAAACGATTTCGACACCGTGCGATTTCGCGTGGGTTCGGCACAGCGCTTCGATCTCGGCCAAAGTGGTCGCGCCATAGATCTCAGGCTGGCGGGTGCCAAGCAAATTCAGGTTTGGACCATTGAGGATCAACAATGAGGTCATGATACGCTCCCTTTGGAGCTATCTAGCGGCGTTGATGTGAACCTGTCGAGGGCGGGGCGCAAACTCCTACCGGTTGTGGTGTATATTCAACGCCTGTGCCTGCAATGAAGAACGCGCAAGGCGCAGGCCCAAACACCGCGGATCACGCGCAGGCTTTTCGCGCCAGGATGACCACGTCGTCCACATGCTGGCTGCATGGGACCTTCCCGCCCAGAATGTCCGGAATTGCGTGCCATCCAGCCGCGCTGACGTCGTCTTGCGCAACAGGCATGCCTGAAACGTAGTCACACAACACGGCAGCCAGCAGGAAATGGAACATGACCGCGTTGTTGGCATCATGGGTGATGACATCAACATTTGTCAGATATGTCAGCGGTGTACCGATCACACCGGTCTCTTCCCTCAATTCGCGACTGGCGGCGTCAAGCGCAGTTTCGCCCAGCTCAACATGACCGCCTGGAAAGCCCCAAAGGCCCGCATCGGGTTCATTGCGCCGTTTGACCAGCAGCACCTCGTCGTTGCGGATCATGACTGCAAGAGCGCCAAGTTTGGGACGGGTTGGCATCAGGAAGGCTCCATGCGTTGCGGGTTTGTGGTGTGGTCTATGCACTTAGAGATGTCCAAACGATAACGGATCATCGCAGCCCAAAGGGTAGATGCTGACAAAAAAGGCGATCCGCAGTTTGCCACGGATCGCCTTCGCTGTTTTATCGCGCATATTGGATCAGAAATGCGCCGACCGTGTGGTCGCTGGCTTTTGCAGCGGAGGTGCGAATTTGGTCAGGTCAATCCCTTCAACTGCGGCTTTATACTCTTCAACCGTCGGAGTGCGGCCCAGGATTGCCGAAAGCACAACAACCGGGGTCGAGGCCAAGAGGGACTCGCCTGCTTTTTCATCGGTATCCTCGACCACGCGTCCTTTAAACAGCCGGGTCGAGGTGGCCAGCACCGTGTCCCCCTTGGCCGCTTTTTCCTGATTGCCCATGCACAGGTTACAGCCCGGTCGTTCCAGATAGAGGATGTTGTCATACTCGGTCCGTGCATCGGTTTTCGGCGCAGCGTCATCAAACTCAAAGCCTGAGTATTTCTGCAAGACGGCCCAATCACCTTCTTCCTTCAACTCGTCGATGATATTGTAAGTCGGCGCGGCAAGGACCAGCGGCGCCTTGAACTGCACTTCGCCTTCTTGTGCTTCCAGATTGCGCAGCATCTGCGCCACGATCTTCACGTCGCCCTTATGCACCATGCACGATCCGACAAAGCCCAGATCAACCTTCTTCTCGGCGCCGTAATATGAAATTGGGCGGATTGTATCATGGGTGTAGCGCTTTGAAATATCGGCGTTGTTAACATCCGGGTCGGCGATCATCGGTTCGTTGATCTCATCAAGATCCACGACGACTTCGGCGAAATACTTTGCCGTGTCATCCGGGGCCAAAGCGGGTTTTGTCCCGGATTTGATCTCGGCGATGCGGGTCTCGGCAATGTCGATCAGCCCCTGGAGCATCTTTTGATCGTTCTCCATGCCCTTGTCGATCATGATCTGGATGCGGTCGCGCGCGATCTCGAGGGATTTGATGAGCGTGTCATTTTCGGAAATACAGATCGAGGCTTTCGCCTTCATTTCGGCCGTCCAGTCGGTGAAGGTGAACGCCTGATCGGCCAGAAGAGTGCCGATATGCACTTCGATCACCCGGCCTTGAAAGACGTTGTCGCCGAACTGGCTTAGCATCTGGGCCTGTGTCGCATGCACCACATCGCGGAAATCCATGTGATCGGCCATTTGGCCTTTGAAAGTGACCTTTACTGATTCAGGGATCGGCATCGTCGCTTCACCCATGGCGAGCGCAAGAGCAACAGTGCCCGAATCCGCACCAAAGGCGACGCCTTTGGACATCCGTGTGTGGCTGTCACCGCCGATGATGATGGCCCAGTCGTCCACGGTGATATCGTTCAGCACCTTGTGGATAACGTCGGTCATCGAATGATAGACGCCTTTCGGATCGCGCGCTGTCACCAGCCCAAACTTATGCATGAAGGCCATCAGCTTGGGCGTGTTGGCTTGCGCTTTGAGATCCCAGACCGACGCCGTGTGGCAGCCTGACTGATAGGCGCCGTCCACAGAGGGCGACAGGACCGTTGCGGCCATCGCTTCAAGCTCTTGCGAGGTCATCAGGCCCGTCGTGTCTTGCGAGCCGACAATGTTGACTTTGACCCGCACGTCAGACCCGGCATGCAGTACGGCCCCCGGCGTGACGCCGCGCGCATTGGCGTTAAAGATCTTTTCAACCGCAGTCAGGCCCTGGCCTTCATGCGTAATTTCCTTGGACGGTGCGAAAGCGGATTTCAGTTCGATGCCAAGGGTTTCGCAGGCAAAGGTCTGCAGCTTTTTACCAAAGACGATGGCGTAAGAACCGCCCGCTTTCATGAATTCGACCTTTTGCGGCGTGAAAGAGGCCGACAGATCGGCCAGTTCTTCATCGCCCGCTTCATCATAGAGGGTCTTGGACTTGGTGTTGATCTTCAGGACAGTGCCGGTATCGACTGAATACGTCTGCTCAAGGATCG
The DNA here is from genome assembly GCA_937883775.1 of uncultured Paracoccaceae bacterium. Classification (GTDB taxonomy): domain Bacteria; phylum Pseudomonadota; class Alphaproteobacteria; order Rhodobacterales; family Rhodobacteraceae; genus JAHTBL01. Next base: position 4,326 of record CAKZXZ010000269.1, read on the forward strand.
GATTGCCGTCATTGTTAAGGATCGGCTTTCCGTTTTCATCAAGCTTCTTCACCCAGTTTTTGAGATCGACGCCGATGCCACCGGTCACGCCGACCGTCGTCAAAAAGATCGGGGAAATGCCGTTTGTACCGGCAACGACAGGGGCAATATTCACGAAGGGAATGTAAGGGCTGGCTTTTTTACCGGTCCAAAGGGCGACATTGTTGACGCCCGACATCCGGGACGAACCAACGCCCATTGTACCTTTTTCAGCAATCAGCATCACGCGCTTGTCGGGGTGCTGCAGTTTAAGGGCTTCGATCTCGGCCTGGGCGCGTTCGGTAATCATGCATTTCCCGTGCAGTTCCCGGTCAGAGCGCGAATGCGCCTGATTGCCTGGCGACAGCAAATCGGTCGAGATATCGCCTTCGGCAGCGATATAAGTCACTAGCTTGATCTCTTCCTCGATGTCGGGAAGCTTGGTGAAGAACTCGGCCTCTGCATAGCTTTCAAGGACCTCGCGGGCGATCGGATTGCCAGCAGCCAAAGCGTCTTTCAGCCGGTCGGTATCAGCCTCGTAAAGGAACACTTGCGTCTTGAGCACGTCGGCGGCCTGTGCCGCGATCTTGGCATCTGTGCCAAGCGCCAGATCCAGCAAAACCTCGATCGAGGGGCCACCTTTCATGTGCGACAAAAGCTCGAACGCGAAGCGCGTTGAAATTTCGTCGACAACGGCCTCGCCTAGAATGATCTCTTTGAGGAAGGCGGCCTTGACGCCTGCGGCGCCTGTGGTGCCGGGCAGGGTGTTGTAAATGAAGAAATCAAGCGACTCAGCCCGGTGGGGATGTGCGGTATCCTTGATCTGCGCGACGATCTCTTGAGTGAGGTCTGCGCCGTCGATGGGTTTTGGGTTCAACCCTTGTTCTTTACGCGTTTCGATCTCGCTGCGATATTCGGTGTATAGGCTCATGGCTTGGATCCGGCGAATTGGTAAGTTACTGATTGGGAGCCGATTTTTTCGTTTATCACAGATAAATCGACAGTCTGGGATGGTGATCTTTGCTATTTGTATACTGACGTATACAATAACGATTTTCAGTGCAATACCGTTGGCAGCGACGTGATGCCTCAGGGTGATCCGGCCAAGGCACATTACCGATGATATACAAAACCCGGCCGCTCAGCGACCGGGCTTTTTTGTAAGACGCTGGCAGCCGCGTTGTTAGATCAGTCGCGCGAGCTGACCAGACGCAGATGCGCGCCATTTGTGTAGACTTGCGGCCGCGGTTTGCCGATTTCGTTGACCTGCACGTCCTCCAGCGCAAAGCGGCGCGGTGTGCGCCCGATGCGCGTCTCGCTGACAAGGCATCCAAGGGCGCGCGTGACATCTCCCTGACTGTCGGTCAATGGAAACAACGCCATTGTCGCATTGATGGCCGGGCGCGCTATGCTGCGGGGGCTGAGAAGGCTGAACTTGGCAATAGCGGGCTTTTTGAAGACAGCCTCCAGAGGCGTGACAAGGCCGACACGGGCGTCGGTGTCCATCATCGTCGTAATCGGCATTCCGCGCACGTCCATCCCCATCAGATCGCACAGATGACCGCCTGCAAGGCGAAATCGCGCAATCCCGGGCGCGACGCGTTCAAGGATAAACGCATGGCTCAGCGCTGCTTCGATCCCGCGTGGATTGATATCCGAACGGGCTGGAACAGCGGCGCCGTTACGTTGATCTGACCAATACGCCTCGACCTGTGCGATGATCGAATGACCCGCTGGGCTGCGCGAATGAGTTTGGCGCATCTCGCGTCCTTTCTGACCGTTGGAGAACGGGATAACATATGACAATTCAAACCCTTTCGGCCTATCAGCATGCCCACGATCATGGTGGGGTACGACGCTTGTCGGCGTGGGTCATTCATGCTTAACCGTTGCCTAACAAACCTTACTCATGCGTTAATATCGCATGGGTTGTTTCAAATTTGGTATGAAAAAGAACTAAAAGGTTAACAGCCATGCTCGCTTCAATGACCGGCTTTGCCACCCATGCCCAGGCCGCGCATGATTATGCCTGGAGTTGGGATGTGCGTGGCGTGAATGCCAAAGGGCTGGATGTGCGGTTGCGGCTGCCGGACTGGGTCGATGGGCTTGAGCAGGCGATCAAGGCACAGATCACCCAACATATCGCTCGTGGCAACGTCACAATTGGCTTGCGGATCACGCGCGACGAAGGCGACGGCGCGTTGTCAATCAACGAGGCGCATTTGGCGAAAGTTCTTGAAACCCTGCGCGATCTGGAAGGTCGTGCACAGGCGCAAGGGATCACAGTGGCACCGATTACAGCGCTGGATCTGATGTCTGCACGGGGGGTGATGGATGCCGCGCAGGCAACACAGGACACGGGCCCGCTCAAAGCGGCCCTTGTCGCGGATTTCGAGGTGGTTCTGAGCGATTTCATCGCAATGCGTGCGGCCGAAGGCTCGGCTTTGGAGCAGGTGTTGGCGGCGCAGCTCGACACGATTGAGACGCTGACGACAAAGGCGGCGCAAGCTGCCGATGCGCGTCGCCCACAGGTGGCCGAGACGCTGAAAACCAATCTTGTACGTGTTCTGGACAACACCGACGGTGTCGATGAAGACCGTCTGGCCCAAGAACTTGCCATGCTTGCCGTCAAGGCCGACGTAACCGAGGAAATCGACCGGCTTGGTGCTCATATCGGGGCAGCGCGCGATCTGATCGGGCAGGGCAGCCCGATTGGGCGCAAACTGGATTTCCTGATGCAAGAGTTCAACCGCGAAGCCAACACCCTCTGCGCCAAATCGCAGGATACCGCGCTGACTGGCATTGGGCTTGACCTGAAAGCGACCATCGACCAGATGCGGGAACAAGTTCAGAATGTGGAGTAAGACATGAGCAGACGGGGCCTTTTAATCATCCTGTCTTCGCCCTCCGGGGCCGGAAAATCCACGCTCGCAAGGCGTCTGATGGCGTGGGATGACAGTTTGAGGTTCTCTGTCTCGGCCACGACGCGCCCGCCGCGGGATGGCGAGATCGAAGGCGAGCATTACTTTTTCCGCACCCGCGAGGAATTTCAGCACTTGATTGAGACCGGTGAGATGCTTGAACACGCCGAGGTGTTTGGAAATTGCTACGGCTCTCCCAAGACACCTGTCGAAGATGCGATCAATGCAGGGCGCGATGTGCTGTTCGACATTGACTGGCAAGGCGGGCAACAGGTCCGCAACTCGCCGCTGGACAAGCATGTGCTGTCGATCTTTATTCTGCCGCCGTCGATCCCGGAATTGGAACGCCGTCTGCGCGCCCGTGCGCAAGACAGCGATGATGTGATCGCCGCGCGGATGCAGAAATCGCGCGACGAGATAAGCCATTGGGCCGAATATGATTTTGTGCTCATCAATGATGATCTGGACCAAACCGAAGAGCGGTTGAAAACCATCATCATGTCGGAACGGATGCGCCGCACCCAGCAGCCTGATCTGGCAGATGCCGTGCGCACGCTAAACGCTGAATTCGAGGACCGCCAATGACGCTTTATATGCTTGACGATCATGCCCCCGTTCTACCCGAGGATGGTGATTTCTGGGTCGCACCGGATGCCAATGTCATCGGGAAGGTGATCTTGGGCTCTGGCAGCTCGATCTGGTTCGGCGCGACACTGCGCGGCGACAATGAGGCGATTGTTGTGGGCGAAGGCTCGAATATTCAGGAGAACAGCATCCTGCATACGGATATGGGTTTTCCCATGACCATCGGGCGTGACTGCACGATTGGCCACAAGGCGATGCTGCACGGCTGCACGATTGGCGATCAAAGCCTGATCGGCATGGGCGCGACGGTTCTGAATGGCGCAAAGATCGGTAACAATTGTCTGATCGGGGCAGGCGCGTTGATTACTGAAGGCAAAGAGATCCCTGATGGATCACTGGTGATGGGGGTTCCGGGCCGGGTCGTGCGCGCGCTGGACGATCAGGCGATTGCAGGGCTAAAAGCCTCGGCGCTGGGATATCAGGCGAATATGCGCCGCTTTCGCGAGGGGTTGAGCGCGCTATGAGCGATGAAATCATACGTCGGACAGCTTGGCCCGAAAGCTCATCGCGCGCAGTTGTCACGCCGCTGCAGCCCTCGGTCGTTTATGCATCTGACAGTCCGGATGCGCTGGACGACCAATATGAAGGGCGTGCGAAAGGCTACACCTACGCCCGCGAAGGGCATCCCAACGCAGATGTTCTGGCGCGCAAGATTGATGCGTTGGAAGGGGCGACGGGTGGGCTTATTGTTGGGTCTGGCATGGCGGCGATCACGGCGACGATGCTGGGGCTGCTGAAAGCGGGCGATCATGTGCTTGGCGGCGATCAGTTGTATGGGCGGTCGCTGCGGATGATGCGCGAAGAGCTTCCGCGCTTTGGGGTAGAAACCTCGCTTGCGGATCCGACAGATGCTGCGGCGATAGAGGCTGCTTTGCAGCCCAACACACGCATGGTGCTGGTCGAGCTGGTTTCGAACCCGACTTTGCGGATGGCCGATATTAAAGCGATTTCAAAGCTTTGCAAGGCAAAGTCAATCCTTCTGGTGGTGGACAATACCTTCACCACGCCGCGCAGCTACCAGCCGTTCCAGCATGGTGCGGATGTTATCATCCACTCGGTTACCAAGCTGCTGGCAGGGCATTCTGATGTTACGTTGGGCTATGTCGCTGCTGCTGATCCGACCCATCGCGAGGCGATCTATGTGACGGCGGTCACAACCGGCCTGACGCCCAGCCCGTTTGATTGCTGGCTGGCGGAGCGCGGGCTTTACAGTTTCAATCTGCGCTATGACCGGGCTGAAGAAAACGCGGCCAAGCTGGCCGATCATATTGCTGGTCTGCCCGGTGTGACACGGGTGCTTTACCCGACGCGGCCCGATCATCCAGATCACAACCGTGCGGCCCATCTGCTGGGCGCACGGGGTGGCAATATGGTCAGCTTCGAGGTTCAGGGCGGTCGCGCTGCGGCCAACAAGCTGA